>VFZO01000055.1 GCA_016871155.1 Acidobacteriota bacterium | reverse complement strand
GTGGAGTGCCAGCATCAGCGGCGACCAATGATCGTAGCCGGCGTTGTCACCGTCCAAGGAGGCGCCGTGCTCTAAAAGAAGCTCCACCATCTCGCGGCACTTCGTTTCTACGGCGACATGCAGTGGCTGCGGGCGGCCTCCCCAGAACGGGTGCGGACCTGCAGTGTTCACGAGCCCGGGGCATGCCTCCAGCGAGTGCTTGACCTCTTCCAAACGCCCTTCACCCACGGCTCGCAGGAAGCTTCCAACGGATTCTTCAGTCAGTTCCATTCGGCGCTCTCTTGAGTATCGCCCAAAAATTTTTCGCGGAACCTGAAACGCTGCGTTCCAGGTGGACACTACCTAATCGACAGGGCGCCGCTAGCAGAGTCTAACGGCGGGAACCCTTAGACCCGCTTCGTCATTAGTGACGGAGCCCAGCAGTATCAGGAGCACGTTCATGGGAACAAAGTCACCCTTCCAGTCGCCATTCCTTGACGAGATGGAAATGGAAGCGGCTTCCGCGCCGCAGGAGTATTTCGCGCTGGAGTCCTCCAGCCCATTTACCAGCGAAGCCGTTTTTCGCGATGAAGCGCAGTCCGTTGCCATCAATCCGGCCGCCCAGGCGGCAGCGGAGATGCTGTTCGAATTTTCAGATCCGGAGTTCCGCGAAGCAACACGGCGTTTCTCGCAAGAGGTCTTCGAACTCTACGCACGCCAGGGCGTGGACGAGGAGATGACCGGCGAGTTGGAAGCCGGAGCCGAGGAAGCGGTGGTCCGCGATATGGCGTCCGGAATTCGCGGCTACGAGGCCGCCATGGAGATGGTGGAGCGAGAGATTGGCTCCAGAGACGCCAACGAGCTCGAGGTCGAAGAGGTCGCGCGCGTCTTCCAAAAAGCGTCGGCGCATATCGCTCCGGATCAGTTCGAGTACTTTCTTGGCAAACTGCTGAAGAAGGCCGGAAAGATCGTCAAAGGCGTGGTGAAGACGGCGAAGAAGGTGGCTGGTAAGGTCATCAAGGCGGCCGGCAAGATTGTTCCGATCGGGCCCATCCTCGCCAAGCTGAAGGGACTGATTAAGCCGTTGATTCGCCGCGTGCTGAAGGCCGCGCTCGGAAAGGTGCCGGAGCCATTGCAAGCGCCGGCACGCAAGCTGGCCGGCATCTTCCTGGGTGGCATGGCCGCGCCCGCGAACGGCTCCGCCGCCGAGGGAGACGTCAAACAGGAGGACCCCGCTGCGGAAGTGGAGTCCGAACTGGACGAGTACTTCACCGCGGAGTTCTTCGCCGCCGGCCAGGACATGGAATCCGAGCTCTCCCATCGCCGCACGCCCCCTTTCTCCCACGGGCGCTTTCATAGCCGGCTTCGCCGGCTGCGTCAGGCACACCGCAACTTCGCAAGGATTGCGCAGAACCGCCAAAGCGAGCCCACCGACAGCGAGCCCAACGCCGTTGCCAAGGACCTGGAAGAAAATCTTCTGCCGGCCATCATCGCCGCCGCACCTGTGGCGCAGGCCGTGGCCAAGACCGCCATCGGTATTATTGGCCGCCCGCGCGTGGTCAAGTTTCTGGCCGGCCTAGTGGCGAAGCTCATTCAGCGGTTCATCGGTCCGGATGCCGCACAGCCGCTTTCGAACTTCATCGTCGATCGCGGATTGGGCCTTCTGGGCCTCGAAGTCACCGAAGAGCATCGCGCCATGGCGCCCGGCTACGCGCTTGCCCAGGTGGCGGAGGACACCGTCCGCAACCTTGCCGAAATGGTCGAGCGCAATGGTTTAACCGAATCGGAGCTTGAGGATCAAAATCTCCTCGAGTTTTTCGCGCTCGAAGCCTTTGAACAGGCGGCTGCGGCCAATTTGCCCTCGCAGTATCTAAGGCCCGAGCTTCGCGAGACATCGGCCTCCTCGGGCACCTGGATTCAGTTGCCTGCGGCGGGAACGGCCTATTACAAGAAGTACTCGGAGGTGCGAGAAATCAGCATCGACCCGGCTACCGCGAACTCCATCTCCAGTTTCGGCGGCGAAACGCTTGGGCAGTTTCTGGCGACCCGCAAGGGCGCCGTACCCGGTAAGCCTCTGAAGGCCCGGATTCATCTCTATGAAGCGATCCCGGGCACATGGCTCAGCCGCATTTCACTCTATGAAACGGGTGTTCCCGGCCTGAACTCGGCGCTGGAGGCTGCCTGGTCGCAGATTCATCCACTCACCACTACGGCCGCCGGTATACTGCTCGGCTCCAGCGGTCTTGGCAAGGATGTCGACGGGAAGTACACGCAGTCCAGGCATGTCATCACTCCGTCACAGCGCTTTTACTACCTGGAAATTGCCGGCGTGGCGGACGCGCCCGTAGAGCGGCAGTCGCAATTCAACCTGGTGCTCAACGAAGTCACCGAGTCGTTTGCACTGCACCTCTACCTATCCGAAACCGACGCGCAGACGCTTGCCGCTCGCATGCGAACCGGCGGTGTAATGAAAATTCTGCTGCCTGCGTTTCTCCGCATCGTGGGCGCGGCGGAAAACACTTTGGCCGACGGTTTGGCCAGCCACATTGTTCTTATTCGAAAGAACGAGAATTTCGTTCCGCCCGTGTGGCTTACGCCGCTTGTCATGGCCGTGTTGCGACGCTACTTGAAGCGGGTGATTCGTAAGTGGATCATCAAGGCGCTGCTGCGGTTGGTTGGCGCCGCCTACGACCAGTTCCGCCAGGCGTTCATCGCCGCCGCCGATTCCGGTGAATCGGGTGTCACTGTCACGTTCCGCGCCACAGTGCCGAACATCATCTCGCCGATCATTGACCTAATAGAAGGGAAGCGGAAAGACCTGGACGACCTGAAGGAGGACCCGATTCTCGCCATCACAGTTCGCCCTGGCTTTCATCGGGATTAACGGCAATGCAGGAGTCCTTGCGGCAACTTGCGCACTGGCGTTCCGCGACACGCCGATTGGCCGATGTCGAACAACTCGCCACGGTCGAGGCGTGGCGCGGGCTGGAAGGCTATCTGGGCGTCTCGCTTCGCCGGGGACTTGGCGACGCGGCCGCGCGGTTGGAACAGAAATTGACGGCGCTGGAAGCCGCTAGCCGGCGGGGCGACGCCGCCACGGTCGAGGCGGGCATTCAGGAGTTTCGAATGGCCTATTCGCAGGTGGAGAGCGTCATCGACTTTTATGTCGACGCGTTGAACACGCGCAGCGCGCCACTGATGGGTTCGCTGCTCCGCGCCTGCGATTGGCTGGCGGCGCAAGCCTTGCACCGGGCGCTGTTGCCATTGGCACTTCCCCGGCCGCCAGTGCTAGTGTATGCGGACAAAGGCCTGGGCGCCGCAATTCTCAAGGCCGACCTGCGCCTGTGGGACGGTACTTGGAATCCGGCTGCGGCGATTCGCGTGGCCATGCACAATATCGTCCGCCCGACGGCGTTGGTTCACGAGGCCGGGCACCAGGTGGCGCACGCGACAGGTTGGACGAGGGAACTGGCTCAAGTCATCCGTGAAGGAATGCCGGCGGAGAGCGGCGAGACGTGGGCGGCTTGGGCCAGCGAAATCGCGGCTGATGTCTACGCGTTCTGCCTCTGCGGCTACGCGTCGGTTCTCGCGCTGCAAGACGTATTGGATGGCGGACCCGATCTGGTGTTGACGGAGCGCCCTGGAGATCCGCATCCCACGCCCTTCCTTCGCGTCGTGATCAACATGGAATTGTGCCGGCACGTCTTTGGCGCCGGTCCATGGGTGGAGCAAAAGAATCGCTGGATCGCGAAGTACTCGCGGCATCCGGAGGCGGCAAACTCGCGCGCAATCGCGGCCAGTTTGCCGGAGATGCCGCGACTGGCGGAACTGTTGATGGAAACTCCGCTGCGTGCCTTTCGAAACCGGAGTGCGCGGCAGCTATTGAATCCAGAGCAGGTCAGCCCGGAGAGTCTCCGCGCCCTTGAAATGGCGGGAGGCGACGCGTTATGGAAGAGCGGCCACTTCGCGCGCCAGGAGGCGTTGCGTCTGGTGGCTCTGGCCGGATATCGAATTGGCCTGGACGCCTCGCAAGCCCCTGAGTGGCTGGAGCGCCAAGAGGTCTGGATGAAACGAATGGGACGCGAGTGGCTGCAATAGGCCGCCACTCCGTCAATCAACGAAGGAGCAACACTATGTCCAAGGAAACCACTCCCAGCCCCGGCGCCAGCGAACTGGAAGCCGTTCTTAAGAAACTCTTCGAGCGCATGGAATACTGCCCGCCCGGCACTATTCGCCTCTCCCCGCAGGCTGCGGCCGCGTTGAAGCGCTATGAGGAAAACCGCCTTCCCGAGCCGCCGGACCGGTCGGCGAAGATCATTGGCGATCTGCCCGGCTGGGTCAAGGATATCCAGGCCAAGTGCTAACGAATTTCGAAAACCACTTTCAGGAGGAAATGTTTTATGTATCAGCTTTTGATTGCCGCCGCCGGCAGTATCGACAATATGTTCCGCCTCCATCCGGACATCGTGCGTCTGTATCTGGAGGCAGTTTGGGCCAACGGTTCCACAGGCTGGAATCTCGCCGCCATGAATCTCGCCGGCTTGCCGAAGCCGACGCCACTGGCCGTTACCCCGCCCAATCCGACGCTGGCCTGGTATCACCTCATCTACGCTTATATGTTGGAGAACACGCGCGTCTATGAGGTTTTTGATCGCGTGATTCACCACTACGCCAACGGCGAGAGTCTCGACTTTCCGAATTCCGATGCCGCTCACTGGCTGCGCACCACTGAGGCGCTTTGGTACCGCCACGCAGCGGGTTCCGCCATATTTAACGTGGAAAGCAACGTTCGGCCGGACTCACGCGCTGTGCGCCGCAACGCCTACCACCGTATGTTCGGCATGGATCTGAACCACGGGAAGACGAGTGGCGGCCCGGTCGACTACATCAAGGCCGAAGCCTCCAATCGTGACTTCGTTTCCACGTTTGAGACGTTTCTGCGGGAGGTATGGGTTGGTATTGAGAACCGTAACAACGCCGTAGGCGCCAATCCTACCGACAACGCCGCGATCGCCACGGCCGCCGAGCGCCTCTTCAACATGCTCACTACGCGGCGGCGCGGTTGGAACCTGAGCCGCGAAGAGTTTTATGCGGTCGCTCTGATGAACTGGCTCCATGTCACCATCAACGACAACCATCCGATCATGGTCTCTCTTGATGCCGAAGCGTCTCACCCGCGGGACCGGCTACGCCGCGCAGGCGAGCGTGTCGCTTTGCCCATGGCGACGTATGGCTACGAGTACCTGGAGATGGCTGTGCCGATATCCAACCTGATGCACGCGCTGGAGAGCGGGGCCTTCGCTAATACCGCGACAGCGCCGGCCTTCTATGCGCCGGGCGCACTGAGCGACGATGCGGCAACCGTGATTACCCATTGGAGTTCGGCCACGGGCCGGAATCTGAAGGCCCACGAGTTGCGCCTCGCCTCCGCCAGATAGTGCTGCAGGCGGCGCGGGAAGCCCGCGCCGCCTGCTAGCCTCCGAAGCAGAATACCCGGCCATCCTGAGATGCAATGACGACTCTTCCGTCGCTGATTGCCGGAGACGACGACAGCGCTGCGCCGGCCTCGTACTCCCAAAGCTTCTTCCCCGTATTGGCGTCCAATACATAGAAGCGGCCATCGTTCGAGCCGATGTAGATGCGACTGCCGCCGGCGGCCGGGGAAGACTCCACACGGCTGCGCGTCGTGAACGTCCAAGCACCCTTGCCTGTCTTGGCGTCCACCGCGTGGACCATCTTGTCCCGGCCTCCCAGGATGACCTTTCCGTTCACCAACGTCGCGCTTGAGTAGAACGGAAACTTGCGAACGGGATGTTCGTAGCGCCAAATGATTTTCTTCGCCGCCATGTTGACACCGTAGACCTCGTTGCCGAAGGTGCCGAAATACGCCATGTTGCCCTCCAGCAAGGGCGACGCACCGGTGTAGGCGCCGCTTGGGACCTCGAACATCTCTTTCCCATCCGAGATACGAATCGCGCGGAAGTGCTCATCGCACCCGGTGACGAACGCAACGCCGTTGGCGATGCCTGGCGTGCCGTGCACGGGCCCGGTGGTTTCGAACCGCCAGAGCTGCTTGCCGGTCTTCGCATTGAGCGCATATACACTCTGATCGTAGGAGCCGACCAGAACGCGGTCGTCAACAACGACTGGCGACGACTTAATCTCCGTCCCGGTCTTGAACGTCCATACGCCCTTTCCGTCGGCGGCGTTGATGCCGTGCACACCGCCGCGCAGGTCGCCGATGAACACCATGCCGCCCGCCACGGCCGGCGTCGATTCACCAATCTCCGCACCCGTCTTGTACTTCCACTTCGTCTTGCCACTGGCCAGATCGATGGCGACAACGTCACCGTTCCCGGCGCCAATAAACACCACACCGCCCGCGATCACGGGGGACGATTCGAAGGACTCGCCGCCTTCCCAAGTCCAGAGCAGTTTTAAGTTCTCCGGCGGCAGCCCCGCCGTGGCAACACCGGTCAATGAAGGATTACCGCGGAATTGCGGCCAATCGGCGAGGAGATTGACGGAGAGAAGAAATACAGCTAGTAGGCGCATTGATACAGCTCCAGAGCGGCGTCCGCGGCGAACGGACGCGGATTGAACCGGCCTGTCCATTGTTGCGCGGCGAGGGCCGCCATTTCATCCAGACGTTCCCGGGCGACCCCGAGTTGCGAGAGCGATGTCTTCAAGCGGGCGGCTCCTGCCAGTTCACGAAGCCGTCCGGGGAGGTCGGGATGGAACTCCTTGTACTCCGGCTGCGAGTTCCAGCGAACCACGTGGGGTAGCATTACCGCGATGGCTTGACCGTGTGGAATGCCGTAGATCGCGGTAAGCGGATTCGCACAGGCATGGGTGGCCCCTAGCATTGACGCTTCAATCGCACACCCGGCGAACCAAGCGCCCAATTGCATTTCCGCCAAGGCTCCGGTGTTCCCGGGTTCCTGCAAAATGAGTTCGAAATTCGGGTTCATGCGCCGCCACGCCTCGCGGCTGAAACAGCCGGAAATTGCATTCCGTTTAGTGGTGACCAGCGTCTCGACGGCGTGGGAAATCGCGTCGTATCCCGCCGCGGCACGCACGCCAAAGGGCTGCGTCCGGGTTATGTCCGGATCCAGGACGGCAATCGCGAAGGCGGCCTTGTCGTCGCCGATCGCCATCTTCGTGTGTGTCTCGGCATCGGAGATCAAGGCGTAGGTCTGCGCTTCGCTGCCGGTGCCCGTAGTCGCCGGAATGCCGATCATCGGGAGCAGCGGCTTCGGGACTTTGTTGTGTCCCCAGTAATCCTGAATTCGCCCGCCATTCGTAAGAAGAATATTGATGGCCTTGGCGCAGTCCATCGAACTGCCGCCGCCAAGCCCGATCACCGAATCGATGTCCAGTTGTTCGGCGAAGGCGCGGCCGTGTTCGATCATCCGGGAATCCGGATTGGAGTTGAAGCTCGACCAGGGAGTTGAGGCAATGCCTTGCCCGGCCAGGGAGAATAGCACCGTCTTTGTGTGGCCTGCATCGTCCATGCCGCTATCGGCGACGATCAACGTTTTCCGGAATCCGAGCGCCGCGGCGAGAGTGCCCACCTGATGAATCGTTCCCGGCCCGAAGACCAGCCGGGTCCTAGGCGTGTGTTCGAAAGCAATCATTTCGCTCTATCTACAATAGCCTTCACTTCACGCATCAGTTCGCCGTTCGAATAGGGAATGCCCGCTTTGATTGTCCATTCCAGGCCGCGCCCCGGATAAAGAGTCTTGAAGTCCTCTAGTGGATTCCCGAGGACGACGAGAAGATCGGCGGCCCAGCCGGCGCGGACGCGTCCGAACCTGGACTCCTGATTCAATACGCGCGCACCGTTTAACGTTGCATGCTCGATGATTTTCAAAGGATGAAAGCCGGCCTCCTGGTGCAATTCCAGGTTGCGGATCATACCGTAGCCGTACATCTGGTAGATATAGCCAGCGTCCTCCCCAATCCCAATGCGCCCGCCGCGGCGGGCGAACTCGCGAACGGCGCGGAACCAACTGTAGTAATTCTCTTTCCAAAATGTCTCGTCGCTCGACGACCAGTTCACGAAGTAGGAGCCGTGGTTTTCCAAGTTGGGCCGGAAGAAATTGGCCAGGACGGGATGAAGATAGTCCTTGAAAGCCGGATGCGTTTGGGCCCGTTGCAGGTCTCGGCTCGCTTCGTAGATATCGAGCGTAGGATCCCAAGCCACGCCGTTAGCGATCATGTGATCGAACACTTTCTTAAGCAGTTCCGGATCCGCTTCCCGCCAAAGACGGCCGGCATAGCGAAAGCGGTCCGCTTCGTTGAGGTAGTTGTAATTGGACGGAAAGTTCTGCACCCCTTCCGGCAGCGCCGCGTCCGGTATGCCATACCAGTGCTCGATGGACGTGACTTTGTGGTCCGCGGCGTGTTTGGCGGTGATCTCCTCAACGCCGATGTGGATGGCTACGGGTAGGCCCAGCGCCCGGGCTTCCGTGGTTGCGGCCTCCAGAGTGTCCCGCCAGGCGCCTATGATCTTGATTCCATCGGCCCCCGCGTGCTTTAGCTCGCGAACGCGGCGTCGAGCCGCCTCCGGATCGCGGACGCGCCCCAGAAACGGGTAGACAAAAAGGCGCGGCGCTGCCACTTCACCCCGTCCGCTGCGATCGCGAAAACCGAGTGTCTTAGTCAACGGGCTGCCAAGGTCGCGAACCGTGGTGACGCCACAGGCCAGCCACAGCCGCAGAACGTAGTTTGGGTCCATCGGCGTTCCGCCGCGCTCATCGTGCAGGTGGCCGTGCAGGTTGACCAGTCCTGGCAAGACGTAGCGGCCGCCGCCGTCGATCTCCACGTCGCCGGCCTGCTTGGGAACCCTGCCGATCGTGGAGATCATGCCGTTCTCGACAAGAACATCGAGCGGCCCTTGGGCTGGAGTTCCGTTACCCTCGACGATTGTAGCGCCGCGAATCACAAGACGCGGCGGCGCAATACCGTGACGCGGTTGGGCCACGGTGTTGGCCATCCACAGGCAAACAAGAAGAGTGAGCTTCACTCTCTAAAAATACAGCTTTAGACCCAACACGATCCGGCGGGCATCCGCCGAGCCTGTGAATTGACCGAATCGCGCGTTGACCTGCCGGCCCTGCGCATCGAACCGGCCGCCCGTGTCCACCGCGTTGAACTGCGTATGGTTGAAGCTATTGTAGGTCTCAAACCGGAACTGCAGTTTGCGCACGTCGCTCGAACCAAACGCGAAGTTCTTGAAAATCGAAATATCGAAATTGTTGACTCCCGGCCCGCGAAAGACGTCCTTCGGCGCGTTTCCGATCCCGAATTCCGCACGCGTGGGCGGTGCAATCGCTTCGGTTCGGAAGTGACGCAATTCGCTTCGCTCCCCACGTGGCAAAATCGGGTTCGAGATCACATTGACGCGGCTATCCACACCTGCCCCTCCGCCGCCGACCAGGTCGACCGCTTGTACGAGGCTGTAGCCAACACCGGACGGCGAGCCAGAGAGCATGGAAGTAATTCCGCTCAATTCCCACCCATCCAGCGCTGTTTTGACAAATCCGTTGTTCCACTTCTGGCTGAGCTTGGGGAACTCGTAAACGTAGTTCAGGACGAAGTTGTGGGTGCGATCGTTCGAGAGCTTGCCGTAGTTCCGGACGCGGTAGTTGATGAACGGATTGATTGCGTCGTTGTTCGCGTTGACCAATCCCATAGATTTCGACCACGTCCACGCCACGCCGAATGTCAGGTGTCTGGAGAAGCGCTTGTTTATCGACGTCTGCATGGAGTGATAGTTGGACGTGGAGGCAAACTCCGCGTAGAGGATATCGGCGTAGCCGGGATTGGGACGAAGGAAATTATCCGGCAATGGCGAATTGGTTGTTGTATCGATCGCACTCGATTGGAACCGCGCTCCATACGGCAGCGCATTCAGGCTTCGGCGCTGCAGCAGGTGCCGTCCCACGTTGCCGACATAGGCGACGTCCAGCACCGTTCCGAAGCCGACATCCTGCTGCACGCCAAAGCTCCAGTTGTAGACCGTAGGCGGATCGAAGTCACGCTGCAAGGAGACAACCTGCGCCGGATTCTGGCGCAGTTGCGAGCGGAGGAGTTCCGGAATTGTGGAAAAGAATGTAGTGAAGGTGTTGGTCACCGGCGGGGCTTCGCGGAGCTGGAAGATCTGATCGTCGTTGTAGCGATCGTAGAAAATGCCGAAGCCGCCGCGCACAGCGGTCTTGCTATTGCCGAACACGTCCCATGCGAAGCCGATGCGCGGTCCGATCTGAATAGGCGGCGCGTTTTGCACCTTTTCGTCGAAGATAGTCTGGCCCTGGAATGGCGTGCCGGCGGCCGTTGAGAATGTGCCGATCGCAACGGCCGGTAACTGTTGGCCGTTCACAGGATCGCGGCCCACGCGGACGTTCTGCGCGTCGCGGAAGGGTTGAATCAGCGGAGGCTGCTTCGTCCGGTCGTAGGCGGCAAGGTCGAAATTGGCCAGCTTGTTCTGCGAGAGCCAGGTGGGCTGGATGAAGTAGAAGCGGACACCGTAGTCGATCGTCAGGCGCCGGTTCACCTTCCAGTTGTCCTGCGCGAACCACTCGGCGTTAATGTAGCGCCCGCGCACGACCGGATGCAGGTCGGATTCGGTGTACGTATTGAACACTCCGAGAATCGCGTTGGAGAACGCATAGTTGGAATCCAGCGGGTTGTTCACGTTCCGGTCGAAGTTGAAGGTCCCGTTGAAGGCCGCGGAGCGCTGCGCATTTCGAGTGGTTTTTTCAATGTAGACCCCGAACTTCATGTTGTGGGAGCCTTTCACCCACGAGAAATTGTCAGACCAATTCCAAATATTGTTCGTCCCGAAGAAGGGGAAGCGCTGTTCAATGTTCAACTGAGGTGCGTTTGGAATACCGCCGAAGGTGGCGTTGGGGATCAAATTTCGCGGGTTGATTCTGGGGTTGAACTGCGGCAGGTTGAGGCCGACCTTTGAACGGTCGTTGCGGTCCAGTCCCTGCTGGTTCAGCGGCAACACTGTTTGCAGCGCCCGGTTTACGCCGAACGTCGCCTCGTTGACTTTGGTAGGGGAAATCGTGGTGATCAATGTCGTCACGAGGCCGGCCGATTGGATGGCGTACTCGATCGGAAATTGCGGCCACACATTGGAGGCAAGAACGAAATTGAAGTCGCCGCGGAAGGCTTCGTAGTCGTTGATGCCGCGCACGTAGAACTGGTTCTTTGCGTTGACGTTCCAGTCGACGCGAAGGATCTTGTCTTCGCGCGGTTGATCGACCGTGGATTGAAACCGGTTGTTGAAAGAACGCGCCGGATCCTGGAAATTCGGCAACGGGAAGATGTTCAGCATCCCTTGTCCGTTGCGGTCGATCCGGTTCGCGGGAACGATATTTCCTGGAAACGGCTGGCGATTGTTCAGCGGGTCGTTGATCGGAATGCGCAGTCCATTCTGGTCTACGGTCTGCGAAAAATCGCCGCGCCTCTCGAATTCGGTGGGGTAGGTAATCTGACCCACTCGCGTGGGATATTTGCGCGGCAGAACCTCGTGGCTCCAAAAGAAGAAGAGCTTGTTCTTGCCGTTGAAGAGTTTCGGCAGGAGCACGGGCCCGCCGATGAAGTAGCCGGGATAGTTAAATCGGTAGCCAGGCCGCGCTAAGCCGTCCCGGTTCCTGAAAAACTCATTGGCGTTGAACGCTTCGTTGCGAACGAAGTAGTAGGCGCCACCGTGGTAGTCGTTGCCCCCGGATTTGATCACGGTGTTTATGGTGCCTCCGGAACTGCGGCCGTACTCGGCCTGATAGTTCGTGAGAAGAACTTTTACCTCGCCTACGGCGTCGATCGACGGCGCCAGGTACGGGCCGCCCATCGACCCCGTGTCGAGGGAACTGATTCCGTCGAGCGTGAGATTGATCGTGCCGCCGCGGTTGCCGTTAATTGAGATTCCGCCCAGGTTATTCCAACCGGGCGCTTGGCGATTCGCCGTGTCGATGACGCCCGGGATCGTCTTCAGGAGGCCCAGATAGTCGCGTCCCTTCACCGAGAGTTCCTGCATTTGCCTTTGGTTGAGCAGGCCTTGGCGCTCAGCGCTCTGCGTCTGCAGCCGGGCTGCCTCCTCGCTGACGGTGATAGTTTCCGTCACCGCACCGAGGTCGAGTTTAATGGCGCGCAGGGTCACCCGTTCCGTTGAGGTGAGTTCGATGTCGTCTTGCTGATATCGTTTGAATCCGCTGGCGTTCACCGAAACGCGATAGCGGCCTGGGAGCAACTGCGTGAACAGGAAATTGCCCGCGTTGTCGGTAGCCGATTCGCGCTGCAGGTTCGTCGTGATGTTGGACAGCGAAACCTTCGCGCCAACGATGACGTTGCCGGACGGGTCTTCCACCGTGCCATTTATCTGTCCCGTTAGCCCCTGCGAGTAGGCTGCCGGCGCGAGAAGAAACGCGAAAATAAGGGTTCTCATAAGACGTTAGTGAAGTTTAGCGCAATCGCTCCTGCGATATTATTGTCCAATGCCGCCACGCCCGTGGATCCGCTTCTGGGCCCGCATGATCGATTCGATACCGATGACCCTGCTCGTGGAATACATCGCGCCGGCGCTGGGCCTGCCGTCCGATACGTGGAGCAACTACGCTTCGGCTTGGGCCTGTATGGTGTTGTGGATTCCTGTTGAGGCGCTGATGCTAGCTTCCTGGGGCACGACGCCCGGAAAATTTGTGCTGGACGTTCGGGTCAAAGGCGACCTGGCGTTTGGACGGACACTCAACCGGTCGGCCCAGGTGTTCATAAAGGGTATGGCGGCCGCGATTCCCATCGTCGCGCTCTTTTCCATGGTCCGCTCCTACAAGCGGTTAATGAATCGCGGAGTTACCGCGTGGGATGAAGCCACCGGTTTGCAAGTTGCGCATGGACCTGTAACGCCGCTACGGATGCTCGCGGCGGCACTACTCATTGTTTTGAGCCTCGGTCTGGAAATGGCGACGATGAACGGCTACTGAAATCACTTCGGCGGGAGTATCCTGTCGATGCCTTCGCGGATTCCGTAGGTTGGGCCAAGCGTCCGGTAGTCTACCCCATTTCGACCGTTCCAATCCCAAACGATGGATCCATCTTTGAGCGTTAGCTCGCAGAAAAGCCGCTCCTTGCCTGTCACCCGGCCCGTGTTGTTGTCCCAATAGCCGAACTCGCCGGGCATGACACGCAGTGCGGCGATGTCCGCGACGGCGCCGGTCGAAAGGTGGCCGAGATCGGTGCGTTTGATGACTTCGGCGGGAGTCCACGTAGAGGCGCGCACGGCCTCCTTCAATGGCAGGCCTAGTGCCATGAGCTTGGACATCAACGCGGGAATATCCATGAACGCGCCATTCATAGAGCCCGTATGGAGGTCGCTGGAGATGGTGTCCGGATAGAAGCCGTTGCGGATGGCTCCAGCGGCGCTGCGGAGTACGAAGCTGCCGCCTCCGTGGCCTACGTCGAAGCGGACGCCGCGCTTGCGGGCCTCCATCAAATACGGGTACAACTTGCCTTTGTCGTCGACATACGGCACCGGACCCCGGAACATGTGCGTGGAGATGTCGCCCGGGCGAAGGTGCTCGGTGACGAGCTTGTAGTAAGGCCGCTCCAAAAGGAAGAAGCCGAAGTCGACCATCACCGGAAGGTTGGCTTTCTTACCGGCCTCGACCGCCAGATCGACGCTCTCCCAATCGGGCTTCTGATAGTGCGCGGATTTGATGCCAACGACAACGTCCTTGTGCTTAACGGCAAGCTTCGCGATCGCGTCCGGGTTAAAGTCGTCCTGTTCGGTAGCGTCGGAGATCATTCCGAAGCCTGCGATATTGATCAACGCCAGCACCCGCGTGCGTGCGCGGTCGATTACCGTGGTCCGGAAGATTTCGAAGTTGCGCCAACCGGACGAACCAGCGTCGACCATCGTCGTGACTCCCGTGCGGAAGCTGAAGGCGTCCGGCTGCACGGAGTTGTCGCCCGCCCACGCTCCCGGATTGCCGGCCGTATGAAAGACATGTACGTGCAAGTCGATCATCCCTGGAGTTAGAAGCAGGCCCGTCACGTCCAGCGCCTTTTTGGCACGGGCCGCGTCGATGGACGGCTCCACGGCGGCGATACGGCCGGCTTTGATCGCGATGTCGAATCGGCCGTCGCGGTTGTTCTTGGGGTCGATGACGCGGCCGCCGCGTAGAACCAGATCGTAGTCCTGTGCGCACATAGCGAAGCTGGCGGCGAGAAGGAATTTCACCATTCCGGTATTCTATAGGGGATGGGAACTGTGAACATTACCCCGGCCAAAGTGGAGGTCTCCGCGGCAGCTGTCGAAAAGGTGAACGCGGAGCGCGCGGCGTTACGAACGAAGCATGGCGTGCGGATCGTAACCGCGCCCGAAGAGGGCGACGTACTCAGGTACGCGGCCGGCGGAATCTATGGCTTCACCTATGCGCCGCAGACGCTCGAATGCGGGCTGTTTATCAAGGGTGGCTACCTTTGTTTTGAAATGCACAAGCTGACGGACAACTCCGTTTACCTGCTGGTGACCGTAACTCCGGAAATGAAGCAGAAGCTGGAGGCGGCGACGGATTTGGTGGAAATCGAGTTTTTTCCCGAGGCCTACGATCGCGCTCAGGACCTGGTCGCGCTACCGTACGAAAAACTCTCGCACCTGAAGCCGCCGAACCGGGACGCCGGAAATAAGATTAAGGGCTTCTACCAGCCCTCCTGACAATTGGCGGAGCCGAAAACGCTCCTCATCCGCGGGGCTCGCCAACTGGTTACGTTGCGGGGGCCAAACCGGCTGCGGCGCGGAGTGGAGTGCGACGAACTCGGGGTGATTGAAGATGGCGCCGTGCTCATCGCCGGAGGGCGCATCGTATCCGTGGGTCCCTCGGCGCGAGTGGACCGGTTGAGCCAAGCGCACGGAGCCGAAGAGTTCGACGCGCACGGCGCCGTTGTCATGCCGGCCTTTCTCGACCCTCTCTTCGGCTTGCCGAGGAATCCGGAGCGCACCATGCGGCAGGCGGCCCTTCACGGCACCGCCATATTCGCGGTCCACTGTCCGTTGGCGGCACTCCGCGCACTGCGCGAATTGGCGGGAGTCGTGCCCGTCCTAACGGATCCGGAGATGGACGCCTCAGAGGCGAAGAGGGTCACCGAACGTTTCCCCATTGCATTCACCCTAGCGGAGACGAAACTGCCCCGCTGGAGCCGCGACGGACTCACCGTCTTCGGGCCGGAGACGGAGCAACCAACTGAACCGTTAATCGAAAGCGGCGCGGCAATGGGAACTGGCTATCTGGAAAAAACGTTTTCGACTTGGAATGTTTCGACGGCGATCGGGCTTGCCTGTCGCTCGCGGCGCTTGCGCGTGGAGCAGGCCGTGACCTTGACGACGGCGAACGCCGCGTGGGCTGCCGGCCTGGGCGAGGAGCTCGGAACGATCCAAGTAGGAATGCGCGCGGACCTGAATATCCTGACGTTGCCGGACTACCGGGAGATTCCACATGTTCTCGGCGCCAACATCGTCGCGAGGCGGGTCCGGGCTGGTATTTTGGTGCCATGAGCGCAATTGTCGAATGCGTGGCCAATTTTAGCGAAGGGCGCGACGCGGGCGTAGTGGCGTCGATTGCCGATGCGATTCGAGCCTCCGGGCCAGTGGCGGTCCTCGATGTGGAAAGCGACGCCGATCATAACCGGAGCGTGATTACGTTCGCGGGCACGCCGGAACATGTAGGTGAAGCGGCCGTGACGGCTGCCGGAAAAGCGATTGAACTCATAGACCTTAACCGGCAGGAAGGTGTGCATCCCAGGATCGGCGCGGTGGATGTTTTGCCTTTTGTGCCGCTGCGCCGCATAACGCTTGTGGAGTGCGGTTGGATCGCCCATTCGGTAGGTGCCGAGATTTGGAACCGTTACTCTTTGCCCGTATACCTCTACGGGGAGGCGGCTGTGCTGCCCGCACGGCGTTCATTACGGTATGTGCGGAATATCGGCTTCGAAACGCTTCGCGAGACTGTGAAGACGGATCTGGACCGGTTTCCCGATTACGGGCAGAGTGCACTGCATCCCACGGCGGGCGCCGTGGCCGTGGGCGCGCGTAAGATTCTCATCGCGTGGAATATCGAACTAGAGACTGGGGAACTGGAAATCGCCAAGTCGATGGCGAAGGCGATCCGCGAGGCCGATGGCGGGTTTACCTCCGTGCGGGCGCTGGGCCTGCCGTTGCCAACGAAGGGTATCGTTCAGGTTTCGATGAACTTGACCGACTTCGAGGCCACGCCTCCGCATTTCGTCATGCAGCGTGTGGAGCGGTTGGCGGCCGAGGCCGGTATCGCCGTGCGCGGCAGCGAACTGATCGGCCTCATTCCTCAAAAGGCGCTAGACGTGGCCGAAGAGGCGGGCGTGGACCTGCGCATTCAACACGCGAATCCACCATATACGATTGAGGCGCGGTTGGCGGCGGCGGGCCTAGAATAGAAACAGGTGCTCGTAAATATAGAATCCACGACCGCGCGCCCGAAGTGGCTGAAGGCTCCGGCGCCCGTTGGTGAACGGTACCAGGAGTTAAAGGCGCTGGTGCGCGACCTGGGACTGCATACCGTGTGCGAGTCCGCAGCCTGTCCAAACATAGGCGAGTGTTGGAACCAGAAGACCGCGACGTTCATGATTCTCGGAAACATGTGCACCCGGCGTTGCGGATTTTGCAACGTGCAAAAGGGCGCGCCGCTGGAAGTGGACTATGACGAACCTCGGCGCGTGGCGGAAGCCGTGGCGGCCATGGGTCTGCGCCACGCGGTCGTGACTTCGGTTAATCGGGACGACCGCAAGGACGGTGGCGCGGAACTCTTCGCCATGACCATTCAGGCGATTCATGAACGCGTCGCGGGTTGCCATGTGGAAGTGCTGGTTCCCGATTTTCAGGGCAATTACGACGCGATGGCGACCGTGATGAAAGCGGGGCCCGAAGTGCTGAACCACAATACGGAAACCGTGCCCCGGTTGTACCGGCCGGTGCGCCTGGGTGCGGACTATCCGCGTTCCCTGGATATGCTGGCCTATGCAAAACGGGTGCGTCCGAAGACGCCAACAAAATCCGGTCTCATGCTCGGCTTGGGTGAGACTCCGGGCGAAGTGTTGCAGGTGATGCGCGACCTGCGCGCGCATCAGGTGGACATCCTCACCTTGGGGCAGTACTTGCGGCCTACAAAGAAACACCTGCCCATCGTTCGGTACGTGCCTGTTGAGGAGTTCGCGGAGTTGAAGCGGGCCGGTTACGAGATGGGGTTCGCCCACGTCGAATCAGGGCCGCTTGTTCGCTCCAGTTACCACGCCGCCGACGCCATTTGAGGCTTCGATCTCCTTGATCACGATCTCCACAATCCTCGTGGGTTCGGCGAAGTCGCAGTTCGTCATAACGGCAACGGTAAGCCGTAGCTCCGGAAAGATGGCGAGAAGCGTCCGCGTGCCGTGCTGGCTGCCCGAGTGGCTAATCGCATTCCGCCCCAGTACAGGCGACACGTTCCAACCCAGGCCGTAGCCGGTCTGCGAATTGTCGGCCAACCTCTGGCGTTCGGTTTGCATCCGCATGGTTTCGCGCTTCAAAAGCTTCTCCTGTTGCCAGGAGTTGGCGAAGCGAATCAGGTCGTCCGATGTGGAAAGGAGCCCGCCGCCAGGAATCTTGTTCGAAACATCCGAAAGCACCGCGTTGATTACCTTTCCTTCTTTGGCCTTTGAATACCAGCGAGTCCGGTTCGGAATGATCTCGCGTGCGTCATCGTCGCGCGTCGCGTCCATCTTCGCGGGGGTCAGGACGTTCTCGCGGACATAGCTCAAAAACGGGATGCCGCTGACGGCTTCGACGATTGCGCCGGCCACATTGTATCCGTAGGTCGAGTAGAGGTACTTCGTGCGCGGCGGGTGCAACAGCGCGTCGGCGCTGAAAATCTTCAGCGCTTCAATGACGCTCGTGTAGCGGCGCGTAGAATCCATCTCCTCGTCTTTGTACGCGCGCGTGCCGCTGGTGTGGGCCAGCAACTGGCGCGTAGTGATCGGCCACGGTTTTTCCGGATACGCGGGCAAGTACTTTTGGATTGGAAGGTCGATATCGAGTTTGCCGCGCTCCATCAGTTGGAGCGCGGCCACGGCCGTGAGGGGCTTAGCGATCGAGGCGGTGCGGAACAGCGTCGCCGGCGTCGCATGCGCCTCGTGCTCCAGGTCGGCTTTGCCAAACGCGGCGCTCCACCGCGGCACACCGCCCCGCGCGACGGAGACGCTGAACCCAACAATGCCCTGCCGGGCCCGCTCCGCTTCCATGGCGGATTCCAGACGCTTGACACGTTCGCCGGTCCATTGCTGGCCTGCGGCGGAGGCGATCAATAGAAGGAAAGCCGAAGCGCGGAACATAGGGCTCATGGTAATCCATCGGCCTATCGCTACGCATGAGCCCCAGCCCGCTGCTCGATGGCCGGCGGATCTGGGGCCGTCTTCCCGGCGGGTTTCTCCTTCGTGCTTGGTGCACGTGCAGGTGGCGACGCAGCGAAGAGCTTCAGGCTTTTGTGGCTGGCCATGTTGCTTTTCGTTGTTTATCTCTGCGTGTCCTGCCGCGCCGTGCGTTACCTGAACGAGCACAGAATATCTAGCCGCTTGAAGTGGCTCTCTGAACCCGCTCCAGTACTTCGGTGTGCTCGCCATCGACTCGTCAGCGGTTGACAGCCTCCACCAACAGCCGCACTGGGCGTGCCGCCGCCATCCGTACTTCCAGTCGAACGTGGCGAGTGCGTTCGAGCAGGTCGGCTTGCCCCCGTGCCCACGCCGAGTCGGCGCGCCGCGCCGCCAACCGGTCCATCGCCTGAAGTCCAGCGGCACCAAGGTCCGCCAACTCCTGCGACAAAGGCAGGAACTCCCGGAGTAGCGAACTGGTGGGGCCAAATGGCGCCAGCCGTGCATCGTTATCCCGCCATGCCTCCAGCACGCGTCGAATCGCCGCCTCCCGGCCGGCGGTTGGCGCCCACAGCCACTCTCGCACATCCGCCTCCAGGGTTCGCACCACGGCGCTATCGCCCCGTACCGCGTCGGCCATTCGATTCAATTCCGTCTCCTGGGTGTAGCGCTGGAACACCTCCCGATGCTCAATGCCCGTCGGATCCAGGGCGTCCGCGAACGTGCGCAGTGCCTCCAGCGGCGCCGCCGGCGCAATCCGCCGCAGCATAGGCTCGTAGTTCGTCTCATGCCGCGCCCCCGCGAATGTCAGCCGGTGCGACACGACGTCGAGCCGGCGGTACATGTCCGCCACATCATTCACCTCAGCCGCCGACCACAACCGCTCCGCCACGGCCGCACTCTTCGGCCACATCCGTGAGTCAATCGTTTCCGGGCTGATGAACTCCGTCCACATAGTTTCCGGGAAACGCCGCGCGGCTTCGGCAATGTGTCCAGCATCGCTGATGTTGGGCTGCGGCGAAGGCAGCCAAGAAGTGTGTCCGGCGTGCTGCAGCACGGGAACCCGCAACTTGCCGGCGAGTTCAAGAACCGGCGCCATCACCGGATCGGTCACCAAGTAGTCGTTGTAAATCTTGATGCCGATAAACCCTTCGCTCTCAACATAGTGGCGAATTTCTTCTAGCGCCCGCGCGCCATAACCGGGATTGACGAAACAGTAACCGAGAATCTTGCCGGGGAACTCGTTGGTCACCTTGGCCAGCGCTCGGTTGCCCTTGCGAAATCCTTCGAGTGAGACCGGACGCTCTGGCGAAAGAATGAAGACGCACACCTGATCGATACCTAGGCGCGCGGCCGTGTCCAGCATCATCCGGTCAGCGTCCACTACCTCTGGCGTCAATCGAAAAGGAAGATGAGAATGCGCGTCGATCACGCTAGGCCGTCCAGTCTGTGCCTGGGCGGTCGAGGCCAGCAGCGCGGTTGCGGTGAAGTCACGGCGAGTCGTCATCGAGGGGTCCCCGTCAAGCCTTGCGAAAACGAAGCGTGTGGGTAAAGGGAGTGAAGCCCGTTAGGTACACTGTAACGCCACCGGGCAGCCTCCGCTCCGCGCCGCGCACGGCGGTCCACCGGTGTTCGTGGTGTCCTGGGCCGAATTGCAGGCGGCTGGCTCCCACGCGATAGACTGCGGCTTCTTTCTTGAGAAACCACGCGCCATCGCCTGTGGGATCCGCGCCTTCGAGAACGCCGCCCTCGCGCAGATTCACCTCCACCGTTACCGGTACCTCGTCGGTACCGCTGGCTGTCAGTTCCACGTCGAATCCATCCGGCCTCTCCACGATGCGGACGCGCTGTGTGAGCCGGCAAATATCCGTCGTCTCTCGCAACGGCCGCATCTCCTCGAACCGCATTCCCACGTCGCGGTCCAAGGGCTGGTAGTAGGGCGCGGTCAACTCCTGCGTCAGTACGTAGCCGTCTCGACGGCGTTCGAACGCGGACGGCCGGAACTGCCCTTTGCCGAAGAATCCGGAAGCAAAACGTACAGAGTTCACTACGGCTTCGCCGTGGCGGAATTGAAAGAAACGGCTATTGCCTGCCGACAGAATAGTGCCGGACATATCGCCGCGCCGGATCCGCGTCACGCCCATCCTTGCGAAATGCCTCGCGTAGTTGTCGGCGGGCGGCTTGGTGACCACGTCCGTACGCAGAAAATCCGGCCAGGTCATCGCGTAGGAGAGCGTCATGTAGTTGCGCACGTGGGGCAGCGCGAGTCCGGCGTATACCGGATTGTTGTCTCGCAACGCCAGATAGTGCAACGCGAACCAATAGCTGGCGATGTTGGCTTGAGTGAACTGATCCTGCCGGGTGGAGATATCCGTCAACAGATCGCCGCCGGTGTCCATCAGATGCAGAACCGCTTCCAGATTTTGTCGCACGGGATTCAACGGGTCCCAGCGCCTCAACTTGTCGGCGAGAAGGACAAGCGATGAGTTGACGATTACGTTGTAGGTGCCGGTCGATCGCTCACTGTACTGCCCGTCATCGTCGATATCGATGCCCTCCCGCAACCACGCGTCGATGCGTTTGAGATAGCTGGGATCGGGCGCGATCTCGTGAATCTGTGCCATCGAGGAACACATGATCCAGCGATGGTTGGGCGTATGGAGTCCTCCGTTGGCCATGGCTCTGCCCGCGCGTGTCAGATGTGGAATCGCATACGACAAGACTTCGCGCTCGCCGCGCAACTGGGCCAGCCGGACACCCATGGCCATGGCGCGCGCGCCGAATGAGGTATCGGGCGCCGAGTTGAAGTTGGTTTCCGGGTTCTGCACGTTGCCGTCGGGCGACGTATGCCGGTCAAGAAACACCCCGGCCAGCTTGAGGTGTTGGAACACTTCGGCGCTGCGGAAGAACTTGGATTTCGGATGCACCAACCCGGCGATGAGCGGATCGAAAACGGCCATGGCGACGGCGCCAGGATAAAGGCCGTGAGCATCCGGGAAACCTCCGTACCAGCGGCTTGTCGGGTCCGTATTCTGACTGCGCAGATGCGCCTCGACGCTGGCCGCGTTGTTGTTCAGGGCCACAACTTCGGGATCGGAGGTAGACAGAGGTGCGCCTGTCGCATGCCGGGCGGCGATTGCCATCAGGATTTCTCGTCGGGTTATACGCATGCGAACATACCAGCCTATCGCGCATGATCACTTCGCGGCCAGCCAATCTCCTATGAACTGATAGCTGTCCATCTCGTCTTCGAGCCGATGACATTCGGTGTAGTTGATCCGACGATGTGCTCCCCGGCGCACCCCTTGGGCTGGGCCTGTGGTGAAACTCGAAACAGTACGGTTGCGGGCAGACTCAGCTCTTGCGCTCGGTATGCGGCCTCATAGGGCCGCTTTGCCAGCCAAAGTTGGCTCTCCTTGCCTGTCAGCTGCGAAGGTCGCGTTAGCGCGTCAGCCGCTGCCCGGACAATCGCGGTTCGCAAGAAACTCCCGCTAGAGATGGACGGGCATGGAATTCATTCCAACGGTTGCCGGGATGCTCACCAGTGCAGGAGTTCCTGTACCGTCCTGGCCTGCCGCTTGCTCACGATGAACTCCTGATTGTTGGCCAGCGTGAGCAGCCATCGCTGGCTGGTAAGCGGAGCCATTTTGACCACATGGTTCATATTGACAAGGGCGTTCCGATGAATCCGGGTGAAATGCAAACCCTCCAGCCGCTGCTGAATCGCCCTCAAGGGCTGCGTTGCGAGATAGCGCTGGTTCCGCGTGACAATCCACACCAGTTCGCGTTCGGCCTGAAAGGCCAACACTTGATTGCAGTCCAGCAGGTGAAACTCCTCGCCGAGTTTGCCAACCACCTTGCGCAGGCGCTCCGGGAACGCGCGATTGGCTATCTCACGGAGTGCCGCCACCTGATTTGATGTTCCCGCCGACGACGCCCGCTGCGGCTCGATGCGAGCGATACAACGCCGAAGCCGTAACGCCGACACGGGCTTCAGTAGGTAGTCCACGGCGCCGGCCTCGAAGGCGTGGATCGCATGCTCGTCGAAAGCAGTGACAATTACGATCGCAGGCATAGCCGGGCCGTCCAGGTGGCGGATGACATCGAAGCCGTCCATGCCGGGCATCTGCAGATCGAGGAAGATAAGGTCCGGTTTGAGCCGGCTGATCTGCTCGAGCGCCCGGATTCCGTGTTCGGCTTCTCCAACCACCCGTACTTGCGGGAGATCCTCCATCTGCTCTCGCAGCACCTGCCGGGCGATCGGTTCGTCGTCAACGATGAGTGCTCGCAGCGGCATTGTCCTTCTCTACTTGGGTGCTACGATCCAGCCGGTCCAGCGGGATCTGAAAACCAGCAGTACTTCCCGTGTTGTGAAACCGGCGATGGAAGCGAACGCCGGGGCCGAATGAAATCTGCAGCCTCCGCAGCACATTCTCGAGACCGACGCCTGCGCCGCGCACATCGCCGGAGTCCGACCCTCGGCCGCTGTCATCGACGGTCACCTCTAGGTCTTCGAGTGTCTGGGCCACCGCGACGCGCAGCCACCCACCGAGCGGATTCGCCGCTACTCCATGTTTGACGGCATTCTCAACGAGCGGCTGAATTGTAAGTACCGGAATCCGGTGTTGCAGCGCGTTCCTATCCACGTCGATTTCCATCTGGAGTTTCGTGCCCAGGCGTGCCGCCTCAATCGCCAAGTACGAGCGGACCACCTGCATTTCCTCCTCCACCGTGACCGAACTGCGGCCGGCGCGCAGGAAGTAGCGGAACACGTCTGACAGGTTTAATAGCATGCGGCGCGCAGGTGCCGCGTCCTTGGGGATCACGCCGTACAGCGTGTTGAGCGCGTTGAAAAGGAAGTGGGGGTGGATCTGTGCCTGGAGTGCCCGGAGTTCCGCCTCGGCGACAAGCTGCTTCACTTCCATTTGCCGGATCTGATCCACATCCTCGGCGATCTGCGCAGCCATTCTTGCCAGCAACGCAAGGTCTTCGCTGAGGTATGGCTGCCGGCCTCGCCGTTCGCCGAGCAGCCCCCATCGCACATCGCCAGCCGCGAGGCGAATTGGGATGACCACCTCGGCGTCCACCTCCTGGCGCAGCCCGAGCGTCGCCGAAAGCGTGGGACTCACGGTGCTCTCACATCCCGCCGGCTCCGGCCGCCACCCGACACACCGCGCCTTCATCAGCCCCGCCACGGCGTCGAGGCTTCGTTGCCAGTACTCTTCCTCGCACGTCGACCTCTCACGTGCCGCTCTCATCGCGGGAGCAATCTCTTCGGGAGTGGGCTGCCCGAAAAGAACGCGTGTGATGGCTCGCTGGGCGACCGGGCGGATGGCCGCGAATGCAGCACAGCCTCCGGCCATCGCCGCCACCTGAATCGCCGCGTCCCGCCTTCCCGCCAACATCCACACAGTACCAGCCATCAGCAAGGCGAGCAGGGCATTCGCCACGACACGAACGAAGGCGTCCGCCATCAGAAATCGCCACTCTTGCAGCAGCACGAACAAAGCCAGCGGGATTCCCGCATGATGAATCACCAACTCCTTCGACCACACCTCGTGCGTGTGGCTTTCTCCGAAATGCACGAACGAAGTGGCGAAAAGGAACAGCGCCATCGTTCCGAGCAGCCTGGACGTAGAACCGCGAGGCTGCGCGTGCTCCCGCCACAAGAGCGCCAAAACGGCCTGAGCGGTCAGCACTCCAAAGCCGATGGTGATTGTCCCAAGCCCCAGACGGTGCAAAAGGTCGGGCGCGAGTAGCAACTCCGCACAGTGAGCAACTACGGCGACCGCGCTGAGCACATAACCGGTGCGGACCGTGGACCTGAACGTGCTGGGAAGGCTGATCTGGAGCAGAATCGCAGGCAGCAGGCTGAGGGCCGAAAAGCTGGTGGCGGCCAACGCGTGAGCCGTGACGGAGCCGTTCTCTGTCATCGTGGAGCCCACGAGCGATAGCAGGTTCCACAGGAGTGCGATTCCGGCGCACAAGGCAGGAAGGCGTCTAGCTTCGGCTGTCCCTCCGCTTCGGGTGATCAGATACAGCATGTGGGCGAACAAGAAGACGCCAGCGGCGTGGCAGACGTCGTTGATCAGCATCTCGCCTTTCACCGCTGCAACTCCTTCAGAGCCCGCCGGCAACTGCTTTCCGTCCGCTCGCCGGCTTCCACGCGCGCCGGCCGCCGGTTCTGGTTCACATTGAGTAGCAAGGCAAAGATGCGCGGCCACACGTTCCCGATTGGAACGGCGCTCGGAGTCCCGCTCTCAGCAGTGACGTTGTTGATCATTGCAATGCTCGGAGACCGCCTGATTCGTCGAAACGGCTCGCTCTCATCAAAATTAATGCGGCAATACCTCTTCTACTAATGTTTCCGCGTGAGCGGCCTGTCAACGGCGGCAAGCGGGCGTTTTGGAGCCGTGAACGGGAATCGCTAGACGGGTTCTTGCGGTGGGCGCAATCCGAGCCGGAATTTCCTTGATCATCCGCTGATTCCCGCCAGCATTAGCCCGCGGCTGCTCGCGAATTTCCACTGGGATCACCCTGCAAGGCGCGATTAGCCTCGTGTGTTAACTCATTGTCTGGACCGGCATTTCCATTTTTGGTCTCCTGGACCCCCACAGTATACGCCGGACGACTCACTCTCCGCGGGCAAAATTGCGAGAGTTGTCCACTTGAGGTCCCGTGCGGCATAGCCGGACCCTGAGTACGAGCTACTCGACGTGGGTTCGCCTTCGGACCGCAAGCAGGCGGACGGTGGAGATCGGCGGGCGTAGCAACTCGGGAGCAAGGCTCGCATTCCTATTCTGGCCGCTCCGGTTCAGGCGTACGGTCCGACAAGGCTAATGAGCTTACGTCAGGCGATTCCCCATTAGGGCGTCGAGACCGACAAGTAGTGGAGATCGAGCCCGCTCTTGACGTAGCGTGGGCTGGCTGAATCTCTGCTGTCGAGCAAAGTCCGCTTGTCTTCATTCGGGATGTTCCATTCGCTTTTCCGGGCGAGATGGTAGCGAAGGTACTCTGTCTGGACCTTGTCGAATGGAGGATTGGCTCCATCCAGGAAGGACTTCGCTTGCACGTCTCTTAGTCCGGCGTCGCGGAGGGTCTGGCTCCAGAGGTGCGGATACCGTCTGCGGGCCGGAGCGATCCTAGGCACACCAAAGGTGCGAACGCAAGGTTGGCACGGGCCTCGAGTCGTGCTGGGCCGAATCCCAGATCGGGCGGCAGCAGGGCCGGCGTGACGCGTTCTTCGCAGACGACGAGGCGGCCCCCAGGCGCCGGGACGCGCCTCTACTCTCGCGCTGAGTCAGCGATCTTGCGCAGACCGTGAAATACGTGGCTCGATCATACGAAATCGAATTCGGCACGCTCGAAAGGCAACTTGGAGGTTTCGGCCAGCCTTCGGCGAGCGGGCTCGAGGACCTCGGGCTTCCAGTTCACGCCCATCACACGGCGGCGCTCGGCGAAAGGCAACACATGGTCGACCGGGCCCAAACCAACGTCGAGCACATTCGCGGACTGCCTGAGGGCCAGCTAGTCGATGCTCTGGCGGACGGTTCCAGCATTCCGGACCGGCGATTTTGAGCCCAGGCTCGATACCTGGTTGTGTTTTCTCATGACTGGGCTGGAAGTTCAGTTGGGCGGGCGGAGCATCCGAGAAGCGACCTTCGTTCAACGGAGACTGCGCGAAGACCTACCCGGCGGCGGAGAGTCTCAGCGCGAGCAGGTCTGACGCTGGCATTAAAAGAATGCAACGGCAAAAAACACGCTCCCCGCGGATTCCCACTGTCGGCCTTTTCGCGCGCCGAGCGGCCTGATCTTCGTATGACCTGGCCTAGGCGCCAGGCTGAAAAGCATATCTACGCGTGCTTCTGGTAGCCGCCACTCACCGGCAGGTCATAGCCGCCCATGGCTCCGAATCGATCATTCGTGGAAAAGAAGCGCCGGCTCACCAGTACTCCAGCCTATGATCGAGGCTTACAGAACCGCTTGATGAAGCTCTCCGAATCGCCATTTCTACAATCCCCGCGGACCGTTGCCTGGCGTCGTTGGACTTTCAACGTTCACCTCTGGCTGGCTCTACTGCTGGGACCCGTTCTCGCAGTGGTCTGCTTGACCGGTTCGATCGTCGTCTTCAGGTACGAACTGAACCGGCTGACGGTTCCCGGCACCGCCTACGTGACACCTCGGGGCGAGCGGCTAACTCTGGATGAGTTGACAGCGCGGATCCGAGCCGTCCGCCCGGCGGACCAGCTTTCCTCGGTGAGTTGGGACGGTGGACCCGCCACAGGCATGAACTTCTGGACAAACTCGCCCGAAGGCCATCGCATCCAGACATTCATCGACCCGTACTCCGGCGCCATCACCGGGCAGGAGGATTACCACGGCAAGTGGATGCAGTGGTTCTACGAACTGCACGCGAAACTGCTCCTCGGAGACACAGGCATGTTCCTGAACGGCTTCGTCGGATTGACCGCGCTGATCATGAGCGTTTCCGGACTAATCGTCTGGTGGCCAGGACTGCCGCGTTGGCGCTTCGGATTCAGCTTCCTGCGCGACGCACGTTGGCAACGCCAGAACTATGACTGGCACAAACTCATCGGATTCTATTCGAGCGCGGCGGTGTTCTTCATTGCGTTCACCGGGATGTACTTCTCGTTTCCAGGCATCTACAAGTCCGTCATTCGGGCGGTTGCAGGCGGCGAAATCACGACAAGCCCTCGTGCCCTTACCGCTTGGAACGCTTCGACCGTTCGCCTGGAAGAATTCGTACAGAGGGCGATGCAGGCGCAGCCGGGCACACGGTTTGTTTCGCTGGCGTTTCCGAAAAAGCCTGGCGATCCGGTTTCGATTCGCACGAAGGAAGTCCGCGACTGGCATCGGATCGGACTGAACTGGGTCTACCTGGAACCCGGTACGGGCGCCGTCATCCGCAGTGCGCGGTTCTCCGATGCGAATCGCGCTTCCCAAGCTGCGTTGCTCATGTATCCGCTGCATTTCGGCCGGTTCGGAGGACGCTGGGGCACGGTCGCCTTCTATGGCGTGATGGTGGCGTACTTGGTTGCCGGTCTGTCGCCCGTGGCTCTCACCGTCACAGGTCTCCTCATGTACTGGAGTCGTTCTCTTTCGAAAACACTGGGCCGCCCCCGGAAAGCCGCCGCGGCCCGCATCCCACTCGAGGTCTGACGTTGCACACCAAACTGTCCCTGATAGCAGCCCTGGCGGTTTTTCCGTTGACATCCCAGACGGCGATCATACTAGAGGGAGCAGTAAAAGACCCGCAGGGTCTTCTGATCGCGGCCGCGATGGTCGACGTCTACGGACCTGCCAGGCGCACCATTCGAACCTCCGACACCGGACAGTATCGGCTTGAACGATTGCCTCCCGGAAGGTATCGGATCACGGCGGTGGCAGAGGGCTTTGCGCTGCGAGAGACGGAACGCGTCCTTCAGGCGGCCTCCTCGGCCGACTTCGAACTCGATGTGACGCCCACCGCTACCGTGATCGAAACCGCGAGCAAGACTCGCGAGGATGCGCTGCGCGTCCCGTTCCTGGTGACCTCCGTCAGCCGGCCGGAACTCCGGGATACCGCCACGGCGTCCTTCGATGAAGCGCTTCGAACAGTGGCTGGGCTCCAGCACGCCACGCAAGGCAACTTTTTCACCCGCGTCACGACTCGGGGACTGCGCGACACGGCGGATGTGCTGACCCTCGTTGATGGTGTGGCGCTGCGCCAACTGAATGGCAGCGCCGATCTCGCCATGATCCCTGTCACCGCGCTCCAGGGAGTCGAGTTCGTGAAGGGTTCCGCTTCCTCGATGTACGGCCGAAGCGCCATCGGTGGTGCAATGCAGTTCTACACCGTTCCCGCAGCTGGCTCTGACATCACGGGAGACCTGGCTTTCACCCGTGCCAGCTTTGGGACCAACGAGGGA
>VFZO01000054.1 GCA_016871155.1 Acidobacteriota bacterium | reverse complement strand
TGGTCGAAAGAAGCCATCCGCAGGCACTGGCCCGCCCTCGGAAAGGGGATTCTGATCAAATCCGGCACGGGAGTGAGGCGTTGGTGTATACTGTGGGGGTCCGGGAGACCCAAAATGGAAATCCCGGTTCAATCCCTTGAAGCCGTCTTCCTATACGCTCGTCGTGGAGATGACAGGCTTCAAGAAATACGAACAGAAGGAAATTCGCGTGTTCGCGAACGACCGTTTGGAGTTGCCGGACATTGGCCTCTCCGTCGGCCAGATTTCCGACTCCATTACTGTCGAAGCGCAGGGTGTTGTTCTTCAAACGCGCGGCGCCGAAAAAGGCGGCGTGCTCACCAGCAATCAGGTGCTGAACCTTGCGCTGAACGGCCGCTCCTTCCTCGATTTGACCCGAACGGTACCCGGCGTTGTGCCCAACGGCGGCGTTGGCGGCTCCGTCAACGGCAACCGCAACAATCAGAACAACCTGATGGTGGACGGCGTTACGAACATCGACACTGGCTCCAACGGCGGCCAACTCGCCACCATGAACATCGACCAGATCGCCGAGTTCAAAATGCTGACGAACTCGCTGCCCGCCGAATACGGCCGCTCCTCGGGCGCCGCGATTTCGGTGGTTACAAAGTCCGGTTCGCGCGAACTGCACGGCACCGGCTATTGGTTCCACCGGCACGAAGGGTTAAACGCCAACAATTGGCGCAACAATCTGGAAGGCCGTTCCCGCCAGCTCTTCCGCGACAACACGCTGGGCTTCAACGTCAACGGCCCTGTCTATATTCCGAAACTGAACCCGAACCGGGACAAGCTGTTCTTCAGCGCTGGTATCGAATGGCAGAACCGTTTATCGCCGAACGCGTTGCGAACGGTAACAGTTCCCACCGAACTGCAACGCCGCGGCGACTTCTCGCAGACCCGCGACGGCGCGGGCCGGCCGGTGTTCATTCGCGATCCGCTTTCCAGCGGAACGTGCGGTCAACTGACCGGCGGCGCCGGTTGCTTTCCGAACAACATTGTTCCGGCCAGCCGCATCAGTTCCGATGGGCAGAAGATCCTGAACTTCTACCCTACGCCGAATTCGACGGGCGACCCGACATTTAACTACGCCACCCAGGTTTCCGATACCTTCCCCCGCCGCGAAAACATCTATCGCGGCGACTACAACATCAATGACAAATGGCGCTTCTATTCCCGCTACATGTACACCAAGTCGGAACAGGACCGCGCCTACGGCCAGTGGAGCGCCGACTACAACATTCCGTTCGGCGCCATGAATTTTGGCAATCCCGGATGGAGCTGGGTGAACAACCTCACAACGGTCGTGAATCCCACGCTGACCAACGAGTTCATCTTCGGCTCGTCGCGCAACGTGCTGAACATCGATCCCGTGGGCAACGCATTCGACCGCAGCAAGCTAGGGCTGAACTACAGAATGCCGTTTAATGGCGACACGCTTGGCCTTGTTCAGAACTGGCGCTGGGGCGGCATCCCGAACGCGCCGTTCTCCGGTTTCAACGGAACGCCCTTCCGCAATTTCAATCACACCTACGACATTACCGACAACGTGACGAAGGTGTACGGTGCGCACACATTCAAGGCCGGCATCTACCTTCACAAGAGCCTGAAGGATCAAACGGCCTTCACTTCGGTGAATGGCGATATCTGGTTCGACAACGATCCCGCGAATCCGGGCGACACGAATTGGGCTTTCTCGAATGGGTTGCTCGGCAACTTCCAACGTCTATCGCAATCCAACAAGGTGTTGAACGGCCAATACCGGTCCTGGAACGTGGAATGGTTCGTGCAGGATAACTGGCGCGTGAACAAGAAACTCACGCTCGACTACGGTCTGCGCTTCTACATCATCCAGCCCCAGTTCGACCGTGCTCTTCAGACGTCCTCGTTCAACCCGGCGCTCTACGACGCGGCCAACCGCGCCGTGCTGGTGCAGCCCGGCCGTGTGAACAACACGAACGTGGGAATCAACCCTATAACCGGCGCGCAGCTTCCCAACGCGCTTGTCGGTTCGCTGGTCAACACCGGCCGCGGTTTCGTCGATGGGTTGTACGCCAACGGCATGGGGCTGGCCGGCAGGGGCGGTTACCCGCGCGGGCTGATCGACAGCCGGGGCCTGCACTGGGCGCCGCGCGTCGGCCTCGCCTATCAGGCTCAGGAAAAAACCGTCGTCCGCCTCGGCTTCGGTATCTTCTACGACCGCTTCCAGGGCAACCCGGTCTTCGACATGCTGCCCAATCCGCCGTCCACCACCCGGCCCACCTTCTACTACAGCAACCTGAGTCAGATCTCGTCGCTGCAAGGCGTGTTCTTCCCAGCCGACGTTCGCGGCTTCGATAAGGCCGGCCACGTGCCGTCGACCTATCAGTGGAACCTGACCGTGCAGCGCGAGCTGCCCAAGTCCGTTTCGCTGGAAGTGGGCTACGTCGCCAACGTTGGGAATCATCTGTTGTCGCGATACGACTTTAACGCACTACCGTTTGGCTCCGCCTGGCTGCGGCAGAATCAGGACGCCCGCACGGCGAACCTGACTGCCGCCACCTTTGACGGCCGCACCGCGTTGCCAGATAACCTGTACCGTCCGTATCTCGGCTTCGGCAGCGCCAGCCTCACGGCGTTCGGCGCCTTCTCGAACTACCATTCGATGCAGGTGGCGTTGAATAAGAACTCCGGGAAAGGCCTCACGTATGGTGTTGCCTACACTTGGTCCAAAGCGCTCGGCATCGCCTCCGGCGATGGCGACAACCTGCACCCCACGAACTACCGGATGGGCAATTACAGCTATCTGGATCAGGATGTGCCCCAAATGCTGGTGTTCAACTTCGTCTACGACGTGCCCTCGCTCGCCAAACATGTCAGCGGCCTGAATAACGCCGTTGGCAAAGGCGTCTTCGGCGGATGGCAGATCTCTGGTTTGACTTCGCTGATCGGCGGCCAGCCGGCCAACATCGGTGTGTCTTTCCAGGGAATCGGCGGCGAATTGAATCGTCTTTACACCGGCTCCGCGAGCGTCGCTCCGCGAGTTGGAGTAAGAGGCAATCCCATCCTGCCCATCGGAAAACGAACCGAGAACGTCTACATCGATACCAGCGTGTTCACACCACCTCAGGTCGGAAGCCTCGGCCTGGAGTCCGCGCAACGTATCGTTCGCCGGCCCGGCGTGAACAACTGGGACATCTCAGTGTTCAAGAACTTCCCGTTCGGGGCGGAACGCCGTTACCTGCAGTTACGTCTGGAGATGTTCAACGCTCCGAACCATACGCAGTATAACGACTTCAACCGCACAGCCCAATTCAACCCAACAACGGGCGCAATTGCCAACCTGCCGACCGCGGCCGGTGGCAGTGGCGGCCGCTTCGGCTTCGGCGCCGCTACGGGCGCTCGCGACGCTCGCTTCATCCAATTGGCCGCGAAGTTCTACTTCTAGTCCGGTTGGTAACGGCAACGGCTCCCTCATATCTGAGGGAGCCGTTGCTTTTTGGCGGCCGCTTCAGAACGCGTAACGCAACGCCAACTGCATGATCCGCGGATCGCCCGCTCCCGTAATCCAGCCGAAGTTGGTGTTTCCCAGCGTCGTCGCCGGGTTTGAAAAATTCACAGTGTTGAACAGGTTGAACGACTCCCAGCGGAACTCCGCCGAGTGACGTTCGTTGAACCGGAACTCCTTGCGAACAGAGAAATCCGTGTTGAACTGGCGCGGTCCGTAGGCCGAGTTCCGGGCCGAATTGCCGATCGTATTGAGTGTCTGCACGCGATACGCCGACGGACTCAGGAACCCGAAACGGTTTTCCTTCGGGCTCACGCCCGTGTTCCCCCGGCCAACGCGATCCGGCCGCAGGCCGCCGCCGTTCCGCTGCAGGAAGCGGTACGCCTGGCCGTTCGCCGGGTTGATTCCGTTCGCGTTCAAACTGACGTTGATCGGCATTCCGCTGCGCAGGGATACGATGCTCGACAGCTTCCAGCCGCCGAGCAGCATGCCCTTGCCGAAAGGCAGGTCGTAGGAGAACGCAGTTGTGTAGCGGTGAATCGGCGTTTGCGATTGCCGCGCCCATTCCAGGTCAAACAGATCGTAGAGTTGCGGAGAGGCGCCCGAATCCCATGCGCCGGCCTGATCCAGGCCGCTCGCCCAGGTATAGGACGCGAGCACATACAGGCCTTTGGAGTAGTTGTTCTCGAACTTCGTTTGGAACGCGTTGTATTTGCTGCGTGCGCGCGAGGCGCCCGTCTGAATTCCTTGCCACAACGGGAATGGGCGGTTTGCGGCCACGCTGCCATCCACTCCGAACGGCGTCTGGTTGCGCTCGTACAGCGCGAACATGTTGCGGCCCGAATTGCCCACGTACGCCATCTCAAACGTCGATGCCCGCGTAACCTGAAACTGCGTGGCAAAATTCCACTGCTGAATCAGTCCGGAGCGCTGCTGCTCTTCCCTTGTCCGCAGCGTCACCAGACGCGAGTCGAAGCGGTCGAGCACGCCGTTCGGAATCGCGTCGGAAAGCCGGATCGGTGCCGGTCCCGTTCCCACGCGTATCAGATTCGCCTGAATCAGTTGCGGCGGATTCAGAGGCAGATTCGCCTCGGATCCGTAAATATCTTCGGAGTTGTAGAAGATGCCGTAGGCCGCGCGAATGACAACCTTCTCCGGCACCGCCTGCCACGCCATGCCCAGCCGTGGTCCGAAGTTGTTCCGGTCCGGCGTCACCAGATATTTGTTGTTTCCATCCACGCCGGCCACCCGTAAGGACTGGTTGGCCGGGTTGAAGTTCACGTTCACATTCTTACCGTTGCCGTAGAAGGGCGTTGCGTATTCATAGCGCATGCCCAGGTTCAGTGTCAGGCGCCGGGAGGCTTTGAAATCGTCCTGCAGGAAGAAGCTCGTGGCGTTCTGCAGTTGGTTCACCTCCGGTACCGTGTTTAACTGCACCGTTTCCGGCAGACCCAGCAGCAGGTCGGCCATGGCGTCGTTGGTGTAGCGGCCCTGAAAGCTGTAGGCGGGCGTTCGGCGGGTCACGTCGATGAAGGTATTGTTCTTCAACCGGACCTCGGCGCCCGTGCGCAGAAAGTGACGCCCGGCTTGAATCGAAAGCGCCTCCACGAACTGGTTGAGCCACGGCCGCTGGAACTGCGGCCGGAAATTGCGAGTGCCCAATTCGCGGTAATTGGTTACGTTGATCAGCGGCAGCCCGCCCACCTGCAACAAGCTGGCTGGGATTCCGCGGAATCCAAAAGCGTCCGCCTTCTCAGCGTTGGCCGTGGCGTGCGCGAACTCCGCGAAGGTGCGGTTCAGCCCGTACCGGAACGTATTGACCATCCGCGGCGAAATGGTTCGCGTCCATAAGGCGGCGAGCGATCGATTGTCGTTGAACTGCGTGCCTTGGTTGCCCACGCCGTCGGCCAGGCCAGGGAACAGCGCATCCCGGCCAAACTTCTGCCGGAGGTAGCTGAAGCGAACCATCAATTGGTTTCTTTCGTTCAAATTGTAGTCGCCGCGTGTGTCGAACTTGTGCGTGTTTTCCTTGCCATCCCGCTGCGCCGCAAAGTTGTTCGACGGCCGCCCCGCCTGCACCTGCCCTGCCTGATTGGGCGCCGGGTAGAGGTCCACAAGCTTCCGGCCCAGCGCGTCCACGCGCGATGCCGGAATGGTGCGGTTCGGAAACGGCGCGTTGCCGTTCGCCGAATCGAGGATGTCGAGCCCGAAGGCGCCGCGCTTCTGCTCCGCCGTAGGTACGGTAACCAGGAACGTGTCGGCGAAACTCTGCCGGAAGCCTTCATACGCGCCAAAGTAAAAGAGCTTGTTCTTTTTCAGTGCGCCGCCGTGCGTGCCGCCGAACTGGTTCCAGTTCAAAGCGGGCTTTGGAAGGTTGACCAGGTTGTTCGTCCAGCCTCGCGCCGCCAGGCCCGCGTCCCGGTTGAAGTACCAGGCCGAGCCATGCGGGTCGTTGGATCCGCTCTTCATCGACACATTGATCACGCCCCCGGCCGAGCGTCCGAATTCGGCCGAGTAGCTGTTGGTTTGCACCTTGAACTCCGCGATCGAGTCCGGAGAAGGCTGCACAACCTGCGCGCTGAGCGCTTGCGCGTTCGTCGTTCCCTGGTTGTTGTCCACGCCGTCCAGCAGGAAGTTATTTTGCGTGTGATAATTCCCGTTGGCGACGAACCAGCCCGGGCCGCGTGTGACCGGATTCAGGTTCGCGTTCGCCACGCCCGGCGCCAGCAGCGCCAACTCCGTGTACCGCCGGCCGGCCAGCGGCAGTTCCACCGCGGTCCGGCCGCCAATCACCTGACCCAGCGACGCCTGTTCCGTCTGCGCCGTAATGGCGCGGTCACTCACCTCCACGGTTTCCGTGACCGCCGCGACATCCAGCCGCACGCGCACCAGCCGTCTTTCGTCCACAGTCACGGTCAGCCCGGTGAGCCGCACGATCTTGAATCCGCTCTGCGTTACGGTCGCTTCATAGGTTCCGCGCGGAATGGGGCTGAAGATCGCATAGCCATCTCGCGAGGTTACGGCTTCCAACGCCGAACCGGTCTGCGGGTTTCGAAGCGAGACACGCGCGCCGTTTACAGCCGCCGAACTAGCGTCCTCCACCAGGACTCGGAGCGATGCCGAGTCGGTCTGCGCCACCAAAGCCGCAACCGAGGCGATCACAAGAAAAAGTCTCTTCATAAATCTCATGTTACCGATGTTAGCGGCTGGGCGTGAACGGAGGATCACAACCCGATGTCGATTGCAATGCAGCCCGCGCCGCCGATGTAAGATCTCTTTAGGAGTTTCCGTGCGAGCGCCCATTTTCATTGCAATCGTCCCGGCCGCGCTTTGCGCGGGGCAGACCGCTCCGCCGGCCCTCGCCACGCTCCTTGGGAAGCACTGCGCAGCTTGCCACACGGGGGCTTCCGCAAAGGCTGGCCTGGATCTCGCCACGCTCGAGTTCGACCTCTCCAACCGCACGCTGCGCGATCGTTGGATTCGCGTCCACGATCGTGTCGAAAAGGCGGAGATGCCGCCAAAAGGAATACCCTTTGCGGATGCGGATCGAACGAGGCTGCTGGCGACCCTGGCACGCCCGTTGCTTGAGTCCGACCGGGCGGACGCCATCCGCAACGGCCGCGGCCCCATGCGGCGCCTGAACCGGGACGAGTACGAACAGAATTTGCGCGATCTGCTGCAACTGCCCCGGCTGGATATCCGCGACATGCTTCCGGAAGATCGCGAAGCGCACCATTTCAACAAAGCCGCCGAGACGCTCGACATCTCCCGTGTCCAATTGACCGCATATCTCGACGCCGCCGAAACGGCGCTGCGCCAAGCCATCGTCACCACGGCCGCGCCGCCGCCGGTGACGAAATTCCGGACCTTCGGCCGCAATCTGTTTCCCGGCTTGCGCAGCACCGGCACTCTGCATTCGATGTTCTTCATCAAGGACAACCAGGGCGTCAACGTTTCCAGGGAGTATTCCACGGCGATGTCTCCGGAGTTGGAGGCGGATCCAGCCCTGGAAATGGGTCTGTTCCGCTCGCCCGGGTGGCCCTATGGAGCTTTCCCGCGCGGCTTCGCCGCCCAGCACAGCGGTGAATATCGCTTGCGCTTCTCGGCACGGGCCGTGCTGCAGCACCCCGGCTACAAGGTGACGGACGCGAGGATCGCCATTCCCATGACCTTCCGTTCCCGGCGGCCCACGAATCACGACATCGCCGAAGACGTCAAGGCTGTCGGCGGCATTCTGGAGATTCAGCCCCGGCCCCACGTCTACGAGACCGTCGTGCCGCTGCTGGCCGGGCAAACCGTCGAGTACAACCTGCTCGGTCTGCCTGTGCCGCAGGTGGATGCCGAAGGCAAAACCGGCTCCTATCGCTATCCGCCCATGCCGCCGGACGGCCAGCCGGGCGTGGCTTTCAACTGGCTGGAGCTGGAAGGGCCCATCCCTCCCGCGACCTGGCCGCCCCCCAGCCATCGTGCCCTGTTCGACGATTTGGGCCCAAACCCCCAACCCGCGGATCCCAAGGCGGAGGCCTCCCGCCTGCTACGCCGGTTCCTCCCGCTTGCCGCCCGAGGCCCAGTGCCCGGCGAAGCGGTCCGGGAGTTTGAGCGGCTGGTTCATTCGCTGCTCGATCGCAAGGAGCCTTTCGTCGAGTCCATGCTGACCGGCTATCAAGCCATTCTCTCTTCCGGTCTTTTCCTTTATCTTCACGAGCCGCGATCGCAGCCTGCGCTGGCAGGCCGGCTCTCTCACTTCCTCTCCAACACCGGCCCCGGCGCGCATCTTCTTGCCTCGCCGCTGCGCGATCCGGGCGTGCTGCGGCGGGAAACAGACCGTCTCATCGACAGTCCGGGCTTTGAACGCTTCGTGAGCGCTTTCACTGGCCATTGGCTCAACCTCCGCCACCTGCGCCGTGAGGACCCCGATCGGCGGCTCTATCCCGAATATCAACTCGACGAATACCTGACCAGCTCTCTCGAACGCGAGACCCTGGCGTACTTCACCGCCATGGTCCGGCAGAACCTGCCCGCGAGAAATCTGGTCCAGTCCGATTTCGTTTTCGTTAACGACCGGTTAGCGCGTCATTACGGCCTGGAAGGCGTGACGGGTGCTGCGCTTCGCCGCGTGTCTCTTCCTCCCGGCAGCCCCTATGGCGGCCTGCTCACTCAGGGCGCCGTCCTGAAAATCACTGCCAACGGCACCGCCACGTCGCCAGTGCTGCGCGGCGCGTGGATCACGGACCGGATTCTTGGTGAGCCGCCTCCGCCTCCTCCACCGGGCGTGCCCGCCGTGGAGCCCGATATTCGCGGCGCCCGGACCATTCGTGACCTGCTCGCCATGCATACCAAGTCCGCCGCCTGCGCCTCGTGTCACGCGAAGTTCGATCCCGTTGGACTTGCACTGGAGAACTTCGACGTCTTCGGCCACTGGCGCACCCACTATCGCGGCACCAGTGAGGGCCAGGCCGTCACCGGCATCGATCATACCGGGCACGACTTCGCCTACACCGTCGCCGGGCCCGTGGATGCCAGCGGCAAACTTCCCGACGGCCGCGCGTTTCGCGACGTGCGTGAACTGAAGGCGCTGTTCGCCTCCAATCCGCGCCAACTCGCGCGCAACCTGCTGAACCGGTTTACCGTCTACGCCACCGGAGTGCCGGTCCGTTTCTCCGACCGGCCGGAGATCGAAAAAATCCTCGACGCCTGCCAGGCCAACGGCTACCGGACGCGCGATCTCCTCCACGCCTTCGTCGCCAACCGCATCTTTCAAGGAGACCCCGCACAATGAGAGCGCCCTTTCTCGCAAAGCGTCCGCTGCCGCGCCGCACTATGCTTCGGGGCGCCGGCGCCGCGCTTGGCCTGCCATTGCTTGAGGCCATGACGCCCGTCTTTGCCCAGGCCGCACCGCCGCCCCGCCGCATGCTGCTCCTGGCGAACAACCTCGGAGTACTGCCGAAGAATTTCTTTCCTCAAGACGCCGGGCGGGACTACCGGCCGTCCACGTATCTCACGGCGCTCGCCGGTTTTCGTAACGACTTCACGGTGTTTAGCGGACTCTCCCATCCCGGCGTAAGCGGCGGCCACAGCGCCGACAACTGCCTGCTCACCGCGGCCCGGGGCGCATTCAAAAGCGGCTTCCGCAACTCCATCTCCTTCGATCAGTTCGCCGCCGAGAAGCTAGGGCAGGTGACGCGCTTTCCGACGCTCAACCTGGGCGTCAACATCGACAAAGGGAACCGGAGCCTCTCCTGGACGCGCGACGGCGTTCTTCTGCCGGCCGAAGACAGCGCGCCCAGGCTGTACGAGCGAATGTTCGTGCAGGGCGATCCGGAGTCCGTCGCCCGGCAAATGCACCGGTTGGAGAATCGCGGCAGCGTGCTCGATACATTGCTCGACGAAACGAACCGGTTTCGCCGCGACCTCGGAGCCGCGGACAAGGTCCGGCTGGAGCAGTACGTTACGTCGGTCCGCGAAGTGGAGCAACGCATGCAGACGGCCCGCGCCTGGGAGCGGCGGCCCAAACCCGAGCCCACGCAACCGCCGCCGGCTGATATTCAGGATCGCAAACTGTTCTTCGAGAAGCTGGAACTGATGTTGTCCATGGCCCAGCTGGCGCTCGAATCGGACTCCACGCGAATCGTCACGCTGATGGCCGACGCCTTTTTCACACCCGTTTTCAAACTCGACGCGGCGAGGAGTTCGACGGACTCCTATCACGTGCTGACGCACCACGGCCAGGCCGAAGCAAAAGTGAAGCAATTGGAAGAGATCGACCGCCGTCAGATGTCGATTCTAAACCGGACATTCTCCAACCTGGCGAACCGCACCGAACAAGGCGAGCGTCTGTTGGACCGCACCATGGTCTTCTACGGCAGCAGCATGGGCGACGCCAACATTCACGACAATACGAATCTGCCGATTCTACTGGCCGGCGGCGGCTTCCGTCACGGCCGGCATCTGGTCTTCAGGCGCGACAACAACACCCCGCTCAGCAATCTCTTCGTCAGTATGATGCAGCGCCTGGGAGTGGAGTCCGATTCGTTCGCCAGTTCCACCGGGCCGCTCAGCGGACTGGACTAGCGTGGCCCTTTTCCGGGTGTCTCTCCGCTACCAGAGCAAGGAGAGAGACACCTGAAATGAAATCCACAGTCCTCACATTGATCTGTTCCGCGATCGCATTCGCTCAGGCGCCAATGCCGCCTGTCCGTTCGGTCGTTTTCTACACCGTGAAGCCGGACCGCACCGCCGACTTCCTCTCGGCGGCCAAGGAGTTCGCCGAAGAGGTCAAGAAGGCCGGCAGCGACCGGCCCTACAACGTTTGGCGCTCCGTCAGCGGACCGAACGAGTACCTTCTCGCATCGTTTCATCCAAACTTTGCCGCAATGGACTACCAGCGCAGCGAAGACCCCAAGCTGAAGAGCGTCCTGCCGAAACTCAACACGCTCTCGGCCCGCATCATGTCCTGCGTCGAGAGCTCTCGCCGCAACCTGTCGGCTGTCGATTCCGAACACAGCCTGCCTCGCCCAGCCTCTTCGCCGAAGATGGTAAGCGTCATCCGTGTGTGGGCGAAGCCGGAGAAGGTGGATGAGCTCATGGCGCTCTACGCCGCCGAGGCCTTTCTCGCGGCCAAGAAGGCCGGTCTGCCGGTGTTCATCACCTCGCGGGTCCGCTTCGGCGGGTCGCCGTACGAGATCGACATCGCCCTGGGACAGGACAAATGGGCGGATCTCGATCAGGAGTTGCCGCTCGTGAAAGCGATGGGCGGCACGGCGAACTACAACAAGTTCGTCGCTAAGGTTCGGCCACTCATTACGAGGGCCGAATATCAGATGTACCAACACATGCCGGAACAAAGCTACGCCGGGCCTGGAAAATAAACACGCCTCGCAGAATGGAGGGCTCCCGCTGGAAACGGGAGCCCTTACCGTTGCGTGGCCAATGCGACCGCCCAGTTCCCGCTTCGCAGAGCCACCCGGTGGGAGTTGAACCGCAGCGTGCCCAGCCGTGCCTCCGGCGCCAAGAAATCCCGCCCCGGCGCCGCGTCGATCACCTGCTGCAAATCCCCCGTCACAATCACGGTCTCGAAAGGCGCCGGCCGGCCCGTAAATGCTGGGGCCACTACTCCCCGCCCAACAAAATCGACGTTCGTCCGCACCATCGTCCGCGCATCGCCGGGCAGCACATATTGCACGCGCGGCAGGCCTAGCGTCGCCGCCACAAACTCGTCGGCCACACCGTCCACGATTAACCCATTCGGCCGCTGCAGGCGAGCGTACTCTTTCAGGACCGCCAGCGGCGGCACCGGCTCCGGCGGCGCATGCGAGATCTGTCCGCTTAGCAAACGCGCCCCTAGCACCAGAACGCCGGCCCACCAGGGTGCTTGCAAACAGACGGCGATCGCGGCGAATACTGGAAGGAGATACGTTGCGTTGCGATACCCGAACGCCCACAGCACGGCCACGCTGGCCGCCAGCCAGGCCAGTTCCTCGTATCGTTTTCGCGCCTGATAAATCGCCAGCGGAAGCGACAGGCACAAGATCGGATCGATTGCCCAGGCACGCACGCCATAGAACCACGAGTGCGACTCGCTGGACACGTTTTTCGGCGTCGCCAGGCCCCACGCCAGATGCTCGTCGAGAATATGTTCCTTCCAATACCAATCGCCGTTGCCGCCCAGTAATTGGTACAAGTGCCACGGCGCCACAAGAATCGCCGCTGCGCCCGCGACACGCCACCAGTCCTTTCGCAGAAACAGCAGGGGTACGGCCCCGGCGACGCTCTTGATTAGAATTCCCAGCGCCAGAGGCACGGCTGCCCGCCCCGGCCACAAGTGGATCGTCAGCGCCACGCACAGCAGCACCGGCACATCCGTCATGTTCCGCCGCGCCAGCGTGAAGAAGAGCGGATTCGCCGCCACCAGCAGCATCGCACCCCATCCCTGCCAATGCCACAGCAGCGTCAACAGTGCCGCGCCCGCCAGCAGCGACGGCAGCCGCAGCGACCACTCCGACACTCCCAACGCTTTCACCGACAACGCGGCCGGCAGGAACGCGCCAATCGGCTTCACAAAAGCAAGCCGGCCGAGGAAGCGCGGTGTCAACCACTCGCCTCGCTCGGCCATGCCGATGGAAATACTGCTGTAGAGCGCTTCATCCTGCGGGCGAATGTTTCGCACCGGATCGACAAACCCGGAGGCGAGCGATACGTCCGCAATGCCCCAGCCCAGGTAGGCCAGGGCGCCCGCGAAGACTAATACTTGGGTACGGAGGGATCGACCTTGTCCGACCATGCCAGGATTCCGCCCTTCATATTACGGACTCGCGTGAATCCGTTCTGGCGGAGCAGGTCGCAGGCCTTGGCCGAGCGGCCGCCCATCTTGCAATGCATCACGATGTCGGCGTTCTTGTCGATTTCGTTCAGCCTCTTCGGCAGATCGCCCAGCGGCATCAGCCTCGCCTTCGGAATGTTGCAGATCTGATGCTCGTGCACTTCGCGTACGTCGATCAGAACGAAGTCCGAGCCGGCGTCGATTAGCTGTTTCACTTCTTGCGGTTCGATATCGGTGGATGCCACGGGAGCGGGCAAGGGAGCCTCCTGGTGCGGCACGCCGCAGAACTGTTGGTAATCGATCAGCTCCTTCACCACGCTGCACTTGCCCTGGCACTCCGGGTTGCGGCGGATCTTGAGCTCACGGAACTTCATCGCCAAGGCGTCGTACAGCATGAGTCTGCCCTGCAGCGGCTGCCCTTCGCCCAGAATCAGCTTGATCACTTCGGTCGCCTGAATCAGGCCGACCACGCCGGGCAGAATTCCCAGTACGCCGCCTTCGGCGCAGCTCGGGACCAGGCCGGGAGGTGGCGGCTCCGGATACAGGCAGCGGTAGCACGGCCCCTCGTCCTTGCAGAACACCGTCGCCTGGCCTTCGAAGCGGAAGATCGAGGCATAGACGTTCGGCTTGCCAAGCAGCACGCAGGCGTCGTTCACCAGGAAGCGCGTGGGGAAGTTGTCCGTACCATCGGCGACGATGTCGTAGTCCTTGAGGATCTCCAAGGCATTGGCGCTGGTGAGCGGCACTTCGTACTTCACGACATTGACGAAGGGATTAATGTCCTTCATCGTCTCTTCCGCCGAGTCGACTTTCTTCTTGCCGATGTCCTTGGTGCCGTGAATGATCTGCCGTTGCAGGTTCGACGCGTCCACCGTGTCGAAGTCGATGACACCGAGCGTACCTACGCCCGCCGCCGCCAGATACATAGCCACCGGCGCGCCCAGGCCGCCGGTGCCGATCAGCAAAACCTTCGCGTTCTTCAGCTTCAACTGCCCGTCCATGCCCACTTCGGGCATGATCAGGTGCCGGCTATACCGCGCGATCTCTTCCTTGGAAAGATGCATTACCGTCCGCCCGCGATCGAGGGAACGATCGAAATCGTGTCGTTCGAGCCTACGGCGGTTTTTTCCTTTTCCAGGAACCGGATGTCCTCGTCGTTCATATAAACGTTCACGAAGCTACGCAGTTTGCCCTCGTCGTTGTAGAGGTTCTTCTTCAGGTCTGGATGCGCCGTGGTCAGCGCGGCGAGCGCTTCTCCCACCGTGGCGCCGGCCACTTCCACGCTGTCGTTTTTGCCGGCGAACTGACGCAGCGGCGTCGGGATCAGGATCTTAGGCATTCGGGTGTGTTAACTCCTCTTTGGCCGCTTCGGTCTGCTCCATGTTGGGCAACCAGCTATTGGCGTGATGAAATTTTCCCTGTTGAATCGAAAGCACGATGAACGAATACCAGGGGCACGAGTTCTCCAGATCGGTTTTGGAGAAATATGCGTCGCAGTCTGGATGGCTGTGAAAGATTCCGATCAGGTCCATGCCGTTCTTACGTGCTTCGCGCTCCGCAAACAGCAGGTCCTCGGGGCGAAGCTCATAGCGTTCCCTTTGCGCGCCCTCGTAGGCGTTCTCCAACGGCAGCGCCAGGCGGACGTTTTTCACCTCGCCGTCGATGGAGCCGAGCATCGCGCCGCAGCACTCGTTCGGATAGGTTTTTTGGGCATGCTCCACCATCACATCCCAAGGCTGGCGTTCAACGGTAATCATTCGTTCCAGAAAGGTTCACTTAAGTACTTCGATGCACTATCGCACAAAATTGTGACAATCACCGCCTTGCGGCCCGCCTCGGCCTCCCGCTTTCCTACTTGCAGCGCGGCATGAACGTTGCCGCCGGCGCTAATACCCACCAGCAACCCCTCCTCACGCGCCAGGCGCTTGGCCATGGCGTAGGCATCCTCGGTCTCCAGCCACAGATTCCCGTCGGCCAGCGTCTCGTCGTAGATCTTTGGCACAATCGCCGTCGGCATGTGCTTCAGACCTTCCAGACCGTGAAAGCCCGACGCGGGCTGCGCGCTGATGCATACGATCGCCGGATTGTGTTCTTTTAACCGCCGCGTGGTTCCCACAAAAGTCCCGCTGGTGCCTAGCGCCGCGATGAAGTGGGTGATCCGTTCTTCGGTCTGGGCCAGAATCTCCACGCCGGTCGTATTGTAGTGCGCCAGCGGATTCGCCGGATTAGAGTACTGATCCGGATAAAAGTACCGCTCCGGCGACTCGGCATAGATGGCCCGGCAGCGGCGAATCGCGCCATCGGAGCCCTCGCCGGGATCGGTCAGGATCACATCGGCGCCGTATGCTTTCAGGATGCTCTTGCGTTCCGGACTCGCGTTGGCCGGCAGGCAAAGCTTCAGCTTGTAGCCGCGGGCCGCGGCGATCATCGCATAGGCGATCCCGGTGTTTCCCGAGGTGGAATCGAGAATGGTCTTGTCTGGTGTCAGCGCCCCGGACCGTTCCCCGGCGTCGATCATGCTCAGCGCGGGCCGATCCTTTACGGAGCCTCCCGGATTGAAAAACTCCGCCTTCGCGTAGATTTCAATGCCATCCAGGCCCTCAGTCAGCCTTCGCAGATGGAACAACGGCGTGTTGCCGATGGCCGCAATCAAGTCACCCGCCGCCGGAGGCGTGCGACGGGCGGCCGCTGGCGCGGAGGGACTCATATCCAATTAGGCTAGCAATCGCCCCGAATCCGGTCAAGATTGGGGCGTTTAGCGGCAGAGTTCTCAGTTCGCAAGCAACCGTCCGGTCATCATTTCCCTTTCGGTGGAAACTTCGCCATCACCCGGTCCACGTGCCGGTGCAGCCGCTCCTCGAGCTCCTTCGCCTCGTCCTCGCTGAACGACGGAAACTCCTGCCAAACCAGCGCGTTGTCCTGGCCCGCGCGGATCGATATGAGCAGGCGCCCCCGATAGTCGTAAAGATGGCGCGGCCTTCTCCGGTACTCCGGGCGGCGGTCGCTGTCCACGGTAAGGCTTGCCGACACCCGTACGTCGCCTTTTCCGGGCACTTCGGTTAGCCCCAGTGCGATGAGCCGGGCGGAGACCCGCTCCCGCACGACCGGGAGCAGCCGTTCCTCCCGCAATGCCCGGGTCTTCGACTTCACCGTCACTTCCCCAATCGAAAAGGTCTTCGCTTGAGAGATATCGAACGCCAGGCCGGCCGATGCGCAGAGAAGGGCTAAGGCGAGGCCTCTCACGCCCGCCGCTCCCATTCGGAGATTGCCGGCCTATCCTTCACCGCCAGATACCCGCGAAAGATTACTTTTCGGACCCTCCCGCCAAAAACGTCCGCCAACGTTTCTCGGCACCAGGTTTGAATCGCCTCCAACGGCTCACCGGCCCCGACGGCCGCCGCCACGTTCGTCTCAGTCAATGCATAGTCGGAGTACCGGACCGCCGAGTAGGGGAGGCTTATCGCGAACGGCTCTCCTCCGGCCTCGAACGGCTTCCCCTCCGGCGACGGATAGCGCCGCTTGAACTCCCCGTGCCAATGCAACAGTTCCGGCCCGTCTTCGAACTCGCGGCCCTGAGAGAAGTCGTACACCGCCAACATGCCCGCCGTTCGGAGCACACGGCCAATCTCGGCCAGCGCCGGGCCCAACTCGCAATAGTTCAACGAACCCGCCGCGGCCACGACCTCAAAACTCGCATCGGCGAACGGCAGGCGTTCCGCCTGCCCCGTAACAAAATGTGCGCCCGGTGCCACGGTGGCGGAGTGCAACAGCATCGCGTGATTCGGCTCGACTCCCGCCCGCATGCGCGCGTTCCGTGCGAGCGCCGCCGTGGAGATGCCCGCGCCGCAGCCGATATCCAGCGCCCGGTCGACCACACCGGTCTTCTCGCGGAGACGCTCACAAACCCACGCATGCACCTGGGGCCGGGACTGGGCGTAGCCCGCCGCCATCGCCGCCGAGGAAAAGAGGTTTGACATCTGAAAATACTACCATCCGGGGCTTGCGAACCACTTCTGGTTTCCGGTACAACTAGGGCAATGAAAAACGGGGTGTTCTTTCTCGTCGCTCTGTCCGCGGCTGCGCAGGGAACGGCAAGTCTTACCGGGCTGGTGACCGATTCCGGCGGCGCGGTCATACCGGCGGCCAGCGTAAAAGTCCGGCATGTCGATACGAACGCCCTTCGCGAAATGTCCAGCTCCGCCGAAGGCGACTTCACCGTTACCAACCTCGCGCCGGGTGTCTATGAACTCCTGGTCGAACACGACGGCTTCCGCCCGCACAAGGTCAGCGATATCAAATTGGAAGTCGGCCAGGTGCTGCGTCAGGACGTTCGAATGCAAGTGGGCGCGGTGACCGAATCGGTCAGCGTCACGGCGGAAGCCGCTCTGGTCAATACCGAATCGGGCGCGATCAAGGGCGACGTCATTTCGAATCAGGAGATCAACGAAATCCCGCTTGATGGCCGCGACTTCTTCGACCTGGCGCTGATGGTCCCCGGCGTTGTGCCGATGGCGCAGGGCGGCCAAGGGTCCGGCCTGAACGTGAACGGCTCGCGGTCGGATTCCACCAACTACTCCGTGGACGGCTTCAACAACCGCAATCCGCGAGGCGCCGGCACGTACGTTCGTCCGAACATGAGCGCGATGCAGGAGTTCAAGATGGAGGTTTCCGGCTTCTCGGCGGAGAGCGGACGCATGGCCGGCGGCGTCATGAACATGGTGCTCCGCTCTGGAACGAATCGGTTCCACGGCGACTTCTTCGAGTACATCCGCAACGATGTTTTTGACGCGCGCACTTTCTTCGACCGGGTTAAACAGCCGCTGCGCCGCAATCAGTTCGGCGCCACACTGCACGGCCCCATCCTAAAGAACAAGACGTTTTTCCTCTTCAGTTGGGAGTCCTATGTTGAGGTTTTGGGGCAAAGCCAGATCGGCAACGTTCCCACGCTCCTGCAGCGCTCCGGCGACTTCTCCCAGTCAGTCGTTCCTGTTACAGGCGCTCGCCTGTTCCTTCGGGATCCGCTCGCCACGGGTACATGCAGCGCCACTTCCGCCGCCGCTTGCTTCCCTGGCAACAGGATTCCCGCCAGCCGTTTCGATCCCATTGCGCAGAGGCTGATGGAGTACTATCCGGAGCCGAATCGCGCCGATGTCAACAACAACTACCAGACCACGGCGAAAGACTACGACCGATGGTCGAGCTTTATCGGAAAACTGGATCACCGTTTTTCGACTAGCGACAGCCTGGCTTTCCGCGTTCAGCAACGCACCGCGAACAATACGAATCCCTTCGCCGGTTCGGGGCTCGGCAAATGGCCGACCTACGTGCATGATCCACGCTACCTTCTGGGCCTGGATTACAACCACATGTTTTCGCCAACGCTCATTATGGAGTTTCGCGGCGGAGTCAGCCGGAATTCGACCACCGAGCGCGCAGAATTCGCGGGCGAGAATATCGCCGACCAGCTTGGCATTCGCGGCACCACGACTGATCCGTTCCTGATTGGCTTCCCGCGTTTCACCGTGCAGGACTACCTTCCTATCGGCTCGGCGGCGGCGCAGCCGGTGGCCTACCATGTCACACTCTTTCAGGTCTCGAACAAATTCACATGGATCCGCGGCAAGCACAATCTGAAGTGGGGTTGGGACCTGGAGCGGACCCGCTTCAATCAGCCCTTCTATGACAACTCGCGCGGCACTTTCAACTTTCAGCGCAACTGGACCAACCACTCCGTCGGAGACTTGCTTTTGGGCATGCTGCAGTCGACGACCAGAACTGCGGAGACCACTCGGAACTACTTGCGGGCGCTTTCGATCGGCTCCTACTTCAACGACGACTTCAAACTCTCCCGCAACCTGACGCTGAACCTCGGAATCCGGTACGAGCTCGACATGCCGCCCGTCGACCGCTATGGCCGGGCCTCCAATTTTGTGGCCGGTCTGAACAAAATCGTCGTCTCCGATGACCGGAACCTGCCACAACTCGAGGACCGGCTCGCGAAGTTCAACCTGCAGAGCCGTTTCGCCCTGGCCAAGGACGCCGGTTTCCCCCGTGCTCTTGTTTTCGCCGACAAGATCAACTTCGCGCCCCGCTTCGGCATCGCCTGGCGCGTCCCCTACTTTCAGCGAACCACTGTTGTCCGGGGCGGATACGGGATCTTTTACACAGGGCATCTTTTGAATCCCATCCGGACCTCGCTCATGACAGGCTTCCCGTTTTCCGTCAACCAGACGTTCTCCCGCCTGGCGTCCGATACTTCGCTCGTAACGCTTGCCAATCCGTTTCCCGATATTCGCGCCACCGAAGGAAACTCGACGAATTCCAACGGTTATGACCCGCGTCCGAAACTAGGCGATCTGCAGAGCTGGAATTTCACGATTGAGCGCGAGTTGGGACCCGGTTGGGCGTTGGAGCTCGGCTATGTCGGTTCGAAAGGCACCCACCTTGGCCGCCAGTACGACATCAACCAGCCGATCCGCTCCCTGGAAGCCTACCAGGCCAACATCGCGTTCCCTCGCCCTATCACCGGCATCAACACCATCAACTACTTCTCCTTCGGATCGAACTCGAACTATCACGCCGGGCAGCTTTCGCTGCGGAAACAGTTGCGCGGTTCGTTCGTCCGCTTCAACTATTCTTTCAGCAAGTCCATCGACGACGCGTCGCAGTTGAACGGCGCGTCGGCCGGCGGCTTTGCCGGTGCGCAGAATTCGCGCGATTTGAAAGCCGAACGCGCCCGTTCGGACTTCGACCGCCGCCAGGTGATCACTGCCGTCTACTCTACGCCCGTCCCCTTTGGCCGGGGACGGAAGTTCCTAGGCAACGCGCGCGGCGTCACGAACGGACTTGTGGGCGGCTGGCAATTCAGCGGCACCATCGCCTACTACAGTGGGCAGGCGATGACGATTCAATCCGCCAACGTCGACGCAAATCTCGGCGAGTCGCTCCGCCCGAACCGTATCGGCAGCGGCGTGCAGGAAGAGATCCCCGGCGCCGGAAAGCGCGGCGTCGACTACCCCTGGTTCAAGCTCACCGATTTCGAACCGGTGCCCCGTTGCGCGTCCCGGTCCGTTTGCGAAACCAGCGCCTTCGGATTTACCCCCTTCGCTTTCGGCAACGCGGGCCGCAATATCGTGGACGGGCCCACGCAGAGGTATGTGAATGTCGCGCTGCTTAAGAACTTCCGCATGAAAGAGCGCAGGAACTTCCAGTTCCGCTACGAGCTGTTCAACATTATGAACACACCGAATTTGAACCTGCCGGACCGCGTCTTCAACGCCTTGGGCGGTGGCTATGTCACCGCGGTCGTCGACCGCGGCCGCGGCGGCCCGCGCGTGATGCAAGCCGCGGTGAAGTTCGAGTATTAGGCGACGGCCAAACGGAATTCGCGCTCGTCTCGATCCTGATTCGCGCCCTTCCGCGCTGGTGCGAACAGGCCTCCGAACTGCAGTGCGTTCACCACCGCCTGCCCGCCCCCGTCGTTGGTGAAGACGCAGAACGTGCGCTCCGCCAGTCCGCGAACCTGCTCCACGCGGTCCTTCCATTCGGCCAGCTCCGCCGGAGAATACGTATAACCCTGCAGCGGATTCGCCGATGGCCGCGCCCCCTGCTCAAACTCGTTCCACCACCAGGCGCGTTGTTTGCCATGCAGCCGGAAATAGGCCACGCCGGAGGTCAGAAACGCCGTGGGCGGCATCGCCTTGATGTGGCGCGGCTGATCCAGGTTGCAGAAGCCGACCCGGTAGTCGATGAGCGTGCCCACCGCTTCGGACGACATCCAGCTCTCGTGCCGCATCTCCGCCACCATGGGAAATTCATGGAACGCGCGGCGCAACTCGATAAAGTAGTCGCGATTCTCCCTCGTGAAACGGAACGACCACGGGAACTGCATTACCAGCGCGCCCAGCTTTTTGCCACGCTTCAGCTCGCGCAACCCGGCTGCGAACGACTCGACCGATGCCGCCTCCAGCACCCGCTCATGCGTGAAGCGGCGGTGCAGTTTCGCCGTGAACTGAAACTGGGGATTCGCCTCCACCTTCGCCATCCAAAGCCGGGCCAATTCGGGGCGGATGTCGTTTTCAAACGAGGTGGCGATCTCCACCGCGTCGAACCGGCGCGCTAAGAAGTCTAGGGCGTGAAACCCGCGAGGACGCTCCCGGGGGTAAATCACGCCGTCCCAGTGTGGATAGTGCCAACCAGAGGGGCCGGTGGCCAGAGGAGCTTCCGGCGTTAGGGAGAACGAAGAGAAAGACGGCTCGACCATAGGGCACCTCGATTCGCTGTTTATTCGCCTTTCAGTATGCGACGGCTATCAGCGGGAGTCAAGGGGTTTCTTCGCTTTTTATTCGCTGACCGAAAAAATGATTAAGCCCGTAACCTCGCTCCGGCCAGCAACGCTATATGTTCAATCCCCGTTACGACAGGCGGGCGCGATTCACGCTACACCCAATCGAACCGCGCCCGCCATTTATTTTTCTACTCGAACATTCCTTCATAGAGGATGCTGGATAGGTAGCGTTCGCCGGAGTCGGGCAGGACGACGACAATGGTTTTTCCCTTGTTTTCGTCGAGCTTCGCCAGCCGCAGGGCGGCGACGGCGGCGGCGCCGCAGGAGATGCCGCAAAGGATTCCCTCTTCCTTCGCCAGCCGGCGGGCCATTTCAATCGATTCTTCGTTCGTCACTTGCTCCACACGGTCGACGACCGAAATGTCCAGCGTATCCGGCACAAACCCCGCGCCGATGCCCTGAATCTTGTGCGGGCCGGGTTTCGGCGCCTCGCCATTCCGCGTCTGCGTGATCACCGGACTGTGCACCGGCTCCACGGCGACCGAGAGCAGTTTTTTGCCACGTACCTGCTTCAAATAGCGGGAGACACCCGTAATGGTGCCGCCGGTGCCGACGCCCGCCACGAAAATATCGACGTTGCCCCCGGTATCGTCCCAGATCTCCGGGCCCGTCGTCTCCTCGTGAATCTGCGGGTTCGCCGGGTTCTTGAACTGCTGCAACAACACGTACTTCTCCGGGCTCTCCGCAGCCATTTGTTCCGCCTTGCCAATGGCGCCCTTCATGCCCAGCGCCCCTTCGGTGAGCAGCAGGTTCGCGCCGAATGCCCTCAGGACCTTTCGCCGTTCCAGGGACATCGTTTCCGGCATGGTTAGTGTAATCCGGTATCCGCGCGCGGCTGCCACGAAAGCCAGCGCAATTCCCGTGTTCCCGCTGGTTGGCTCAATCAATTCCTTGCCCGGTTTCAAAACGCCGCGCTTTTCGGCGTCCCAAACCATTGAGGCGCCGATGCGGCACTTCACCGAGTACGCCGGATTCCGGCCCTCAATCTTCGCCAGCACCGTCGCGCCGGCGCCGTCCGTCACACGGTTCAACTTCACCAGCGGCGTGCGGCCAATGCTTAATGAATTGTCTTGAAACAACATGCGGCTCTCCCTCTGCTAAATGTCCCAGTTGGGAACGTATTTATTCTGACGCTCTTTCCACGCTCGCGCCAGATCGGCGAACGTCGTATGATCGACGACCGCGGAAATCGACCGGTCCACGCGGGTCCACATCTCGTCGAACGGTGTCTCGATTCGTTTTCGAGACCGGGCCCCGGCGCGCCGCGCGCCTTCCACATGGCGCAGAACTTCGCCGACCGTAATGGCATCGGGCGTCCGGGCTAGTAGATAGCCGCCGTCGGCGCCGCGCCGCGATTCCACAAAGCCGCCCTGCTTCAACCCGGAAAGGATCAGTTCCAGGAACTTTTGAGGAATTTTCTGCCGCCGCGCAATGTCGGCGATCTTGACGGGCCCATTGCTATCCTGCGTGGCCAAGTCAAACAGCGCATGCAGGGCGTACTCACCTTTAACGGATGTGGTCACAGTAGTTCGAACCGGGAATCTATACTATCCTAGTCGAGATTACCGTATTTCAAGCCGTGGCGGCTCGGGAAGCCCGCAGGGGCACACCGCGTACGGCCAGCGATTCGATCATGGCCGCATGCGTCTCCGGCGTCAACAGCCAATATGCGCCGTCTTCGTTGTCCACTTGCGTCGCGGCACCCCGCGCCACCAGGACCAACAGCATTTGTGCCTCGCCGGGCGATAGATCGTGAGCGTCGATGCGGCCCAAACCTCCCGCCGACGGCCGGACCTTCCGCAATAAATCGCGCGTAAAGACCTGTCCATCCAGCGATTCCAGCGCCGCTGCCGCGTTCGCCACATGGCCCACCGGAGATCCTTCCATGTGGGGTCCAGCCGCAAGCGCCACCAGGAAGATGATCACGTCGATGAACGCCGCCAGTACGAAGCTGAATGCATGGCGGGAGGTGGGCGCCGTCAGAAGTTCTTCGAACGAAAGCAGTAAGTCCTCCTGGCCGCTCGTCGTCTGGTCGATATTCGCGGCCAGCGCGGGCGTCGCCGGTTTCGCGCTCCCGGCGCCGTGCAACGTGTCGTTCACCTCGTTCCAGGGAACGGCATCGAACACGGTGTGAAAGCTCTGCAACTGTTTCGGTGTGGTTTCATCGGGTTTCGCGGCTGCGCGCCACGCGCGTATTGACTCGCGCGAGTGCTCGATAGTTTGTTGCGTCTCCCGCGCCAGGCGCGTGTACCGCTCAAACGCTGAGTAGCGCGGTCCCACGCCGGTGCCCTCGCGAAGCCCTTCGCCCTCACGGGCGACCGCCTCCCGGATGCGCCGGAGGTAGGGATCGTCGTCCACCGCTCTCGAAATATGGCCGTGCTGTTTCTCCGCTCGCGTCATCTCCTCGAGCGCCGCCACATGTTTGCGAGCTTCCGCCGCCGCGGCCGACAGCGTTTCGTCCATTTTCGCCGCTGTGGTTAACAACTCGTCATAGAGCGCGCGCCGGGCAATGCCCGGCCGCTCGCGCTCGGCGAACCACCGGTACAAGCTCACGTAGCTGAAAGCGATCGAAACAACCGCGGTGATCAGATACACGCCAATCAGCACCCCGCGGCGTTTACGCGTCGAACCCATCATCCACGCCACCAGCAGCAGGGAGGCTTGCACGCCGAGTGAGGCCAACAACGCAAACCAACGGTTCAGATACAGCGACATCCCTTCGAAAGTCGTGTACCAAGAGACAACCGAAAGCATCGCGCTGGCGACAAAGAGACCGCGAACGAGCGAAGTCATTCACAGGTTGGAACGAGAACGCTGTCCGGTGAGTTCCGTAAATTCCTAGACCGGGCGCTTCGCCCAGCGCTTATTGTTCGAGTCCTTCTGCACGCGCGGCGTCTGGTGCGCCGCCTCGCACATCGTCTCCAGTTTCTTTACGATGTCCGGCCGCTGCGCCGCCATATCCGTCGTTTCGCCGATATCCCGGGCCAAATCGTACACTTCTAGCGGCGCGCCTTCCTTCGGGCGAACGCCCTTCCAGTGTCCCCAGCGTATGGCCGCGGGCGGAGGCGCCTCGCTGAACGTGCCCGTCTCCCGCCGGTAGTTCGGGAGTTCCCAATACATCGCCTCATGCCGCTTTTGCTTTCCCCGTCCCAGCAGCGACGGCACAACGCTGATTCCGTCGATGCCGGCGGGCGGAACGGCGCCCGCCAGCTCGGCGAGAGTGGGAAGCACATCGGGAAAATACCAGGGATGCGCGCTCACCGTTCCGGGCCGGATCCGGCCTTTCCAGCGAACGATCATCGGCGTGCGGATGCCGCCCTCGTAAAAATTCGTCTTCCAGCCACGGAGCGGGCCCGCGCTTTGGAAATAGCCCTTGTCTCCCCAGATTGGCGTGGCCGTGCCATTGTCGGAGGTGAAGAAAATGACGGTGTTCTCCTCGGCGCCTATTGACCGTATGTGTTCCACCAGCCGGCCAACATAGCGATCCAGACGAGTGACCATCGCCGCATAGGTGGCGCGCGGAAAATCGTTGTCCGCGTAGTGCCGCCGTAGTTCGCGATACACGCCATCCTCCTTGATGACACTCTTGTAGGGCTCGACATCGCCGTCTGGAGCCAGAAGCTCCAAATGGGGGACGGTAAACGAAAGGTACAGAAAGAACGGCTGCGCGTCCTGGGTCACAAACCGCAGCGCCCGCTCGGCGATCACATCGTTGGCGTAGGCGTCGCCGATCGGCTCCAGCTTGTCCTTGTCGAAGAGAGCGCGCGGATACTGGTAGTGCGGGTGGACCTGATTCAAAAAGCCGAAGAACTCGTCGAATCCCTGTTTCCAGGGAACGCCGTCAGAACCCTCGTCGCCTAGACCCCACTTCCCGAACAGCGCCGTTCGGTAGCCGGCCTGCCTTAGCACCTCGGCCACGGTGACATCTTCCGGCAGGAGTGGAACCCCGCCTGTATTGGAACGTACCGAGGTGTGGCCGGTGTGTTTGCCGGTCATCAGCACGGACCGGGAAGGCGCGCAGACCGTGCAGCCCGCATAGCAGTCGGTGAACCGCATCCCTTCCGCGGCCAGGCGGTCAATATGAGGTGTGAGGATGATCTTTTGGCCATAGCAACCCAGATCGCCGTATCCCAAATCGTCTGCGAGGATAAACACGAGATTCGGCTTCGGACGCGCCTGCGCAAACAGTGCGCCCGCCAGAAATTCGCGGCGTAGCATTGCAACCAGTATTGCCTTTTGGCCGGCCGAGCGTCCAGGTTAGAAGGTCACTCGCGCGCCGATTTGCACAACCCGCGCACCCCGCGTGGACGTAATCCGCCCAAAGTTCGCGGCCGTGATATTCGTTACAACGCCCGAGAGCATCGTCGAGTTCGTGGCGTTCAGCATTTCCAGGCGCAGTTGCGCCTGAATACGCTCGGTCACGGCGATCGTCTTGGCGATGTTCGCATCCAGGTTCCAAAAGGCCAGTCCGTACACCGAGTTCCTGCCAAGATCGCCAGGCCGCAGAGGCAGCCGTGAAACGGCGCCCAGCGGCACCTGGCGGAATGCGCCGGCGTTCAGGAACTGCATCGACGTTTCGAACCCGTCCAGCGTGGGCGTGCCGCCCGCAAAGTCCGGCCGGGAGCCGTCCAGTCCGGAAGGCTGGGTGATCGAAAGCGGCGAAGCGGATTGCAGGGTGAGCACGCCGCTCACCTGCCAACCCGCGGCCAGTCGCTTGGAACGGATCCATCGGTTGAAGGGCAGGTCATAGACAAAGTCGGTCAGGAACCGGTGCCGGGCGTCGAAGTTGGCCGGCGCATAGTCCGCGCGCACATTGAAGATGTCCTGCGGAGAACCGGGTAGCAGAAGATCCGCGTCGCCCGTATAGGAAAGCGTCTTCGACCATGTGTAATTCAAGTTATATGTGAGCCCGTTGGTGAATCGATGCCGCAGCGAGGTCTGCCACGAGTGATAGTTGGTCGACTCCGACCCGTCGCGATACCGGAACGTCGCAAACCCGGGATTCGGCCGAAGGCCGGTCACCCGGTCCGGAGGATTCATTGTGCGGACCAGCATCAGCCCCATTCCCCGCGTGCCGACATAACCGGTCTCAACGGCGAGGTGATTGTTCAACTGGCGCTGCAGTCCGAAGCTCCATTGATAACTGCGGGGATAACCCCAATCCGGGTTGATCGAAGTTCCGGCGATAATCGCCTGTGGTCCTTTGGCAATGGGTAGAACCCGTTCGTTGACCACCGGGTACCGTAACACCTGCCCGAACTGCAACACATCGGCGCGCGAATACACCACGCGGAACGGTTCGTCCAACGCGTTTTGCACCAGGTCCACCGGCCCGCCAAACATCGGGCGGGGATTATAGAAGATGCCGGCCCCGCCGCGAATCACGGTCCGGCCGTTCGAATCCGGCGTGTAAGCGAAGCCCAGCCGCGGCGAAAAGTTGTTGTACCGGGCGTTCCAGATTGAATCGGGTGGGCGGAAGGAGCCTTGTCCCAACGGTTCGTTCCGATTGAACAATCGCCCATCGCGCTCGGTTGGCACCGCGTAGTAGTCCCAGCGGACGCCCATATTCACCATGAGTTTTCTGGAGACGCGGAAATCGTCCTGCAGGAAGCCGCCCATGCTCCACGCGTTGATGCGGAAGGCCCGCACGCCAAACGTCACCTGCACCCGGTTCGGAAGGTTGGCCAGGAAATCGGCCTCGTTTGCGTAGTCGACACCCGGCACCTCGACGTTGTCGCGAGTCGCCCACAAGTTGCCGTAGATTACGCCCATGCGCAGCGAATGGCGGCCGATCGTGGTACCGGCGAGCTGCTCGAACGTCTGGTTTGTTCCTTCTTTGAAGAAGCTCTCGCCGCCCGTGGAAAAGCCCAGCCCTCCGCCTACGCCTGGGACCCTTGTGCGGAAAATCTGGTCCACCCGGGCGATGACGTTATAGTTCATACCAAACCGGGTCTCAAACACCCACTTCGATCGCGAATGCGTTAAGTTCAGCGTGCCGATCTCCGATTGTCCGGTCCAATCGCGCGAATTGCCGGTTTGCACGCGAGGAATCAGCCGGAACGGTCTGCCTCTCGTGTACCGGGCCGTAAGGATCGTGCGGTCGCCCACGTGGTAGTCGCCTCGCAGAACGGCGTGATTGTCTCGCGCGACTTCCGAACCCGCGCCCTGGAAGAGTGCGACCAGCGCGTTGGGATTCGCCGCCGCCTGCGTCGGCAACGGAAATAGGTCGAACAGCGCCTGGTAAGCGGGCACGGCGGCCGTCGCCCTCCGCCGGAACGCCTCCGTGGGTACATTGCCGCTCAACCCCTGAAAGCCGCGCAACTGGTAGCCGTCGTACACGCCGAACAGAAACAGCTTGTTGCGGATAATCGGGCCGCCGAGCGACCCGCCGTATTGGTTGTAGACAATGGCCGGCTTGCCGCTCAGTGTCTGCAGGCGGGCATTGAGGTTTTCGGTCTGGTTGAGCAGGAACAACGAGCCGTGCACCTCGTTGGTCCCGCGGCGCGTGTTGATGTTGACGTTGCCGGACATCGTATTGGCGATCTCGGCCGATGCAATCCCTTTGGCGACATTAACCTCCTCGATGGCCTCCAAGCTGACACCCTTGATGAAGTTAAAGTTGCCGGACATCGACAGCGACGGCAACTCGGAGTCCGACGACGAGTCGGTACCGTCGACCGTGATGCGGAAGCTGGCCGGCGCCAAGCCGTTCAGCGACACCGTCCCTCCCGAGACCGTCACGCCCGTATTTAAGCCGAGCAAGTTCGTCCAATCCCGGCGCGAAGTCGGCAACTCGCGGACCGAACGCGATTCCAGATTGGTCCGTTGCTCCGCGTTTACGGCATTGACCATCGGCGCGGCGCCGGAGACCTCCACGGTCGACTGCACGCCGCCCACCTCCAGTTGGAACGCAGCTCGAATCCTGGCGCCCGACGCCAAATCCAGACCGGTCCGCCGCAGGATCTGGAATCCACCCGCCTCGATCAGAACGCTGTAGCGGCCCGCTTGCAAAGAGGTCAGCGAGAACTCGCCCGCCGAATCGGCCACGGTGGAGGCCTCGATGCCCGTCGCCTCGCCGGTGACCGTGACCTTGGCTGCGGGTACCGCCGCTCCGGTCGGGTCCGTGACCACGCCAAAGAGCGTTGAAGTGACGACTTGGGCCGTGCAGTCGGCCGCCAACGCCAGCGCAGCAGCCGCGACGAATGGGATGTTCATGAAGCAACCTCGGATCTGATGTTATCAGTGGCCGGTGCGCCGCCGTAAGGTGAGTATCATTGACCGCTGATGCTCTCTAGTATATAGTGACGGATTATTGCGGGCCGCTTCATCGAGCGATTGCTTGGCTTTGTCCTTTTGCCCTTGCTGGAAGTA
>VFZO01000053.1 GCA_016871155.1 Acidobacteriota bacterium | reverse complement strand
CGAACGTGGAGGCATAGACCCCCATTGGCGTGCGATTCTTGACGATCGCGGGCGCGTGATTGTAGCGATCCTCCACAATCAGGACCTTGGAGACGCTTGGGAATGGGCCGATCTGCCTGAATATCCTGAGCGATACGCCTCGATGGCGTACCGGATCGGTGTGAACTATATCGTCTACGCTATGACCCACTAGGCGGCGAGAGCAGTTCCGCGATGTCGGGTTTATCGAGGTCTTCCTTGCGGACGAGCCGGACCGGAAGATCAAGGCGCTCAACGGGCCGGCCGCCCTTGAGCTTTTCCGCCAGCGATTTGACCGCCTCGTAACCGATCCGGGCGGAGTCCTGGACCATCATGATGTCGATAGTTCCGGCTCGCAGCGCTTCGCGATGCGACTCGCTGGTATCGAACGTAATCAGGCGGACCTTACCGGCGAGTCCCCGGGTTGTAATGGCCTGTATGGCGCCAAGGGAACTCGCTTCGCTGGAGGCGAAGACGGCTTGCAGATCCGGGTGCGCCGTGAGCATGTTTTCCGCAGCGGCTCGAGCCTTGGCGCGGTCAGCCATTCCAAACTGGCTCGCGGCGAGACTGATACGCGGAAACTCGCGAGCGAGTGTTTCCTGAAAGCCGGTTTCGCGAAGCGTCGTGGATGCGCCACCGGGTTTGTGACGGACGATGCCGACCTTGCCGCGTTCGCCAAGCATCTTGGCGAGCTCGATCGCAGCGTCGGCGCCAGCCTTTCGATTGTCCGTCGCGACGAACGTAACGAACCCGGTGCCTTGCACTGCCGAATCGAACACCGTGACGGGGATGCCTGAAGAGATCGCACGCTGTACCGGAGCGGCCAGCGCGGATTCGTCAGTAGCAGAGATGGCGATGGCGTCGACGCGCTGGGCGATCATCGCGTCGAGAATTTGAACCTGGCGGCCGTGGTCTGTCTCGTCGGTTGGACCATTCCAAACGATCTCGACTCCAAACTCCTTGGCCGCACGCTTCACGCCGGAGTGCACGGCAGCAAAGAACAGATGGCCAACGGCCTTGACGATCACTCCGATGACGGTCTTTTTTTCGCGCCCGCAACCAGCGGCCAAGCCGGCTGCGGCGGTTACCAAGTGCCGGCGCGAGAGTTGGGTGAGTAGCATTTGAATTCGAAGCACGCGGCGATACCGCGGCACACTCCCTGGGGAACAAGCATAATGCAGTTCCCGAACAATAGCGAGACTGCGGTTTACCGCGGGGTTTCGGTGGTAAGTGTCTCCCGCACTCGAATCAACAGATTTCGCGGATCGATCTTCCGGTCCATGCGGAAGACGAGCGCGGGCGGAACGCCGTGCCGTGAGATTTCCGATTCACTGAGCGCCGAGGCAAACAGAACGCGGATGGCGGGTCTATCCGCGCGGATGGCCTCCACCAGGGCCAAACCCTCGATGCGTGGCAGCACTACATCGACAATCGCCAGATGGATGATGTGGGGAAGTTTGTGGGCCAGTTCCATCGCCTGAAGTCCGCTGCGCGCCTCAATTACGGTGTAGCCGCTTGTCTCAAGTGCTTCCCGCAACTGACCGCGAGCCGCGTCGGAGTCGATTGCAAGGAGTACTACCTCCTCACCGGCCAAAGATTCCAGGTCTGGGCCGGCTTCGGGAATCTTCGAGACCTGGTCAGGGGCCAACGGAAGGAAAAGGCGGAATGTGGAACCGTATTTCGGTGCTGAATGTACGATGATGGAGCCGGCCGACTGGCGGACGATTCCATACACAATCGAAAGGCCCATGCCTTTCGACGCCGGATTGTTCTTCGTGGTGTAGAACGGCTCGAACAAGTGCTGCAGCGCTTCGGCTTCGATGCCGTCGCCGGTGTCGACAACGGAAATGGTGACGAACTCGCCTGGGCCGATCGGTGGCCTGGCGTCCAGCCGGGTGCGGTTGAGCGTCCGAACTCCAGTTTGAATCTGCAACGTTCCGCCGTGGCGCATGGCTTCCTTTGCATTCGCCGCCAACTGCATGATGCATTCTTCAATCTGGCCCGGATCCGCGTTCACCGGCGGAAGGCCCGGCTCCAAAGAAAGGTCCAGATGAATGCCGCCGTTGGCAAACACCCGGAGCAGCCTCTCCACGTTTCGCACGCACTGATTGACATCGACAGTCCGAAGGTGGCGCGGTTGATTCCCTGAAAACGCCAGCAATTGCCGGGTCATGGATGCGGCCCGGCCAGACGCCTTCTTGATTTCCTCTACGTCATCGCGGACGGGGTGGCCGTGTTCCAGAGCGTCGAGCACGAGGCCTGAGTAGCCGGTGATAGCCGTTAGGAGGTTGTTAAAGTCGTGGGCGATTCCACCAGCCAGACGGCCGGCCGTCTCCAAGGATTCGGTCTCGCGCATTCGCTCTTCGGCCTGTATTCGAACGGTCACGTCTTGCCCCGAGCCGAGGATATGGGTCACTCGGCCGGTGTCATCCCGCAAGGCGGAATAGTGCCACACGATCGTGCGAAGCGAGTTGTCCCGCAAGCACCAGATCGTTTCGTTTCGGCTTGGAAAGTCACCGTCCAGGACTGCCCGAATTTGGCGCTCGGCCTCGATCATCTGGGAGGGCGCGGCGACCGCTTGCCACAGAAATTGTCCGCGGATCTCTCCTTCGGAGAATTGCGTAAGTTCCTCGCAAGCGCGATTGAAACGAACGATCCGGCCCTCCACGTCCACCACGACAAGGAGAGACGGGAGGAATTCTACCAGCGCGGCGGCGAACTCCTGACGGGATTGAAGTTCGAGTTCCGCCCGGTTTCGTTCCGACCGGTCGCGAACAACGATGCTGAACCGGCGCGGACTCGGGCCTGCCATTTCGGATACGGCAAGGTCCAGGGGGAAACGTTCGCCGGACCTTCGTCTGCCAAAGAGTTCGCGGCCTTCGGAGTTCTGAATGTAGTTGGCGCGATGGCGGCCCTTCGCCGGAGGAGGGATCAATGTGGCGATGGATTTGTTCCTGACCTCGGAAAACGGGTAGCCAAACAGCTTTTCGGCGGCAGGATTGGTGAACAGGATTTCTCCAGTCTCCTGAATCACGAAGACGCCATCCTTGGCGGTCTCGACAATCTCGGCAGCTTGGGGTGACGGCGTGGCAATCGGATTGTGAACCATCGCGCTCCGATTCCGCATGAAGTAGAGCAGCGCGCCGGCAGCGCTCAACAAGCAGGCGATTCCGGCGAGTGCGATCCAAGCCTGGGAATTATCAGGAACGGCGGGAGTAGCAGCGGAGGCCGTCATGGCCGCGACGAGGTATGGTACACGCCGAAACATTTTTTGTGTTGAATGTCATGCTACCGGAACCAGGACCGGATAGCAATTCCGGTTCATGGAATAGGTACTAAGCGCGGGGCCGGATAGTAACGGTTGCCCGATGGTACTTTTTGTGACGGTCCGCTGGCATAATGGAGAGACTATGCAGGAATCCTTCTCCGTTCGGTCCGCTTCGTCGAGCGATAGCGAACTGATTCTACAGATGATTCATGAGATGGCTGCCGCCGAACAATGGCAAGGGCAGGTGTCTGTTTCCGCGGAAAAGTTGGACCGATTCGTGTTTAGTGAGCGGCCCATCGCGGAGGTATTCCTTGGTTTCTGGGAAGGCGAAGCGGTGGCGTACCTGATGGTGCAATCCCGGTTCTCAAGCTACACAGGTGTACCGATTCTTCATGTGGAGGATGTCTTTGTGCGTTCGCGGAATCGGGGTCAAGGGCTGGGAAAGCGGATGATGGCGTTTGCGGCGTCCGTCGCCATGCGCCGAGGCTGCGAGGCGGTCCATTGGAGTGTTGGCGACTGGAATACGCCGGCGCTGGCCTTCTATGACCGGCTGGCGACCGCACGGGAGAAGGGCCGGGTCCATTATGTTCTGCAGGGTCCGGCGCTCAAGATGCTGGCTTCGGCGGCTGCAGGTGGTAGCCTGAAGGACTAGGACTGAATGGCCGACAAGACATTGCAAATAATCCCGCTGGGCGGGTTGGGCGAGTTTGGAATGAACTCCATGGCGATCCGCTACGGAGACGACATTATCGTCGCGGACGCTGGAATGATGTTTCCTGACGCCGAACTTCTAGGAGTGGACATTGTCACGCCCGACTTTTCCTATCTGAAAGACAACGCCGCCAAAGTGCGAGGCTTGCTGTTGACGCACGGGCACGAGGACCATATTGGCGGCGTGCCATTCCTGCTGGCGGACTTGAACATTCCGATCTACGGAACGGCGTTCACGCTGGCCCTGGTGGAGCGGCGGCTGGAAGAACATTCGCTGTTGGAAGCGGCGAAGCTGAATGAAGTAAAGCCGCGGGACCGTGTAAAGCTCGGCCCGTTTGAGGTCGAGTTCATTCATGTTACCCACTCGACTGCCTCCAGTGTTGCTCTTGCGATCACGACGCCGCTGGGTGTGATCATTCACACAGGCGACTTCAAGGTGGACCAGACCCCGCTAGACGGCGAGTTGTTCGACCTGCAGACGTTCGCGGAGTATGGCAAACGGGGCGTTTTGTTGCTGATGTCGGATTCCACGAACGTTGACCGGCCAGGCTACACGGAGAGCGAAAAGGCCGTGGTCCCGCGCCTGGAGGAGATCATGCTGCGAAGTGAGCGGCGCGTGGTGCTGTCGTGCTTTAGTTCGTCGGTGCACCGCATGCAGGTGATCTTCGATCTGGCTCGCAAGCATGGGCGCAAGGTGGGCTTGCTGGGGCGCAGCATGTTATCTGTGACGGAGATCGCTCATTCGCTCGGCCTGCTCGAAGTGCACGACAACCTGCTGCTGCGTCCGCAGGATCTTCAATTGGCCGATCCCGCCAAGGTCTGCGTCTTGGTGTCTGGAACGCAGGGTGAGCCGATGTCGGCGCTGTCGCGTGTTGCGGTCGACAATCACAAACATCTAAAGCTGGAAAAGGGCGACACCGTGGCGTTGAGCGCCCGCATGATTCCCGGCAACGAACGCCCGATCATGCGAATGATCAATCATGTGGCGCGGCGCGGATGTCGAATCGTTTTCGGCCACATGACCCCGCCAGTCCACGTTTCGGGACACGGTTCGGCGCAGGAACTCAAGCTGATCTTGAACCTGGTCCGGCCAAAGTACTTCATGCCGGTGCATGGCGAATACTGGCAGTTGTCGCAGCACGCGAAGCTGGCCTCCGACCTGCGGGACCACGGTTTAGAGTCTTCCTTCGTTCTGGAGACCGGCGAGAGTCTTGAGCTTGACAGCCGCGGCGCACGGAAGGGTGAACGCATCGGTGTCGGGCGCGTCTGTATCGATTCGGGCTCGATCGACGAAGTGGTTGAGGACATGGTGATTCGCGACCGGCGGCATCTGTCCGAAGATGGCTTCGTGATGCCGATTCTAGCCATCGACAAGTCGACCGGTAAACCGGAAGGCGGTCCGGAGATCGTCAGCCGCGGTTTCTTGAGCGAAGACAACAAGGAAATCCTGACCGAAGCGAAGAGGGTGGTGACGAGGACGCTGGAAACATCCAGCGAAGAGGAGCGCGCCGACTGGGGTGTAATGCAGGAGAAGATCCGTTCCGACCTCAAGCGATTCCTGACCAAACAGACCGCGCGGCGGCCGTTGATCATGCCCGTGATCCTCGAGCTATGACGATTGAGGACGCTTCCGGCTACTCCGGAGAATGTGACCGGCGCGAGTCGCCGTCGACCGTGAGCGAGGTTGCCGCACTGTTGAAGGAGGCATCGTCGTCCGGAATGCCTGTGACGTTGCTGGGCGCCGGCTCCGGTGTGACGGGCGGCGGTGTGCCCTCCGGCGGTTTGGCGCTCTCACTGGAGAAGTTCCGCCATCTGGAGATCTCGAAAGGGGCGGCGCGCGCCGGCGCTGGACTATTGTTGTACGAACTGCAGAACGCGGCGAAGTCAGCCGGACAGTTCTACGCTCCCGATCCTACTCACAATTCGGCGGCCCTTGGTGGAACGATTGCAAACAACGCCAGCGGGTCCCGCTCGTTTCGCTATGGCTCCACCCGCAGGCATGTGGAGTCGTTACTGGTGGCGTTAGCCGATGGAACGGTTCGCGAATTCGCCCGTGGCGACACGATCGATTTCGATGTTCCGGCGGTGAAGCAGCCTCAGACGAACAAGCACCAGGCAGGGTACCCTCTCCGGCCCGGTATGGATTGGGTGGATTTGTTTTGCGGCAGTGAAGGAACCTTGGGCGTCGTTTTAGAAGCGACATTCCGGCTGTTGCCGGCGCGCGGGCCACTGCTCAGCGGTGTGGTCTTCTTCGCCTCGGAGGCCCAGGCGCTTGATGCCGTCGACGTGTGGCGGCCGCTTGAGCGGCTTCAGATGCTGGAGTACGTCGACGCGAAGTCCCTGGAGCTTATCGATGGGCCTCGGTACGGCGCGGCGCTCTTGATCGAAGAAGAGAACCCGGATGAAGAAGCGTGGGTGGACCGGCTGGAGGCAGCCGGCGCAATGATCGACGAATCCTGGTTTGGAACCACGGACGGGGACCGCGAGCGCTTTCGGAAGTTCCGGCATGCGTTACCGGAAAAGGTGAACGACACCGTTCGAAGACGCGGTTCGTTGAAGATGGGAACCGACTACGCCGTTCCGGTTGACCGGAATCGCGAAATGATTGGCCTGTATCGGAAGGGACTTTCCGAATACGCCGGCGATGCGGTGATTTATGGGCACATCGGCGACGGCCATCCGCATGTAAACCTCATGCCCTCCGGCGAAGTAGAGCGCAACAAAGCTTGGGAGTTGATTCACACGTGGGCTCACCAGGCGGTATCGCTCGGTGGCACGGTAGGGGCGGAGCACGGTCTCGGAAAGCGAAAGAAACATCTGTTGGAGATCATGTATTCGCCGGAGGACCTGGCGGCGATGCGCTCGGTGAAGAGCAGGTTGGATCCGGGCTGGATTCTTGGGCGCGGCACTTTGTTCGACGCTCCGGCGTAGCGGGAGCGCCCGCACACTACTTCATGTGGGTCGCGATTTCGGCGATCTCGGAATCCGAGAGTCGAAACTCCGCCGCGCCTTTGACGCCTGCAAGCTGCTTTGGCGATCGAAGGCCAACGATCGCCGCCGTCACTTCAGGACGCCGCAGCGTCCATGCAATGGCGACCTCCCCCGGAGTGCGGCCGTGGCGGTTTCCGATTTCACGGAGCGATTCGACGAGTTGAAGATTTCGTGTCAGGAGCGGTTCCTGGAAATTTGGCGTTCGTTGGCGGAAATCGTCGGCTGGCATGGCGGCAATGCGTTCCCGCGTCATTGCGCCGGAGAGCAGACCCGACTTCATCGGCGAGTAGACGAGGGTGCCGATGTTGTTCGCACCGCAGTAAGGCAGTACCTCCGCCTCGATTTCCGGGGAGACGATCGAGTATGGTGGTTGCAGCGACGTGATGGGAGCGATTGCGGCGGCGCGCTCCAGTTGCGATTTTGAAAAGTTCGAAACGCCGATCCAGCGGACTTTGCCTTCCTGCTTGAGCTCGGCAAGGGCTTTCCAGCCTTCTTCCACGTCTTCGTCAGGCTCGGGCCAGTGAATCTGATACAAGTCGATGCGCTCGACATCCAGCCTGCGCAGACTCGCTTCGCACTCGCGCTTCACAGAATCGGCCTTCAGCACCTTTCCGATTTGGCGCTGTTCATTCCAAACGCGAGCGCACTTCGTGAATACGTACGGCTTGTTCGCCATGCCCTTGACGGCACGGCCCACAACTTCCTCTGCGTGGCCAAGGCCATAAACGGCGGCGGTATCGATCCAGTTCCACCCTGCGTCGATCGCGGCGAAAATCGCGTCTACAGAATCTTGATCGTCCTGCGGGCCCCAGCCAAAAGCCCAGCCTCCACCGCCCATCGCCCAGGCGCCCACACCAAGCGGAGTAATTCTCAGGTCGCTGTTACCGAGTTGTCGAAGTTGCATCGCACCATTGTCCCCCACTATTTCGCTGGCACCAATTGGAGTCCGTCGACAACGACAAATCCATCCGCTCCGGCGTTGGAAATTAGAACGCGAGCCTGACGCGGAAGCTCAAATGGCCCCAGCCACTCGGCGGCTTTTTTCTGGTTCACGCGAACGTCCCGTCCCGCGATTCTTACCAGGGCGTTCGACGCGCGATTTTCGTGCGGAGGATATAGCAGCCGGACTCGATATTTGCCCGCATGGGGCAGACCGGCGATGAACTCCGCCGTGGATTGGCCGTCGCGCGTGTTCGAGTCGTGATAGTACCACTGGCCAAGGATGGGCGCCGACGCCCGGCTCGTCTTCCAAGCGCCGGTCAGCGTAGCGTCCTTGTCGTCGAGAACGATGCCCTCCAACTTTCCACGGTCGATTCCCTCAGGCCGTTTGAAATTCGATGGCAGCTCGAGGATCTGCTTATCGGCGAGCAAGCGAGCCCGAAGCTTGACGTAATCGACCTGCTGAACGGCTTGCCGCTCCTCGATCGATTGCACGGCGGCTGTGGCCGCGGACTGGCCGAGCACCATGAACACGGGTTCCATGCGGATGGAGCCGTAGGCAATATGCGAGGCCGACAAACAGATGGGAATCAGCAGATTCTCCGCCTCGCCTTTTCGAGGCACTATGGATTTGTAGGAAATCGGGTAGGGAACGAATCCGCCAACTTGCACGTTCCCTTCGTTGCGCACCCAGCCATCCTTGGTCACATAGCGCTGCACGTTGTGAGAATCCATGCCGTAGGCTCCCATGCCAACCGAGTTCTTGGCGTACAGCTTGCCTATGATGTGGCTCTCCGTCATGACAACGTCGCCAACCAGCCGGCGCGCTTCGCGGATGTACAGTTGCGTGGGCCAGCCGCCGTTCCCGGTGAATTCGTCTTTTGGCAGTCCCCATTGGCGGTAGTAGTTGCGCAGCGCCTCCGGAATGCGAGGGTGGTTCTGCAACGTCCACATGTAGCCCTTCTGATAGACCTCGTGACGGCGGATGATTCTTTCCCTGGTTCCATAGTCACCCTCCGGATAATCCCAGTTTGCGCCCATGTAGTCCGTCGAAACGGCTCCGTGATTATTCGTGTCGGTCTTTCCGTTCGGGATAGGATCGTACTTGGAAGAAGGCTCGTGGTACTTGCCGGTTTCCGCAAAGCGAAGCAGAAGTTCGTGGTCCCGTTCGTCATAGCCGGCCGGCTTTTCGATCGGCATCCGGTTTTCCGGAATCCGGCTTAAACACATACGAAAACAGTAGGCTTGAATCCGCTTGTCTCCTTGGCCAACCTCGCCCGGTCCGGCGGCGTCGATGATCGGCAACAGGCCGCTGCGCGGGTCGCCCTTGATGACATACGGAGAAACGAGCGCTCCGTCCGGAAATTGGTGGTTGTGGCGATGCGGCGCCTGCGAACCGTTGTAATTTTCGCCGTACTGCGTATTCGACTCGCGTCCAATCGTGTAGCGCGCGCCCGCCTTGGCCATCAGGTCGCCTTCATATGTCGCGTCGATGAAGACCTGGCCCGAATACTCCGAGCCGTCTTCCATGACGATGGAAGTGATCCGCTGCTTACTCTTGCGCACTCCGTTCTTCAGATCGAGCCGGCGGCGCGTCAGTACTTCGATTCGCATCTCGCCAAGCATGTCCGAGTACACTTCACTGGCAACGTGTGGTTCGAAAGTCCACATGGCGTCTTCCGGCTTTACCCGTTGCGCGCGTTCGTCTTTGTAGTAATCGTCCGGCGACTGCCATTTCCAGCGCGAAGGGCTCTCGTACTTTTTCTTGATGCGTTGGTAGAACTCACGGGCCACTCCGCCTATTACGGCCTTGTTCCCGATGTCGGTCCAACTCAACCCTCCCGTTGTCAGGCCTCCAACGTGGGTGCCCGGCTCCAGCAGCAGGACGGATTTGCCCATCCGCGCCGCCTGGATGGCGGCGGCCACACCCCCGGATGTCGCCCCGTAGACTACAATGTCGGCGGAGCGCTTCTCCGCAGCCTCCAGCGAGGTAAGAAGTGCTACGACTAGTACTGAAAAACGCACTTCCCCACGCTAACACGGCCTGATATTGTGTTTGCATGTTGGGGTTCGTATTTCCATTGCTGGTGGTGGCAGCCGCCGCGCAGCCGCAAGTAGCGATGTTCAGGAATTACTGTACCGGCTGCCACAACGCCAAGTCCGCGGCAGGCGGTGTGGCGTTGGACAAGGAATTGACGTCCGACGTTGCGGAGCGCGTGGTTCGAAAGCTGCGAACACGTCAGATGCCGCCGGCCGGTCTGCCCAGGCCGCAGGAGCCGGTGTACGAAGCGGTGGTGGCGTCCATGACCGGTACGTTGGACCGGGCGAAGGCGGATCCCGGCCGCACGGATACGTTCCGCCGGCTCAATAGGACGGAATACCGAAACGCGGTTCGCGACTTGCTCGATCTGGATGTCGACGTTTCGTCGCTGCTTCCGGCCGATGAATCGAGCCACGGTTTCGACAACGTCACGGTGGGAGAGTTGTCGCCTACGCTCTTGGAAAAGTACCTAGCCGCGGCGAGCAAGATCAGCCGCCTGGCCGTCGGCGTGCCGCCGAACGCTGCCGGCGGACACACGGTTTTTACAAAACCCGATCTGACACAGGAAGGACAACTGGATGGACTGCCGTTGGGTTCTCGCGGCGGCGTTACCACGCCGTACAATTTTCCGGCTGATGGGGAGTATGAAATTCAGGTGCGCCTGTGGCGCGACCGCGACGAACGCGTGGAAGGATTGTTAGATCCCCACGAACTGGAGTTGGCCCTGGACGGCGAAAGATTGAAGCTCTGGGGCGTGAGACGGCCGCAGGGCACTGAGCCCCATCATTTGGTGGACAAGGATTTCAATGTCCGTCTCGCGGTGAAAGGCGGGCCGCACGATATCACTGCCACGTTCTTGAAGCGGTCCGGCGCCCTGCCGGAGTCCGAAAGACAACCCTACCAGGCACGCTTCAATGCGGACCGGCACCCCCGTGCGCAGCCGGCCGTCTATTCGGTGTCGATTCTGGGCCCCTATAACGCCTCCGGCCCAACCCAAACGCCGAGTCAGAAGCGTCTGCTGGTTTGCGCCGAGAAAACCGGGGCCTGTGCCAAACGGATTCTTCGCACGGTGCTGCAGCGGGCGTATCGACGGCCCGTTACGGAGGCCGATCTTTCGCAGCCCATGCGGTTTTACTCACAAGGCGGATTGGAGATGGCGCTTCGGGCGGTGCTGACGAGTCCACAGTTCCTCTTCCGGATTGAGCGCGACCCAGCGGGTGTAAACGGGCCGTACTGGATTTCCGATCTGGAGTTGGCAACGCGCCTTTCGTTCTTTTTGTGGAGTAGTATTCCGGACGAGGCGCTGCTGGCCGCCGCGGAACGGAAAACTCTGCGGCAACCGGGTGTCCTGGCGCAACATGTACGCCGAATGCTGAAGGATCGCCGCGCATCCGCGTTGGTGGACAACTTTGCGTCGCAATGGCTGTATCTGCGAAATCTGGATGCGGTAAGTCCGGATCCCCGGCAGTTCCCAGATTTCGACGACAACCTTCGCCAAGCATTCCGGCGCGAAACCGAAATGCTGGTGGACGATGTAATTCGATCGGACCGCAGCGTTCTGGATTTGCTGCGTGCGAACTACACGTTTCTCAACGAGCGCCTCGCCAAACACTACGGCATTCCCGGCGTCTACGGGAATCGATTCCGGCGCGTGGACTTGGACCCGTCCACGCATCGTGGCGGGTTGTTAAGCCATGGTTCCGTTCTGACGGTCACCTCGTATTCAACGCGGACGTCGCCGGTGATTCGTGGCAAATGGGTACTGGCGAACATCCTCGGCACGCCCCCGCCGCCCCCGCCAGCGCAGGTGCCGCCGCTCAAGGAACGTTCGGCGACGAAAGCCGTAACGCTGCGCGATCGCGTGGCGGAACACCGGGCCAATCCGGCCTGTGCCGGGTGTCATAATTTGATTGACCCCGTCGGTTTCGCGCTTGAGAACTATGACGCCGTCGGGCGCTGGAGATCCCAGGAAGAGGGCGTAGACGTGGATGCCACGGGCCAGCTTCCAGACGGCAGCCGGTTCGACGGCGCCGCCCAACTGCAACAGGCTGTTTTGAAACGGCCGGAGAACTTCGTGAGTACTCTAGCGGAGAAATTGTTGACATACGCCCTCGGACGGGGCGTGGAGAATTTCGATGCGCCGGCGGTGCGGCGCGCCGTGCGGGAGAGCCAGACGAAGGATTTTCGTTTCTCGGCGCTCGTCCAGGCGATCGTGGAAAGTACGCCATTCCAAATGAGGAGGACTTCGTGATTATCACAGGCAAACACCTTGCGCGGCGGACTCTGCTTGGCGGCCTGGCGCTGCCGCTGCTCGATTCCATGACGCCCGCCTTTGCGGCGGCGCCGAAGCCGGTCAAGCGTCTCGGTTACTACTACATTCCGATGGGCGCGAACATCGCAAAGTGGACACCCGGCGCGGATGGGAATTCCCAAATTCTGGCGCCACTCGCGAAAGTGCGCGATCACGTCACGGTCATTACGAATCTTGAGAACAAGAACGCCTACTCGCCTGGGAACCATGCGACGGCCAATAGCGGTTTCCTCAGCTGCGCGAAGGCGAAGATGACCGAAGGGTCCGACTATGAGTTGGGCGTTACGGTCGATCAGATCGCAGCCAAGGAGATTGGCCGCGAGACGCCGCTGCCTTCGCTGGAGTTGGCGATGGACCTGCACAATTCGGTGGGCAACTGCGATAACGGGTTCGCCTGCGTGTATCAAAACAGCCTCTCCTGGTCGTCCGCGAATTCTCCCCTTCCGGCCGAAGCGCATCCACGCCTGGTGTTTGAGCGATTGTTTGGCGACGGTGGAGGCAGCGCCGAACTTGCGAAGAACGCGAGTATCCTCGATTGGATACGCAGCGACATCGCGGGCTTGCAAAAACAGCTTGGGGCGGGGGATCGAGCGAAGGTTGGCAATTATTTGGAAAGCGTTCGGGAGGTCGAACGGCGAATTCAAATGGCGGAGAAGCGGGCCGGAGATCCGGCCATGCGCGACGCAGACCGTCCAATCGGCGTTCCGGCCTCCTACGGAGATCATGCGCGGCTAATGTTTGACCTCCAGGTCCTCGCCTTCCAGGCCGACATCACGCGGGTCTTGTCCTTCCAAATGGCGCGCGAAGCGTCCACGCGCACGTACCCGGAAGTGGGAGTGAACGATCCGCATCATCCGCTGAGCCATCACTCGAACGACCCGGAAAAGCTGGAAAGTTTGGCGAAGGTGAACGCCTACCATGTCGGACTTTTCGCTTATTTCTTGGAGAAGTTGCAGGCGGCGCGCGACGGTGACGCGACACTGTTGGATAACTGCCTCCTGATGTTTGGCAGCGGAATGGGAAATCCCGACGTGCACGACCACGAGAACTTGCCGATTCTGGTTGCCGGAGCCACAGGCCCAAGGCACATTCGATACAAGGAAGCGACACCGCTTGCCAACGTTCACTTAACTCTGCTTTCGAGGGCCGGTGTTCGAATGGACAAATTCGCGGACTCGAACGGTCTGGTGGCGGAGCTCTAGCGATGCGGCCTTTCGTGTTGCTGGCCGCCTGCGCCGCGTTTGCCGCCGATGGGACCACGGATCTGCACTCCGCTGTTTTCGCGGATGACGTTGCGCGAATCGATGCGCTGCTGAGGTCCGGCGCGAATCCCAATTCCGTAAACCGTTACGGAATAACGCCGCTGATCCTGGCGGCGGGTAATGGGAGTTCAAAAGCCGTCGCTTCACTGTTGCGCGCGAAGGCGGATCCGAACGTCGCGCTGCCTGAGGGCGAGTCCGCGCTCATGAACGCCGCGCGAGCCGGCAGCGCTGAGGCTGTGAAGGCGCTGCTGGTCGCGGGCGCGAAAGCCAATGCCGTGGAGAAGTACAAGGGCCAGAATGCGCTAATGTGGGCCGCCGCGGAAGGCCACGCGCAGGTAATTGAGACGCTGGTGGAATTTGGCGCGGATGTGAAAGCGCGGTCCGCGTCGGGTTTCGCGCCGATTCACTTTGCCGCGCGGGAGGGTAGAGCGGAGGCAGTGAAAGTGCTCCTCAAGAGCGGGGCCGCGCTAACCGACGCATTGCCCGTCAGCAGCCGGTTTCGCCGCGGCGGACAGCGCGATACCGACAACGTCACAGGGCCTAACCCGCTGCTTCTGGCCGTGGCGAACGCTCACTACGATCTTGCATCCCAACTGTTGGACCTTGGGGCGGATCCGAATTTCGCAGGTCCCGGTTGGACCGCGCTGCATATTCTGACCTGGGTGCGAAAACCCGGTCAAGGTTCCAACGATCCGGCTCCGGCCGGCTCCGGCAAGATGACTTCTCTGGAATTGGCCCGTAAACTCGTGGCAAAGGGTGCAAACGTAAACGCTCGCATGACCCGCCGCTCCAATGCCGGGTTGCACGTGCTGAATACCGTTGGCGCCACGCCGTTCTTGATGGCCGCGCGGACGGGCGACGCCGAATACATGAGGTTGTTGCATTCGCTAGGTGCCGATCCACGGGCGGCCAACGACGATAGGACCACTCCTCTGATGGTCGCCGCTGGACTTGGCACTCGTTCTCCTGGCGAAGACGCCGGGTCGGAGGCAGAGGCCTTGGAGGCGGCGAAACTGGCTCTGGACCTAGGCAATGACATCAACGCCGTGGACAACAATGGCAATACTGCGCTGCATGGCGCGGCGTTTAAGCACCTGCCGGCGGTCGCGGAGTTTCTTTGCTCACGGGGAGCCAGGATCGAGGTTTGGAATCAGAAGAATAACCAGGGCTGGACGCCGCTTCGGATCGCTGCGGGTGTCCATCGTGGCATGAACCTTCGTGCATCGGTGCCAACGGCATCGGTCTTGATGAAGGTCATGCGCTCCGCGGGCGTATCGACGGAGGTCGAGCCGGAGCAGAACATAAGCGGGTTGACCAAGTAGTATTATGCAGGGATGCTTAAGTTCTTAGTCGCCGGTTTTGCGGCGGTTTGTGTCTATTCTCAGGAGTCTCGCGGCACGATTATCGGCGAGGTGAAAGATTCGTCTGGGGCGATGGTGGCGGGTGCGGCGGTCAAGGCGATTTCCGCCGCGTCGAATGCCGTGGCCACCGCACAGACAAACGCGTCGGGCTACTTCGAGATGCCCTACCTTCTCCCCGGCGTATTCCGCGTCGAAGTTGAGTTGAAGGGGTTCAAGAAAGCGGTTCGCGAGGGCATTGAACTGCGCGTCGCGGACAGGCTGACTCTGGACTTCACGTTGGAAGTGGGCGCCGTGGCGGACTCGGTGGTTGTGACTGGTGAGACTCCGCTTCTTGAGGCCGCTACGGCTTCGATCGGCGTTGTAATGGACGAACGGCGGGTAACGGAGCTTCCCATGGTGGGCGGTAATCCGTTCTATCTCTCGCGTTTGGCGGCGGGCGTATTGTCGAATGGTGGCCGCAGCGCGGGTAACCCGATGGACAACGGTGCGGCGACTGGCGTAATCGCCAACGGGACCCGCGGCGGGTCCAGCGAAGTGGCTGTCGATGGCGCACCCAACATGACGAACCGGAGCGCGGTGTTTTCACCGCCTCAGGATTTGGTGCAGGAGTTTCGAATTCAAACGGCCGCCTACGATGCGTCGATTGGCCATGCCGCCGGCGCCGTAACGAATGTATCTATGAAGGCCGGCGGAAACGACTTCCATGGAACCGTTTATTATTTCGACTCGCGAATCCGTGCCGTGCCGTGGTTTACGAACAGGTTCATCTACGATCCTTCCACCGGACCCATCACTCAGCAGAAGTTCGACCGCAACGTCCCTTCCTGGTTTCACCAACGTTACGGCGGCACGGTCACAGGCCCCGTCAGGCTTCCGAAGATCTACGACGGCCGGAACAAGACGTTTTGGACTTTCGGCTTCGAAGACCTGAATATTACACGGAACCTGAGCAACACCGCGACGGTTCCGACAAGCGAGGAGCGGCGCGGTGATTTCTCCAGGCTCCTGGCGGCTGGTGGTTCGCGATATCAGATCTTCGATCCTTTCACCATCGCCTCCGCTCCGAATGGACGATTTTCACGGCAACCGCTGCCGAACAACATCGTGCCCCCGTCCCGAATTCATCCCGTCGCAACAAAGTTGCTGGAGTTCTATCCGGAAGGCAACCAGGCGGGAACAGTGGACTTCTCGCAAAACTATTTTCGAACCCGGCAGATCTTCCGCGAGAACTACACGGTTACCAGCCGCGTGGATCATCAATTCACGGCCGCCAATCGCTTCTTCTTCCGGTGGAACAATTCGCAGCACGACAACAAGACCGATACTCTACCCGGACCGGTCTTCGAGGATATCCTGGATCGAACCGGATGGGGCGCGGTGGCGGACGATGTTCACGTGTTCAGCCCAAGTTTGCTGTTCAACGTTCGATACAGCGTAAGTTACCAGGCTGACGACACAACACGCGGATCCGCCGGCTTCGATATCACATCGCTCGGTTTGCCGTCCTCGCTCAAAAACGAAATCGGCTCGAAGCTCGACGTGACCTCGTTGATTTTTCCGCAGTCGAACGTAACGAACTATACATCGCTGGGGTTGGGAGCGCCCAGCCGTGGCAGCACGAACTATCACACCGCCTCGGCCACCCTGACCAACATTCGCGGCAGCCACTCAATGCGCTATGGGGCCGAGTACCGGCTCCAGCGCGAGACCGGCCGTGCACCCGGCTTTGTGAATCCTCAATTCACCTTCGGCACCAACTTTACCAACGGCCCGCTGGACAATTCTCCGGCGTCTCCGAAGGGTCAGGGCTTGGCCAGTATGTTGTTTGGTATCGCGACCGGCGGCGTAATCAACAACAATGCCACCCGTGCGGAGGAGTCTTCCTATCTCGCCTTCTTTGCGCAGGACGATTGGCGCTTGAATTCCAAACTTACAGTGAATCTCGGACTTCGCTATGAATACGAGAAGGCCCCGTTCGAGCGATTCAATCGCACGATCCAGGGCTTCGACTTCACCACTCCGAACCCGACCTCGGCAGCCGTTGCGGCAGCCTATGCGCGTAGCCCGATTTCGGAACTCGCGGCTCCTTCGTTTCGCACCCTAGGCGGGTTAACCTTCGCTGGCGTGAACGGAAACTCTCGCGGACTTTGGAATCCGGACGGGAACAACTTCGCCCCGCGTGTTGGCCTTGCATACCAGTGGAATCGAAAGACGGTGATCCGTGCTGGATACGGAATTTTCTTCGACGTGAATGGCGTCGACCGCACAGGCATCAATCAGGGGGGCTTCAATCAACCAACGAACCTGATCGCGTCGCTGAACAATGGCCAGTCCTACGCCGCCACGCTTTCGAATCCGTTTCCCAACGGAATTGAATCGGCGCGCGGTTCCGGGGATGGCTTGAACACGTTCCTGGGCCGGGGGGTTAGCTTCTTTGCCGGCAACCCTCAGAATCCGTACATGCAACGCTGGTCGTTTTCCATTCAACGCGAACTTCCCGCCAAGACTGTTATCGACCTTTCTTACGTTGGCAATCGCGGCACGAAACTTCTCGTCAATCAGAATTTGAATCCGGTACCCAGGCAATATCTGTCCTCGCTTGTGACCCGCGATCAGCCTGTGATCGACTTCCTGAGCGCCCAGGTTCGCAGCCCGTTCTTCGGCCTGCCGGAGTACACCGGCACCGGCCTCGCGAACCAGAACGTCGGCCGTGCCCAATTGCTGCGCCCGTATCCGCACTTCGGCGATATAACCGTCGACCTCCCGGCGGGCTACTCCTACTTCCATTCCATGCAACTCTCCGCCGAGAAGCGCTATTCGGCAGGATTATCCTTCCAATTGAGCTGGACGTATTCAAAGTTTATGGAGGCGGTGAACTATCTGAACGATACCGATTCCTATTTGGAAAAAGTGATTTCTCCCTTTGACTTTACCCACCGGTTTGTCTTCAGCGGCATCTACGAACTCCCTTTCGGCCGTGGCAAGAAATTCCTGGGCGGAATTCCGCGCATTGCCGACCTGGCGGTTGGCGGCTGGCAGTTCCAGGGTTGGTTCGAGGGGCAGACCGGCGACACTCTCGGATTTGGCAACGCCATTTTCAACGGTACGTTGGATGACGTGGTGTTACCCATTAGCCAGCGCAGGGCGGAGCGCTGGTTCAACACGGATGCGGGGTTCAACAAGGTTCCGGCGCAACAGTTGGCCAACAACATCCGCACGCTGAATTCGAGGTTTAACGGAATTCGGGCGGACGGGATCAACAACTTCGATCTGTCGATGTTCAAGAACTTCCGCATCTCCGAGAAGGTGCGCTCGCAGTTCCGTTTTGAGACCTTTAACTCGCTGAATCATGTGCAGTTTGCCGGGCCAAACACAACACCGACGGCAACGGCGTTCGGTACCATCGTGGATGAGAAGGGCCACGGGCAGCGGCAGGTGACGATGAGCATCAAGCTTATCTTTTGAGCGCCGAATGGCCGGCGGTCTTTGAAGATTGCACAACCGGGGGTGCGCGTGGTTTCTCCCGTCCAGACGCGGCGTATCGGCACTCTAACGCGGTTAGATGAACCTGGGCCTTTCTAGTGAAGACTGGTAGCGAAATCGGGGAAGGTCAGTCTCATCGGCGAAGCCCTGCAACTTTGCGAGAGTGACGTCCGCATTCGAGGGAATACTTCCCGCTTGCAGGACGGCGGCACGTGTCATGCCCTAGAATAGCCACATTGGGAACACAAAAAACATTGGAGCGCGTGCTGTCCAAGGCCGGCGTGGGGTCACGGACGGAAGCGCGCAGTTGGATTCACGCCCGGCGCGTACAAGTAAACGGGAAAACGGTTGAAGATCCGGACCACTGGGTGAACATGGACCGCGATCGTGTTCGCTTCGACGGCAAGCCGCTGCACGATCGGGAGCGGCTGTATGTTCTGCTCTACAAGCCGGCCGGCTACTTAACGACGTATAAGGATCCAGAGGGGCGGCCGACGGTTTATCAGCTTGTCGACGAGATCGACACCTTTCTTTCGCCTGTCGGCCGCTTGGATTTGGATACGTCCGGGCTGCTCTTGATGACCAACGACAATCAGTTCGCCGATCATGTGACGAGCCCGGAGTCGCATGTGCCGAAGACGTACCTGGTGAAGGCGTCCACTCTGCTCACCGACGAGCAATTGCAGCGGCTGCGCGATGGCGTGGAACTGAGCGACGGTCCAACTCGCCCAGCGCGGGTCAAGCGGATCCGCGATTCCGGCAAATACACTCACTTCGAAATCACTCTCACCGAGGGCCGCAACCGCCAGGTTCGGCGCATGGTGGAGGCGCTCGATGCCCGGGTCATGAAGCTGGTGCGCGTGGCGATCGGTGACTTGTCGATCGGAAAATTGGCGATCGGCACATGGCGCCTGTTAACGCGTCAGGAATTGACGGCGTTGCGCAGCCGCTCCACGCGCTTCACGTAGGTGGATTCAAACGAGCGGCGGGGCATGGAGACCTTTTGCCGCATCTCCTTCAACAGCTTCCCCGCCGAAGCCGGCAGCGCAGCAGCCGCCTGGGCAAAGGCACGCTGCGAGCCCTCCTGGAAGCCCGCGATTGCACGGTAGTAGCCGTGCTGGTTCGGTACTTTTCTGCAGCCCCGCACCAGGGCCTCCAGAATCTCGGCCCGGCCGCCGCCGTCGAGCAGCGGTGTCGTGGAGAGCAAGGCGCCGTAATCGTCAAAGAACGGACCCAGCGGCAGCATCAGGCCGGGCGACTGGCGCAGGCACTTGATCGCCCGCAGCGGATAGTGCCGGTGCCCCTCGCTTGCGAGCAACTCCTTGTAGAGGGCACACGGGCCCCGGAAAGCGCCGCCGTATCCGCTTGCGTTCTCCTGCGCCAGCCTCTCAAATTGGCGCGCCGAGGCCGAATTGCGCACCGGCCCGCTCCAAAAACTGATTCCTTGATTCAAGTCTCCCAGGTTGTGCGTGACGCTCATCGCCAAACGCATCACGTCCAGTTCGCGGCCTTGGATCGGAAGCAGGTACTCAAACGCTGCGATTTCACGCAGCAGTTCCTGATGAATCGCTTCGTGCACTCGCTCAGCGGATTCGGTGTCGCCGCGGCCGAGAAATCGGCCCAAGGCCCCGGCGGCGACGGACAGCCATTCGCCATCATGTCCGCTGACGATTCCATGCCTGCCGCAGTCCACGGTCCGCAGCGAGAAGCCGTCGAGCGTCCAGGAGTGCATCTCCAGGGCCTTCGCCGCCATACGCCGTAACTGCTCCTGGTCGCTGGTGTCGCGCCAGAGCAGGCCGCGAATTTTCGAATCGACATCGGTAGGCACGTAGGTGGCCACGGTTGTGTGGTGCGCAGCCAGGCAGAATTCGAAGTAGCCGTACACCGAGTCTTCCGGTTCGGCGTGCAGGGTCTTGAGAAACGGCGTGTCGGCTGCGCGGGTTTTCAAATAGGGCGCCGTATTCCAGACGAGTTCGCGCAGGCCGGCTGGCGAAATGTACTTGCTCCAAGTGCTTTCCAACTTAATAGGGTACAATCCGTTCGTTATGTTTCGAAGCTTGGTTGTTTTCGGGTGTTTGGCGCCCCTCTTCGCCGTCGGCCGGCAGGAGGTCGTGTACAAGGCGACTCCGCAGGGCGAGTTGAAGCTCACCTTCTTTTACCCGGCCGGGTGGAAGGCTTCCGACGCTCGGCCCGGTGCACTGTTTTTTTTCGGCGGCGGTTTCAGGAACGGGTCGCCGAAACAGTTTTTCTCGAAGGCCGCCTATTTGGCCAGCCGCGGGATGGTCGCGGCAAGCGCCGAATATCGGATCGAGTCTAAACACAAAACCACGAAGGCGGAGGCGCTGGAGGACTGTCTCAGCGCAATGACCTGGCTCAAACAGAACGCTTCTGCGCATGGCATGGATCCTGCAAGGATCGCGGCCGGTGGCGGGTCGGCCGGTGGCGTGTGTGCGTTGCATTTGCTCTCAAAGCCGGAGACCACACCGGGCCTGTTGCTGCTCTACAACCCGGGAATGACGGACGCGCCACTGCGAGCCGGACTCCCGCCGATGGTTATGTTCTTCGGCACAGAAGATCTGCTGTATGCTCAGGCACGTTCATACTTCGACAAGACACTGGCCTTGAAGAATCGACTCGAGATCTATTCGGCGAAGGGTCAGAAACACGGATTTTTCAACGACAAGCCGGGCGGCGACTACTCCTGGCACGCCTCGACGCTCTACATGACCGACTCCTTTCTGATACGCAACGGATACCTAACCGGCCGGCCGGCAATCGCGCAGCCGCCTGGGAGCAAGGCGGTTCTTTTCAGCGAAGCCGCAAGAATTCCGGCCCCGGCCGCGCCCAGGCCGCTGCCGCCAGGCGTCCGGGCCGAGCGGGACATCGTCTACGCCAAAGTGGGCGAACGGGAAGTCAAACTCGACGTCTACCTGCCCGCGCAGGCGCCCGCCAAGCCGCTCCCGCTCATCGTCTGGATTCACGGCGGCGCGTGGCGCGCCGGTTCGAAGGAGGCCGCTCCAGTGATTCCGTTCGTTGGACGCGGCTATATTGCGGCCTCAGTCGGATATCGCTATACGCAGGAGGCGCCCTTTCCGGCGAATGCGAAGGACTGCAAGGCGGCGATTCGCTGGCTGCGCGAGAATGCCGCGAAGTATTCAATCGATCCCAACCGGATCGGTATCTGGGGTTCCTCCGCGGGGGGGCACCTCGTCGCTTTTCTGGGAACGACGGGGGACGTTCCCGAGTTCGGCGAGAACGCCGGAGTCCAGGCCGTGGTGGATTGGTATGGACCCACCCGCGTCGCCCGGATGTCGCATCATCCTTCGACGATGGATCATGATGCGCCGGACTCGCCCGAGAATCAGTTGATCGGCGCGCTGGTGCAGCAGAACCCGGAGCTTGCCGAAAACGCGAATCCAGCGAAGTATGCCTCAAGGAACGACCCGCCGTTTCTGATTCAGCACGGGGATGCCGATCCTCTGGTTCCAGCAGAGCAGAGTGAGATCCTCTTCGAGGCACTCAAGGCGAAGGGCGCCCAGGCCACTTTCGACCTGATTCCCGGCGGCGGCCACGGCGGACCGAAGTTTCAAACACCGGAAAATCTCAAGCGAGTGCAGGAGTTCTTCGACCGGATTTTGCGTCCTTGATCGCCTCCAAATAACTTTGCAGATGTGAAGGGGGCGAGAATCGCGTCAGGTCCGGCTCCACGGGCCGCGCCGTTTCCAAGAGCCCGGCCAACTCGGCCGTATTGCGAAATACGCCTCCGCCGCCAGTCTCGGCGATGATTGACGGTAGTGCGCCATACTCGCTCGTGAAGACGGGCGTACCTTGCTGTAAGGACTCCAGAACCACCAGGCCGAACGTCTCATGGCAGATCGAGGGAACGATCGTCGCGCGCGCGCGGCTGTAAAGGCTGGGCAGTTGATCGAAGGGCACCCGGCCGAGGAACTCGATGTTGGGAGCGCCAGCTGCCAGCGCTCGAAGTTCCGGCTCATGCTCGCCGGCTCCGGCGATTTTCAGCGGCAGTCCGTTCTCGCGAAACAGCGGCAGGACCGTTTGCACGCCTTTGGCCGCTTCGAGGCGCGAGACGATCAGGCAAAAGTTCTCCCGCGGAAGATTGAGGCGCGGCCGGTCGGGAAGAAAATTCGGCAGCACTTGAATGGGCAGCGATGGGAGAAATTGGCTTACAGTCTCCTGCACAAAGTCGCTGGGCGCCAGGAAAAGGTCGATGTTTTCGAGGCCGGAGCCTATTACTCCATTCGAACGCCACAATTGGGGCGGCCGGCCCCGGCTCATCGTACAGGTGTAGCAGGTTCTGTTGTCGCAGGCCTCGGTACCATTGCGGAACAGTACGTGGGAAGGGCACACCAACCAGTATTCGTGCAGCGTCATCAATCGCAAACCGCTGCCCCAACGGAAAGACTGTGGCGCCCCAAGCAACGACGCGTTGTGCCAATGCGTGACGTCAAACCCCTGACCAATAATCTGTTGAAGCCGTGCGCCGTACGTCCAATCCTTGCCGGTGCAGTGGGCCACAAGCGGCGCTATCGCGCCTAGAGGCGAACGCAGCGTATGGACAATCACTTTTGGATGAATCGGAAAAGGCGAAGGAGAAACGCCTCGCGCCAGCAAGTCGAACGAGTCGCCGCAGTGGACGGCTTCCACATGGTGACCCGCTTCGGCCAGCAGATTCGCCAGCGACGCCACGAACACGGCATCGCCGCCAAAATGGTGCGGCGGGAAGAACGTGCTAAGCAGGCAGAAGCGCATGAGGGCGTTTCTGTTAGTCTAGGAGAAGTTTGGATCTTCTTGCCAGAACGTCGCGCCACGCAAAATTGACTTTGCGGAATTATGGCATCGGGGATAAGACGCCGCCCTTTCTGATTCTCTTCATCAATTCGATCTGCAATCAGACCTGCGAACACTGTTTTTATTGGCGAAACCTGAACCGGCGCGACGATCTGTCGGTCGATGAGATCCGCCGACTATCGCGCGAGCTCGGTCCCATTGAAAACCTGAATCTCTCGGGCGGCGAGCCGTTCCTTCGAAAGGAATTCGCTGAGATCTGCCGTTTCTTCATTCGCGACAACGGCGTGCGGCAGATCTACGTGCCGACCAACGGCAGTTTCGCGGATCGCACGGTGGATGCCCTGGAGGACGTCCTGCGCGAGCCGACCTTGCAGTTGTTCGCCGTGGAGCTATCGCTCGACGGTATGCCCGAGTATCACGACCGGTTTCGCGGTATGAAGGATGCGTTTGCCCGGTCAATGGAAACCTATGCCCGCCTGGCGGAGTTGCAGAAGCGCGATCCGCGGTTGCGCATTCACTCGATCTCGACGGCCACCTCGGAGAACATGGGGGAAGTGGCCGCGCTGACCAAGTATCTCTACGACAACTGCCCGGCCATGGACCATCACAATCTGGCCTTGATTCGGGGAGACAGAAAGAACCCATCGCTTCACGGACCCACTTTGGCGCACTATCAGGAGCTCTACCGCTACGTGCAGTCAGTATGGGCGCCTCGCGAGGAGCAACGATTCGGAAGTATCGTGGAACCCATGCTGCAATGGGCCAAGACGAAGACGGCCACCGAGCAACGTCAAGTGGTGCCCTGCCGCGCCGGAAGGCTCAGCGCCGTCGTCTACGCAAACGGAGATGTCAGCTTCTGTGAGACGCATGCTCCGCTCGGCAACCTTCGGCAGCAGAGCTTCACGGAGCTGTGGAACTCGGCCCAAGCGGAGGCGCTTCGTGCAACCGTCGCCGCCAAGCAATGCTGGTGCACCAATGAAGTGTTCCTGTGGCCATCCATCGTCTTTCAGCCGGGTCAGTTGGCACGAGCGATGGTGGCGGCGAGGCCTTGGCGCAAGGCCGATGCCGGTGCGCCGCCCCCGCAGGCGCCCTCCGCGCCGGGCCTCGTGAATATTCGCTAGCGGTGGTGGGTTAGCAGGCCGCGAAGGTATTCGCCGTAGGTCGAACTCTTGTAGCGAAGCGCCGACTCCTGGAGTTGCTCCGCCATCAGCCATCCCATGTGAAACGCCACCTCTTCCGGGCAACCGATCTTCAGACCCTGCCGCTGCTCGATCGTCTCGACAAAGTTGCCGGCTTGGAGCAGAGACTCATGGGTGCCCGTATCGAGCCACGCCATGCCTCTGCCAAGCATTTCTACCTGCAGTGAGCCGTTGTTCAGATAGACCCTGTTGACATCGGTGATTTCCAATTCTCCGCGGGCGGAAGGCTGAATGGAGTCGGCCACCGCCGTGATCGTCCGGTCGTAGAAGTACAGGCCAACGACTGCGTAGTGGGACTTGGGACGTGCCGGCTTCTCTTCGATCGAGATGGCTCTCCCGTTGCCGTCCATCTCAACGACGCCGTAACGTTCGGGATCCCGAACCCAGTAACCAAACACGGTCGCACCCTCGCTGCGCTTCGCCGCGCGCTGCAACTGTTGTGAGATGCCGTGGCCGTAGAAGAGGTTATCGCCCAGAATGAGCGCAGCGGGTCCGCCGTCGACAAAATGGCGGCCAATGTGAAACGCCTGGGCCAAACCCTCCGGCTTCGGCTGTTCGGCGTATTCCAACCGGATTCCGAACCGGGTGCCGTCGCCAAGCAGGCGGCGGAACACTGGAAGGTCCTGTGGCGTCGAGATGACCAGGATTTCTCGAATACCCGCCAGCATAAGGGTCGAAAGCGGATAGTAGATCATCGGCTTGTCGTAGACCGGAAGCAACTGTTTGCTCACCGCTTCGGTGATGGGAAATAGCCGGGTGCCGCTGCCACCGGCAAGAATGATGCCTCTCATTATCTATTTCAGGGTAGCGTACACGCGCGTCAAGGCTTTTCGCAGCGCACCGCTGTAAACGCCTGTGCGATATCGGTACGCGGTGCCATCGTCTCGAAGATAGCTTCGGCGCGCCGAGTCCTGAAAGAACCGCACATCGTTTGGATGCGTCCCGATCAGCTGGCAGACAAACACCCCCACCAGATAGGGCCGCTCAATCGCGTTCCCCAGAAATAATGCGGCGTCCTTGGAGGCGTCGCGTTCGTTTCGAATTTCGCCTTGTGGCGACTGGAACGTTTCTCTCAACGAGAACGGAGCGGCCCAGTCGATAAGGACTGTTGGCTTGCCCGTAATCGCGAACTCCCGGTCCCAGCCATCGGCCTGGAAGCTCTGCCACTCCGGAGGACGCTGGGCGGAGAGAATCACAGCCTGCGTGCAAAACACGTCGACGTAGCGCGCCATCGTCTCCAGCACTTGGGGTGGGACGGAGCGCAAGTAAGTCCGCTCCCCAAGAAACAGGTGGTTCGGGGCGCCTTCCCGCACGGCGTCGCGGACTGTTCGGAATAATCGATCCGCGATCAGGGCGGCGAACTCCGCGTCGTCCCCGGACTCCAGCGGCGCCTTGATCTCTTCGAACGCTTGAAATGCCGTGTTGTGTTTGGCGTTGAAGGCTTCGATGCTGGAGTACCGCGCGCGAAGAAATTGCCGGTAGCGAGGGTGCTCGCGGAACATGTCCACCCGCTTGGAGTTCCAGACGGGCAAGTCGGGTCCGGCGATGCCGATGACCCAGGGATTGTCTCGAACCATGGCCGCGGCCTGCCGCACGTGCGAGTGGATTTTCTTCAGGACGCTGTCGTCGAACACATCGGGATTCTGGACGCCGTAGTTGACAATCGGATGAATCCACGGCAACTGCGCCGCATACGAAGGGACGGGCTGGTAGGCGTCGCCCGCGTTAAACCCAATCTTGCGGATCGACTTCAGAATCGCCGCTTCGCTTGCCTGAGCCTCGTTCTTAAAGTAGGCGTTGACGTGATTCGCTCCAAGAGCGAAGTACGGATGTCCTTCCGGCGTCACCAGGAACCAGCGGCCCTTCATCTGCGCGACTCGAAAATTCCCACTGGCGTGAAGCCGGACGCGCGTGTCGCCGCCATAACGGTCGTTCCCGGCTAGCAGCGCCGGGACGATCAGCATCCAGGTTGCGAATCGCATCTACGCTTTTACGGCTTCGCGAATCGGGGGCAGCTTATCGGCGATCGGCGCTTTGGTGCGTTTCAACTCCGCCAGCGCCTTGGCGCGCAGCCGCTTCAGCGTTGCTTGGTGCTTGGGATCAATGGCCAGGTTATTAAGCTCTTCCGGGTCCTTGTCCAGGTCGTAGAGCTCCTCCAAATCCGTAATCATCGGGCGCACATACTTCAAGTGCTTCTCGCGAATCAGAATGTAGAAGGGCACATCGGCGTGCATGGCGCTCTTACCGTCCAGCACCGGCGTGATATCGCTGCCGAATTTCTGTCCGCTCGCCACCATCATCGTCGTGTGCGGCCACGCGGCCTTTGCGTTCTTCAGCAACGGAGTTAGGTCGTGCCCATGCGTCTCCCACGGTGGCGCAATACCGGTGAACTTGAATATCGTCGCCGGTATGTCGACGCCGCTCACAGGAACGTCGCAGACCTGGCCTTCCGGAATCTTGCCGGGCATCGAGAACACAAGGGGAGAACGGATGTTGGCGTCGTACGGTGCCACCTTGACGCCGCGGAATCCATGTTGGCCGAACGCCAGCCCCTGGTCCGACGTGAACACCACCAGCGTGTTCTTGCGCTGATTTGTATCTTCGAGCGTACTCATCAGCCGGCCGACCGCTTCATCGAGCGCCAGCACGCCCTGATGATACTGGCGCACCCACTCGATGAGCGTCTTGTTTCCGGAAACCGGCGTACCGGCCGGTCCTTTGCGCCAACTGTTAATCTTCTGCGCCCAGTCCGGCTTCGTGGCCCGCGGCGGGTAAATATCCTTCGGTGTTTCGAAGTCGATACCCGCCAGTTCCTCCAAGTGGCGCTTCGCCGGTTGATACGGGCTGTGCACGGCACCGTAGCAGAGCCAAAGGTACCAGGGCTTGGTTTTGTCGCGGCCTTCGCCCTTGATGAAATCGATTGCCCAATCGGTGTATTGATCGGTCGAGTAGCGCTTCAGAATCTCCGTTTTTCCGCCTTGGTATGTGATCGGCTGATCGTAGTAATAATTCTGGCTCGATTCGGTATACTTCGGCCGGTTCCACACGATCTGGAAATCCCAGTCGCGGCCGTAGCCAGTGTCCGTTCCTGTATGCCACTTGCCGATCTGTGCCGTCACATAACCTTTTTGCCGGTAGATCTTCGGCCAGAACGGACACTTCTCCGGATCGTACACGCATCCCGGATACTCACCTTCCATCCGCATCGACTCTACGCTCGAAGTGTGTCTGCCGGTCAGCATGACGGTGCGCGATGGCATGCACCAGGAGCCGTTGTAAGCGGCCAGGAAACGGACGCCGGAGGCGGCCAGCTTATCGAAGTTCGGCGTTTTCACCCATGGGTAGGCTTCCTTGTAGCAACTCAACGTGCGATAGGAATGGTCGTCCGTGTAGATATACAAAACGTTCGGGCGCTCCGGCGTCGCGGCGCCATGGAGAGTGCTCCAGCCCAGTGCGCCAAGCATCTGGCGGCGGGAGAGTTTCGATGAGGCTTGCATAGTGTCAGCGGGTATTCTAACAGGGTTATCTACTCTTCCGGATCTTGAAGCTGCTTGCGCATCGCGGTCATGCGTTCACGGAGCCGCGCGGCCGTTTTTTGATGCTCCGGCTTGTCGATGAGGTTTTCCAATTCGTACGGGTCGCTGTGCGTGTCATAAAGCTCCTCGCGCGGGTGCCTCTCGATGATCTCCAACAGCTTGGCCGCTCTTGGGTCGGTCTTCGCTTTCTCCTCCCAAGTAGCGTAGACATCGCGATGAGAGTCCGGAATGCCGTCGACTTTCGTAAAGTGGGTGGTCCACTTTCGTTCCGGGTGAAGATTCAGCACGAATTTATACCGGGTGTCCCGGATGCCGCGCTGCGGGCACACGTTCATCTCTTTGTCGCCGGAGTGCGACGCGTAAATCTCGGTCCGGAACCTCTTCGCCTTGCCTGTCAGCACGCTCACAAAGCTGGAGCCGTCCAATCCGGCAACTGGCTTCGCGCCGGCGATCTCCAGCAGCGTGGGCGTCATATCGACGAACGACACCATTGCGCCTGTCACGGCCCCGCGCGGAATCTTTCCCTGCCAGCGCGCTACGAACGGAACGCGCAGGCCTGTGTCGTATACCGTCCATTTCGAATGCGGCCACTCCGGGCCCTGGTCGGCCGTGTAGATCGTCAGCGTAT
>VFZO01000052.1 GCA_016871155.1 Acidobacteriota bacterium | reverse complement strand
CCTCCAATCGCGGCATGAACTCAGACCCGATGAAGTGCAACGACCCGAAGGCCACCGCCGCGATCGCCGCTCCCACGGCGACCGTCAGCGCGCGAAACCGGAGCGCGATTTTCAGCAACCGGCCGTAGCCCCGCCGCACCCCGCCGAACCAGCCTTCGCCATGCGCGGCGCGAACGCGCAAAAGGTACGACGCCAGCACCGGCATGCCGAAGAGCGCCAACGCCAGCGAACCCGCCAACGCCGCTACCACGGTCACCGCCATCGGCCGGAACAGCCGGCCTTCCAGGCCCTCCAAAAAGAAGATCGGCATGTAGACCGCGATGATGATCCCCACGGCGAAGACAATGGGCCGGGCCACCTCATGCGCGGCTTTGCGCAGCACTTCCATGCGGTCCTCGCGCGCTTCTCCCAGGCGCGTCACCGCGTTCTCCATCATCACAACCGCGCCGTCCACGATCATCCCGAAATCGACCGCTCCCAGCGACATCAGGTTCGCCGTGACGCCGAACCAGCGCATACCGATAAATCCCGCCAGCAGCGACAGCGGAATGACGGACGCCACCAGCAGCGCGGCTCGAACGTTGCCGAGAAACAGCAGCAGCACCGCCGCCACCAGCAGCCCGGCCTCGCTTAGATTCCGCCGCACGGTTCCAATCGTGCGGTTGATGATTTCGCTCTGGTCGTAGAACGGAACCAGCTCCACGCCGGCCGGCATCTTCAACGTGGCCAGGCGCTGTTTCACGCGCTGAATCACCTCGCGGGAGTTTTCGCCCTTCAGCATGATCGCCATGGCCGATACGGTTTCGCCCTGGCCATCGCGCAGCGTCGCGCCCTGCCGTTGCATCGCGCCCGCGTGGACGCGCGCCACGTCACCGATTCGAATCGGAGTCCCCGCGCGCGAGGCGATCACGATGCGCTCCAGTTCACCGGGCGATGCGACCCGGCCCTTGCCCACCACCGTATACTGTTCGCCCGCGTGTTCGATGAACCCGCCGCCGAAGTTCTGGTTGGACTCGCCGATCGCCCGCTCGATATCGCGCAGTGTCAGGCCGTAGCGCTCCAGCGCCTCCGGCTTCACTTCCACCTCCCATTGCCGAGTCAGCCCGCCCCAGGTCTCCACCTCGACGATGCCCGGGACGGTTCGCAGCACCGGCCGGATCACCCAATCCAAAAACGCCTTCCGCTCGTCGAGGGGCACCGTTTTGCTGTCCAGCGTGAACTGGAACACTTCGCCGAACGGCGTGGCGTTCGGGCCCAGGCCGGGCTCCAATCCCATCGGGATGCGGCTCCGAACCTCCTGCAGCCGCTCGGTTACAAGCTGCCGCGCGAAGTAGGCATTCACCTCGTCGTTGAACACGATAGTGATCTTCGAAAGGGCGAACTTTGAGATCGATCGCGCCTCGGTCACGTTCGGCAGCCCCATCAACGCCGATTCGACCGGCCAGGAGACCAGTTGCTCCACCTCCGCCGGCGCCATGCCCGGACACGCCGTGACGACGGTCACCTGATTGTTCGTCAGATCCGGGAACGCGTCGATCGGGAGTTGCAGAAGACTGAACACACCGCCGGCCACCAGCAGCGCCAGCGCCGCCAACACAATCACGCGGTTTCCTAAGGCAGCGTCAATCAGCCGGTTTAGCACGCTATTCCTCAATCAGCGTCGATTTCAACATCTCGGATTTCAATACAAAAGATCCCCGGGTCACGACCCGCTCGCCGGGCTGCAACCCTTGCCGGATCGCCACCAACCCGGCCGCGCCCGCGCCCGGATCCACCGCCCGCGGCTCAAACGCGCCGGCGCTTGTCTCGACGAACACCACGGAGTGCCCATTCCACTCCTGCACCGCTTCGCGCGGGACATACACCGCCTCCCCGGCCGGCGCGCCGGCCACGGTCATCTCGGCTGTTGCGTACATCTCCGGCTTCAATGCGCCGCCGCTGCTGTTTAGTGCGATGCGCGCCTGCACCGTCCGTGTCGCGGCGTCGAGTTGATCCCCGATCCGCGTCACCCGCCCGGTGAAGGGCCGGTCCTCAAACGCCCGCACCGACACACGAGCCTCCATGCCCACGCGGACCTTGGCCATGTCCGCCTCCGGCACCGCCGCCAGCATCCACACCGAACCGGTATCGCTGATGACGAATAGCTCATCGCCCGGCCTCACCACGGTTCCGGTATTCGCCACACGGCTCAGTACAACGCCCGCGGCCGGTGCGCGCACAGGTACCGTGTCGTCGTCATGATCGGTCTCGCCCGGTTTGTGCCCCGCCGGTTCGTCCACGCTCACGTCCAGAAACTCCTCGATGTGCAGCCGGGTCCGCTTCAATTCGGCTCGCGACGATTCGATGGCCGCCGCCGCGTTACGAACGTCGCGCTCGGCCAGTTCCACCTGCTCCACGGACGCGGCCTTCAAATCCAGCAGCCGCTTCACCCGGTCGCGCGCCTTCTCGGCGAATGCGCGCTGCGTCTCCAGCCGGGCCAGCTCCACTTTTGCCTTCTGATATTCGCTGCGCGCCTCGTGAATCTCGTGGCTATGGATGCGAGCCAGCACCTGCCCCTTCCCGACACGGTCGCCCACGTTCGCGAAGAGCCGCATCACCCGGCCGTCCACAATCGCCGCCGCGCGATGGGTCTTCTCCTCGTCCGGCACCAGCCGGCCGTTGAACCGCGCCATCGGGGGTTCGGCGCGCGTCAGCACCGTCGTCACGACGATGCCGGCCGCGCGGCGGAGCTCGTCGGAAAGCTTCAATCCGGGGTTGGCCTCCGGCTTTTCTTTCGGCGGCGGCGCCTCGGCCACGGGCGCTTTGGCGCAACCGGCTATCAGGACGATTGCGAACAAACAGGTCCTCACGGCATTACCCCCATCGCATTCAAGATCGCCACCTCCGCCAGGCGCAACTCGCCCAGCGCCTGCGCGCGCAGCAGCTCCGTTTCCAACCGCGTTCGTTCCGCGTCCAACAGGCGCAGCAGGTCGGTCCCGCCCTCGCGATAGGCGGCCTGCGCGATGCGGGCCGTCTCGCGGGCGTGGCCCACCAGCGCCAGCAGCGTCGATTCGTATTGCTCCCGGCGCGTGCGGAGTTCGGCGTAGGCACCGCGCACCTCGGCCCGCACCAGCGCCTCGGCGGCGGCCACGTTCGCCCGGGCCACTCGCGTCTCAGCGCCGGCGGCGGCGATGTTGCCCTGATTCTTATTCCGCCACGGAAGATCGACATTCAAATAGCCGAGCAGCCCGTCGACGCCGTTCGTCCGCTTGTAACCGCCCGACAGCTCCAGGTCCGGCCTCGCCAGCGCCAGTTGCAGCTTTTCGTTGGCCTGCGCGGCCTCAATGCCCTGCCGGGCCAGCGCCAGGTCCGCCCGCGCCGCTTCGGCGGTCTCCTCCGGGACAAGCAGAGGCTTTTCGATATCCATAGCGATCAAGAGGGGCGAGGAAATGACGGAACGTCCCAACTCGCGCTGCAGCGCGATCAGGGACCGTTCGGCCTCCATCCGGGCGGCGCCGGCCGACAGGCGCAACCGTTCGTTCTCCAGGCGGATCCGGATCAGGTCCGCTTCCGCCATGTTGCCTTCGCGCACGCGGGCCTCGTGATATTTCACGGTCCCGGCGAAGTTCTCAAGCGTCTCGCCGTAGACGCCGGCCAGGCGCGCCGCCCCGGCCGCCGCCACGAACGCCGTTCGGACGCGGGCCACGGTTTGCTGCCGCAGCAGGTCTCTGGCCGTAGCCGCCAGCGACTTGTTGACCGACGCCAATTCGCCGCGCCGCTCCCGCTTTCCGTTGGTTTCCAGAACCTGCGAGACATATAAAAAGTAGTCGTTCTCCACGCCAGGCCGGTACGGAAAACTCCAAGCGCGAAGGTTCTCCAACTGAACCGTTAACCTAGGATTCGGCCGCAACGACGCCTGTTCCAGCAGTCCTTGCGCCGTCGCGATGCGCCCGTCGGCCGCCATCACCAGCGGATGCCTCTCCAGCGCCTCCCGCACTGCGGCGTCTAGCGTCAACGGTTCCTGGGGCATCGCCAATCGGCTAGCCAATACCCCCACAAGTACTAAGTGCAACTTGCCCGGCACTGGACTAGTCTATCAGACACTAACCATTTATTTTCAATAACTTAGATTAGAAACTCATTTGCAAGTAATAGGGGTTCCGGGGGCAGTTGTCAACTATTTCGACCTAGCGCCGAAACTCTTTGGTTAACGTTTGGGTTCGATCCCTTAGAATCGAAGAGACGTGGATCTCGATTTCAGCAAACAGAGAACCGGCGCGCAGCGAACGCACGGTCCATGTACGTAGGGGAGCATAAGCCGATGAAACGCAAGGCATATTGGGTGCTTGCGTCACTAGGACTGTCCGTGTCCTCGCTGACGCTATTGCAAGGTCAACAACAATCGGAGCCAGCCGAAGAGGTCGAGTTAATCGCGGACCACGCCGAGTGCGTGATGTTTGGCCCGAAACGAGCCGAGTTCATGGACCAGAGCGTTCATGCCCGGCGCAACCGGTTTTCATTCTCGGAGATCACCGAATCTGTCGTCAACCGGCTCGGAGGCCGGGTTGAAACGCCGTACTTTGTCCCTGGTGGCAGCCGTACCCAGGCCAGCCAGAAGGGTTCGGCGTCGGGTAACCTGATCGACAAACACATCTTCGGAGTCCTGCGGGAAAAAGGCATCGAGCCGGCCGCGCGAACCAATGACTATGAGTTCGCCCGGCGCGTTTCTCTCGACCTCACCGGCCGCGTCCCGAAAGTGGAGCGGTTGACGCAGTTCGTCAACGACAACGACGCCGAAAAGCGGGCCAAGTACGTCGACGAGCTCCTGAATTCCGAAGAGTGGATCGACAAGTGGACGATGTTCTTCGGCGACCTGTACAAGAATACCGATACGATTCGCGCGACCAACACCAATCGCCGCGCCGAGGGCCGGGAGGCGTTCTACGCGTGGATCTACAACTCGCTCAAGGAAAACAAGCCCTACAACCGGATTGCGTACGAATTGATCGCCGCCGAGGGGACGAACTCCTGGACCAAGGGTGAGTTGAACTGGCAGGTCGGCAACCGGACCACGGGCGGGCCAGTGCAGGACCACTTCGACCAGATGGCGTCGGCCACGACGGAGACATTCCTCGGCATTTCGCACTTCAACTGCATCGTCTGCCACAACGGCCGAGGTCACGTGGATACGCTCTCGCTGTGGGGCAAGAGCGCATCGCGGATGCAGGCGTACAGCCTCTCGGCCTTCTTCGCCCAATCGACGTTCACCCAGCAGCCGAGGGCCGAGCGGGCCGATCCGAATCTCTTCTATTGGGGCGTTGAATTCAACCGCAACGGCAGCTACCAATTGAACACCACCACCGGCAACCGTCCGCCGCGCCAGGCCATCGGCACCCAGCGGGTTGCTACGCCCGTGTATCCGTTCGGCGACGGAACGGCGACGCCCAACTCCGGCGAACCTTGGCGCACCGCGGCCGCGCGCCTGGTCACCTCCGATTTCAATTTCTCTCGCGCGACGGTAAATTATGTTTGGAAAGAGTTGATGGTGCGGGGCCTTGTGGAGCCCGTCAATCAGATGGATCCGGCCCGGCTGGATCCGGAGAATCCTCCGGCCGCCCCCTGGTCTCTGCAACCCTCCAACGCCGCACTGTTGCGCGATCTGGCCCAGGACTTTATCGACAACAAGTACGATCTCAAGGCTCTGATGCGCCGGATCGCCACCTCGGACGCCTACCAACTGAGCGCCCGCTACGACGGCAATTGGAATCCGGCCTGGGACTCGCTCCACGCACGCCGTTTGGCCAAGCGTCTGATGGCGGAGGAGATCTACGACGCGGTCGTCCAAACGTCGAACGTCGCCGCGCCCATTTCGTTTGGCGTGGCTAGCCGCGTACCGAACGAACCCGCGCCCGCTCCGAAGATCGTTCAATGGGCGATGCAGACGACCTCGCCGTCCTCGCGGGGTGGCGCCGCCGGTTTCCTGAATCCGTTCTACCCTGGCAACCGGGAAGATACCGACCGCCGGCGCGACGGCTCCGATCAACAGGCGTTGACGCTCATGAATAACAACCTGGTGATGGCGCGTACGAGGTCCACTGTGACCAATGGACGCGAAAGCCTTTTGCGGCAGCACGTCAACAAAGGCAACCGGGAGCTGATCGACAACCTGTACCTGAACGTGCTTTCCAGAATGCCGGACGAATCGGAGCGCTCGGCGGCCATGGCCGCGTTGAACTCCGGCAACCGGACGCAAGCGGCGGAGAATCTGCTGTGGGCGCTCTATAACAAAGTGGACTTTTTCTTTAACTACTAGGAGCCATGGACATGTTCGATCAAGCTAAATTCCGCCGCTTCGTCCAAAAGAACCCGCATTCGCACGTGCCGTTCTTCCACCGTCCGCAGGCCAGCCGCCGGGGGTTTTTCCGGCTGGCGGGCGCGGGCCTGGCCGGAACGTTTCTTGCCTCCCAGCCGGCGCAAGCGCAGTTGGTCAAGGGCCAGGACGTGAAGACTCAGAACTCGGCCGACCGCGTTCTGTTCGTTCTGCTCGCCGGCGCGCCCAGTCATGTGGACACCTTCGATCTCAAAATGCTGAACGGCATTTCGCCGTCCACGTTCAACCCTACGGCGATCAACGGCGTCCAGTGGAACACGGGTGTGTTTCCGAAGTTGGCCGAGCGCGCCGGGGACATCGCGCTGATCCGCTCCGGGCGCGCCTGGGCCGCGCAGCATACGCTCAGCCAGACCTGGGCGCAGATCGGCCGCAGCCCCGCCGCCGTGCTGGGCGATGTGGCCCCGAACATGGGTTCCATCGTCGCGATCGAGAAGCGGGGCGAACGGCGGCCGGATCAGATCTTCCCGACATTCCTGGGCCTAAACTCCGATGGCGCCGTGGGCGCCGGCTACCTGCCCGCCACGTTCGAACCGTTCAAGATGGCGCCTTCGACCAATGGGCTGCCGAACACGACGAACCCCGATGGCGCCACGCGCTTCGCGACGAAGTACACGCTCCTGGAAGGACTGGACAATCCGCTGCGCGTCAAGTCCCCGTACGGCGACTCCGTAACCGATTTCGGCGCCTTCTACAGCGCCGCCCGCGGCCTCATGTATAACGCCGCCGTCGACAAGGCGTTCCGCTACTCCACCGCCGACAGCGGCCGGTATGGCAATACCGCCTTCGGCAACGCGTTGTTGACGGCCAAACAGGTCTTCGAAGCCGATATGGGCACGCGGTACATCCAAGTGACGCTCGGCGGCTGGGACATGCACAACAACATCTACCAGCAGGCGCAGCAGGGCCAGAACAACATCTTCACGCTCGGCAAAATCGTCGACGACGCGATGAGCGAGCTGATCAAGGACTTGAAAGCCAACGGTCAATTCGGCCGCACGCTCATCGTCATGATGGGAGAGTTCGGCCGTACCGTTGGCGCATTGAACCCCACGGCCGGACGCGACCACTATCTGCAGCAGTTCTTCTTCCTGGCCGGCGGCGGCGTGAAGGGCGGCAAGGCCATCGGCGTCACCGATGAGACCGGCGCGCGCACGCGCGAGTTCGGCTGGGCCGAGGAACGCGACATTCGGGTGGAGGATATCGAGGCAACCATCTACTCGGCGCTCGGTATCAATTGGACCAACATCCGCTACGACGATCCGTTCGGCCGCGGCTTCGAGTACGTGCCCTACGCCAACGAAGGGCTCTACAAACCCGTCAACGAACTCTGGGCGTAGTCCGGCGCGCAATCTGTTATAACGGCCCTATGCGGCTCCTCGTCTTCCTTGCGTCGGCGTCCCTGGCGTTTGCTCAGCGCGACGAACGCTGGCAGGCCGACATCGCGAATCTCATCGGCACCCTCCAGGCCCGGCACCCGAACCTCTATACGCAAAAACCGAGGCAGGAGTGGGACGCCGCCGTTTCGGCACTACGGGAGAAGGTGCCCGCTATGACCGACGTGGAGATCGCCATGGAACTGTCGCGCATCGTCGCCTTCGCCAAGGATTCTCACACGTTCCTCAACTTGCGAACCAGTCCGGCTTTCACCAGCTTCCCGTTCCGTCTGAGCTGGTTTGAGGAGGGCTGGGTTCTCACCTCGGCCCCTGCGGACAGTGCGCGGAGCCTGGGCACTGTGGTGCGCCAGATCGACAACACTCCCATCGAAGAGGTCATCGAGAAACTCCGGCCCTACATCCCGCATGAAAACGAGTCCTGGTTCCGCGTGCAGGCGCCCAACTACCTGATCAGCCCGGAAATCCTTTCCGCGCTCGGTATCCTGGCCAATCGCAATTCGGTGACGTTGAACGGGGAAATTACCATTACGGCCGCGCCGGCTTCACTGTGGACAGGGCCGTTCCGCGCCGAACCGAAGTTTCCGCTGTGGGCTCGCTCGCTCGGCTTTTTTTATTGGTTCCACGTTCTGCCGGAAGCGAAAACGATTTATGTGAAGTACAACACCTGCGCCGAGATGCCGGCGCTGCCGGCCGGTCAGTTCCGCGCCTCGCTGGAGGCCGCGCTGGCGGCCCAGCCGGTGGAGCGCTTCATTATCGATCTGCGCAACAACAGCGGCGGCAACTCCGCCGTCCTGCACCGCTGGCTGCCCGCGCTGCCGGAGACGGTCAAGAAGGTCGCCATCGTCGGCCGCCAGACGTTTTCGAGCGGCGAGCTCAACGCCGAAGAGTTGGCGCAGCGCGGCTTTACGCTCGTGGGCGAGAACACCGGCGGCATGCCCGGGCATTTCGGCGAAGTGGTGACGATCTCCCTCAACAGCCTGGGCCTGCGCGGCCAGTTCTCCACGCGCGCGTTTCGAGCCCTGGTGCAGGCCGGTAACAACACGCTGCGGCCCGATGTGGAGGTGCCCTGGACCTACGCTGCGTTCAGTGAGGAGGAGGATCCGTTCCTGCAAGCCGCTCTGACGGTTCCGTAAGCGTCTCCCCCGCTGCGGCATAATTGCACAATGCGCATTGGGGTGCCCGTTCTCTTCGTTTTTTCCTTAACCGCCGCGAAGCCGCCGCTCACAACGGAGACGGTTTTCGATTGGCGCGTGCCGTCTTCGCCGCGGATTTCGCCGGACGGACGGCAGGTGGTCTACGTTCTCGAAACAGCCGACCGCTTCGCCGACACCTTCTATTCCAACCTCTGGATTGCGGCGACGGCCGGGACGGATCACCGGCCGCTTACGGCCGGCAAGCACAAGGACTCTTACCCGCGCTGGTCGCCGGACGGCACAAAGCTGGCCTACATTTCCACGCGGACCGGCAAACCGCAGATCTTCATTCGCTGGATGGATACAGGCGTCGAAGCGAGAATCACGGATTTGGAGACACCGCCCACGGCGCTAAGCTGGTCACCCGACGGGCAATCGCTGGCCTTCCTGAATCGGGTGCCGGGCAAACCCGAGTGGTCGGTACCCATGCCGAAACCGCCTAGCGGCGCCATCTGGGCCGAGCCTGCCGTCGCCGTCACCCGGCTAAAGTGGCGCGCCGACGGAGTCGCGGGCATCGGCCACCGGCCGCTCGGGTTCACACACGTATTCGTGGTCCCGGCAATGGGCGGCACGCCGCGGCAGGTGACGGATGGCGACTTTGAACACGGCGGAGAGCCGTCTTGGACACCCGGCGGAAACGCGATCGTGGTCCACGCCGCGCGAAGCGACGATGCCGACACGACTCTCTATCCCGACGACATCTGGCGCTTCTCTCTGGACGGCGAAAAACCGGTCCGTCTCACACGCGAGAATGGAACGGAGCAGAACCCGGCCGTTTCGCCGGATGGAAAACTGATCGCGTTTACAGGATTCGCCGACAAGGGCAACGCCAACCACAACCAGAACCTGTATGTTGTGAACGCCGACGGCACCGGCCTGCGCCAACTGGGTAAGGAGTTGGACCGCAACATCGTCGCGCCCAACTGGGACGAGCGGTCGCGCAGCCTGTTCGCTGTCGTCGAGTCGGAGGGAAGAGCGCACCTCTATCGCATTCCAATCGACGGCCCGGCAGTGGCCGTCACCACCGGGAACGCCCGATACGCCACGGCCTACGGCAGCAGCGGCGCCGACGCGTTTTCCGTCTCGAGGAATGAGCAGGTGGCGATCCCGGTTTCATCGCCGGAGGAGCCGAAGGATATAGTCACGTTCGCCGTGGATCAGCCGCGGGCGGCGCGGCGGCTGACGAACGCGAACGCCGGCCTGTTGGCGGCCCGCGCCATGGGAAAGGTGGAGGAGATCCGGTGGAAGAGTTTCGACGGCAAGCCCATGCAAGGCTGGTTGGTCTTCCCGCCGGGGTTCGACGCAAACCGGAAGTATCCGCTATTTTTGGATATCCACGGCGGTCCGCACCAGATGTACGGCGTGGAGTTCACGCACCAGATGCACGTATTCGCCGGGCGCGGCTTCGTGGTGTTCTACTCCAATCCGCGTGGCTCCACGGGCTACGGCGAGGAGTTCGGCAACGTCATCCACGCCAAATATCCGGGCGACGATTTCAAGGATCTGATGACTGGCGTGGATGCCGTGATCGCGAAGGGCTTCATCGACCCCGGGAAGCTGTTTGTCACCGGCGGCAGCGGCGGCGGCCTGCTCACCGCGTGGACGGTGACGCAGACGAACCGGTTCGCCGCCGCCGTGTCCCAATACCCCGTCACCAACTGGATTACGCAGACCGGTTCCAGCGACATCGGCCTGACGATGATGCGCTGGCTGAAGGCCACGCCCTGGGACAACCCGCAACAGTACATCGACCGGTCGCCGCTGTTCCAGGCGCACAAGGTTACGACGCCCACCATGGTGCTGACCGGCGAGGAGGACTGGCGAACGCCGATCGGCCAGAGCGAAGAGTTCTACTTCGCCCTGAAAGCGCGGAAAGTGGACACCGTGCTGGTGCGCATTCCCAAGGAGCCCCACGGCATTCGCGGCGGGTACCCCTCGCACCGCATCGCCAAGCTGGAACACATTCTCGGCTGGTTTGAGCGGTACCTCAGCTCTGGCAAGAAGTAGTGGCCTCACGCAGCCATTTTTGAAACGCCGTCAACAGCGGCGAGACGTGGTGGCCCTTGGCGCGCGCGAATAGGCCGGTGAGGTGATCGCCCTCGAACACCAGTTGAAGCTGCGCGTGCGCGCGATTGCAAACGGTCGGCACGTTGTCGCGCAAACAGTGTCCCTCGCGTAGCAGCATCATCACCTTGCCCTTTAGTTCGCAAAGGGTTCCAGTGTCGTCGCCGATGGGTATGCCGCCGTTGACGGTGAGCACCGGCTGCTGCGCGGCAAGAACCGCCGCGGCTTCCAGCGTAAGGAGAGTTCGTCGCATGCACTCTGACTACGGTCTCCTCGCCAGTGGAACCAAAAGGGGTCCGCCTATAGCTGCTAGTAGCGTATTTCCGGCCAGTTGCTCTGTTGAGCGGGGCCAACTGCCGGCTTTGCGTTGACGAGACATAGGGTCCCTCCCCTTCGAAGTGGTGGATACCGTGTTAGACTAACAGCACAAGCTCGTTGGGGAATTGGAGTGGGAGGTTTCCATGAATTCTCGAGCACTGCTTGTTCTGTGCTTCCTCGGAGTGACACTACCGGCGCAGACCAGCCGCGGTACCGTTTCCGGCTTGATCACCGACTCCCAGTCGAGCGTGATCGCCAATGCCACCGTCGAACTGACGGCTTTGGCAACCAATGTACAGCGGACCACGCAGTCCAACGACGCGGGGCTTTATCGCTTCGATGCGGTCGATCCGGGCGAGTATTCCATCTCCATCCGGACCACCGGTTTTCAGACCTTTTCCGCACCCCGGATTCTGGTGAGCGCCGCCCAAACGACCACGCAGGACGCGGCGTTGCAGGTCGGCGACATCAAACAGATCGTCGAGGTCTCGGAAACCACTGTGCAGTTACAGACTGAGGCTCCGGTCCGCGGCGTAACGGTGGGCACGCAGGCGATTGGCCAGCTCCCCTATGCCAGCCGCAACCCTGCCGATTTGGGTCTCACTGCTCCTGGCGTCACGTCGACCAAGTTCGCCACGCCCACCCGCACGTTCGTGGTGAACGGCACACGCGGGCGGTCAACCAACTTCATGATTGATGGCACGGACAACAACGACATCTCCGTTGCCGGTCAGGCGTTCCAGGTTCTGAATCCCGGCAGCATCCAGGAGGTCTCGGTCCAGACGAGTAACTTCGACTCTGAGTTCGGACGGGCCGGCGGCGGCGTGGTGAACCTAATCACGCGCTCCGGCACGAACAGTTTGCATGGCACGGCGGGTTTCGTGCTGGATTCGACGCGCGACGACGCCATCTCCAGCTCCCTCGCCGCCGATCCGGCGATCCGCGCCCGCGGCAAGAATCTCGCCGGCACCGAACAGCAGTTCGACGGAACGTTGGGTGGGCCGGTGCTGCGCGACAGGATGTTCTACCACCTCTCCTACCTAGAGCTGCGGCAGTTCTCCACACGCTCGAACGAGATGGTGACACCGACGGCCGCCGGGCGCGCGGCGCTGGAACGGCTGTTCCCACGCGGCACGAGCCGGAACGCCGATCTGTTCCTCGACATCTCGAAGGGCTTCGATGGCGTCTCGCGCGTCGCGCCGATCGAACTCGGCAACGGCCGGCCGGCGATCGAGATGGGCCGCCTGATCACGCCGTATGCGCAGACGCAGACTATCCGCCAGTACGGCGCCAAGATCGACAACAGGTTCGGCACGCGCGACACGCTCTCCGGGCGTTTTCTGATACACGACAGCGCCGCGCCGAACGGCGGCGAGACGCTCAGCTTCCCGAGCTTCATCACGAGCACGGCGGAGCGGTCGAAGAGTGTTTCGCTGTATCACACGCACGTCTTTTCTCCCACAATGACCAACGAACTGCGACCCGGCTATACGCGCTTCGTCTACGACGCTCCGCTCGATATGGCCAACCCGCTGGGCCGCAAGATGCCGCAGATCGATATCGCCGGACTGAACACGGGATCGTTCAGCCGGTACGGAGTCGCTGCCACGTTCCCGCAGGGCCGCACCTTCAACAATTTCGTGCTGCAGAACACGATGAGCGTGGTGAAGGGAACGCACACCTTGCGATTCGGGCTCGATTTGATGGAGCAGCGTGCACGGCAGGCAGCGCCGTTTAACGAGCGCGGCTCGCTGAGCTACGGCGCGAGCACGAACTTCACCGGCCTGGCGAACTTCCTCGACGATTTTGGCGGCACGGGTGCGGCGACGCGCGTCTTCGGCAATCCAACCTACTACCCTTCGCTGTTCCGCCAGAGCTACTTCTTCCAGGATCGCTGGCGCGCCTCGCAGTCGCTGACCTTCACGGCTGGCGTGCGCTATGAGTATTTCGGCGTGCCGATGAATGTGATTTTGAATCCGGTCTATTCGGGGTTGTTCAATGTCGATCCGCAGACCGGCGATACGCCGCTGTTGAAGCCGAACAAGGTGAAGGGCGACAAGAACAACTGGGGTCCGTCGATCGGCTTGGCTTATGCTCCGCGGCGGGATTCGGGTCCGCTCGGCTGGCTCTTCGCCGGAGGGAAGGGCGTGTTCCGCGCCGGCTATCAGATCGGCTACGACAGCTACTTCAACAACATGACCTCGAATATGGTGGCGACGGCGCCGTCGTCGGTGTCGGATTCGACGCCCTCGCAGGTGACGGCGGCGAATCCACGCGGGTTGGGCGCCTACTCGGGGCTGCTGCCTACGGTGGCGCCGGCAAAGACGTCGTTCCTGACACAGACGTCGGTCTATGGTGATCTGCGGAGCCCCTATGTGCAGCGATGGTCGTCCGGAATTCAGCGCGAATTGCCGTTTGGCTTGCTGCTGGACATGGCGTATGTCGGCACGAAAGGCACGAAGCTCTTCGCGACCGAGGACGGCAATCCGCTGGTGACGGCGGAGCTGCGGCGCGTGCCGGCGAACACGGCGATCACGCGGCGCGAGTTACGGCTGGATCAATTGCAGGGTGGGCGGACGATCCGGACCAACGGAGCATCGTCGATCTATCACGCCGCGCAGTTTGAAGTGAAACGGCGTTTCGCGAACGGACTGGCGTTCACGACGGCGTATACGCGTTCGAAGGTGATTGACAACGCGAGCGAGATCTTCTCGTTCGGCAATACGTCGTCGCTGCAAAACTCGTCGATTCCGTCGTTCTTTGGCGGGATGACACTCGACCGGAGCGTGGGTTTCTTTGACCGGCCGGACCGTCTGGTATTCACCTACATCTATGAATTGCCGTTCCTGAAGGCACAGAAGGGCGTGGCCGGTCATCTGCTTGGCGGCTGGCAGCTTTCGGGTATTACGACCTATGAGAGCGGGGTGCCGTACACGGTGGTCAACGGCCTGGATCACGACGGTATCGGCGGCGGAGCCTTTGACCGTCCGGACTTTAATCCGGCGGGCCGGCCGGGAGTGCGGGCGGTGCCGCGAGCGTCGTCGCCGACCGGCTATGTGAACCCGGATAACGGGAATACGCCGATTGAGCGCAGCGCGGCGCGCTATATCGGAATCGCGGCGAATACGGGCGCGCTGCGAACGGCGCCGGGTACGCTGGGCAGGAATACGGAGCGCGGGCCGGGGCTGAAGAACTGGGACGTGAACATCGTCAAGAACATCAAGATCGGCGAGCGGGCCCGGATGGAGTTCCGCACGGAGTTCTTCAACATCTGGAACACGCCGATGTACGGGAAGGTGAGTGTGAGTCCGTTCTCACCGGCGCAGAACGCGCAGACGATTCAGGCGAACGTGACGGCGTCACCGGCCGGGCAGTTTCTGAATGAGTCGCTGCAGGACGGCGGCGGGCGCGTGGTGCGCTGGCAGTTGCGGCTGCATTTTTAAGGCTCTCTTGAGAAAAGCTGGTGATTCCAGTTGGACTTGTTACGGGCTCTTACGACCCAATCCCCCTCTCGACGTTGGAACGGACCTAACTCGTTCTTGCGGAGCAACACGTTCCCGAGACGATTTTCTAGGGCCACTGTCGCGAACCCCCTGCGCGAAAAAAGCCTGGCACAGCGAATGATACCTAGGGAGTATACTCAGGCAGTATGAGCCGCAGCCTAACTTTAATTCTCGCGGCGATGAGCATCGCCGGACAGGACTTCGCTTTCGTAAGAGTAGCCGCGACAAATACCCCGCGGCCGGATGGCAACGGGACCTTCAACATCAATATCTTCATGAGCCCGGCTATGGAAGGCACGTGGGTAGCGTTCACCACGCAAGCACCGAACGCCAGTTTGTGGAGCTTCGATCTGGCCACAAGCCGATTTGTGAAGTTGGCGGATACAAATACACCGGCTCCGGGCGGAACGGGAAACTTTTCCGAATTCGGTCCGCTCACCTGGAGACCGTTAATTAGCGGGAATACGGTGGTGTTTCTCGCCACAGACCAGAAGACGACGCGGCCGAACACCGGACTGTTCTCGGTACCGATTACGGGGGGAGCGATCACCCGCATTGCGAATTACAACACGCCGAACCCGAGCGGTGGAACATTTGGCGACCTCGACGGGGCGTCCACGCAGCCTTGGGGGGTAATGACGGCGTCCGGCAACCGGATCGTTTTCGCCTCGATAAATTCGGCCGGAGCGCAGGGAATTTACGCCGCGAATCTGGACGGGACCGGACTGGTTCGAATTGTCGACCGGAACGTTGAATTTCCCTTGCCGCCGCCGGCGCTACGAGGCGTGAACCTGTGGAACAGTCCCTCATTGTGGAACAACTCCCTGGTGTTCTATGGGCAGACACTCACCGATCCGAGCACCGGCTACAACGGCATATATACGCTGCCACCCACCGGCGGAGGCGGCGTCCCATCGGAACTGTTCAATTCGCTCCGGGCGCTGCCTGGAAATTCCAATTCAAGTTTCCATACGAGATTACGCACGCCGCCGATCGCGATCGAAGATCAGACGATCGCGTTTGTGGCGGACGATCCAAGGCAAGCGGCGGACCGCCGGTTCCGGGGGCTTTTCACGATGCAGGTGGGCGGAGGCGCGCTCCGCAATATCGCTGACATCAACTCCACGCTACCTGGGATTGGCACTTTGGTCCCGGCCAGTTTCGAGAGTTTTTGCTTGAATTCGGGAAAGATCTTGTTTCGGGTTGTGGGTGGACCGAAAGAGGGCTTCCCCGCCGGCGAAAATGCGCTGATGCTATGGCGCAACGGCACCATCAGCAAAGTGATCGCGGTGGGCGACATGCTAGACGGGCGAGTGGTGCGGAGAGTGTTTAACATCAGCAATCGCGCGATGAGCGGCGACCGTTTCGCGTTTCTGGTGGATTTCGCAGCGTTTCCTGGACCTTCGCTTGCCATATACATCGCGGTACCGGTTTCGGCGACATCGGTTGCCGCCGTCCAGAATGCAGCGAGCTATACGCCGAATGTAGCGTCGCCGGGGGGCGTTGTGACGGTCTATGGGAACGAGATTGGACCCGCTACGCTGCGGACTTTTGCGTTTGATCAAAACTTGCGCATACCCACGGTCCTGGACAACGCGCGCATTCTGGTCAACGGGGAAGCGGCGCCGGTGTTGTACACATCGGCAAATCAGGCGAGCGCCATCGTGCCCTATTCATTCGTCAACGTGCCGGAAGCGACGATCACGGCGCAGTTCGGAGACCGCGTTTCGAGGCCGTTTTCCGTACCATTGCGGACAGCGGACCCAGGATTGTTTTCGCTCGACCGGACCGGACGGGGCCCGGGAGCGATTCTGAATGAGGACGGAAGCGTGAACGGCCCTGGGAGTGCGGCTTCGCGGGGTTCGATCGTGGTGTTGTTCGGGGCTGGATTCGGGCAGACGAATCCGGCGTCGACCGCGGGCGAGATTACGCCGGCGGCGAATCCGCCGCGACTGACGGCTCCGGTCTCGGTGACCGTTGGAGGACAGGCGGCGCAAGTGTTGTATGCGGGACCGGCTCCGGGAGCGGTTACCGGACTGTATCAGTTCAACGTGCGGCTGCCCGATGGCGTCAGTGACGGGGAATTGCCCGTGAGAGTTGTGATGGGCGCGACGGCCACGCAGGATGGCCTCACCGTGAGCGTTCGCTAGCCCGCATCCCGCCCAGTCCGGACAGGATGGGAAGATGAGCGCGTTCTCGATACCGGTCGAAAAACTCGTCGCGGAATCGGACGACACGTCCCAATAGCGGACATCCTCCGGCGGCGGCGGCGAATGAATGCAACAGTTTGGTTTGGCCGTGCCGTTGCAGCAGGCTTACCATGCTCGATGATCTTCGATTCTCTTTGCGGTCCCTCCGGAAGCATCCGCGTTTTGCCTGGATCGCCGTGATCATCCTTGTCGCAGGGATCTCCGGCGCGACCGTGACGTTTAGCTTCCTAAGTGCCTGGGTGATCGCGCCGATGCCGTTTCCGCGGTCCGAGGAACTGGTAAATCTGCGCACGCTGCGGCCCGACGGTTCCGCGCGCGGGGTATCGGCTGGCGACTTCACAGACATCCAGCAAGCGGCATTGGGTGAGTTCGCGGTGTTCACGCAAAGCTCGTTTTCGGTGAAGGGCGAAGGCGAAGCCGAGCGGTTGCGCGGCGTGCGGGTGTCGACGAACTTCCTCGACGTGCTGGGCGTGAAGCCCTACGCGGGAAGAGCGTTCGAACCGGGCGACGGCGTACTGGGAAACCATCGAGTTGCCGTGGTCTCCGAATCGTTCTCGAAAACGCATGGCGTTGGTCCAGGGTCGGAGACCAAGTTGAATGGCGAACAATACACGATTGTGGGAGTGCTTCCGGAGTCGTTCCAATTCACGACGATCGGTGGCGTGGATGTCGTGGCTCCCTTAGCTTTGGCGGAGCAGGAGCGAACAAACAGGACGAATCGATACCTGTCTGCAATTGGGCGCGTCAGAGCCGGAACCCTCGATCGCCTGAACGGGAACCTGCGCGAAGTCTCCAAGCGTTTGGAGGCAGAAAACCCGGATTCCAACCGCGCGATGATTGTGATGGCCGAGCCGTACACCGAAGAGGTCGCGCGGCACACGGGCCGGCCGATCCTGTTCACGATGTTCGCGGTCACGTTGGCGCTTTTGTTGATCGCGTGCTCGAACGTCGCGAATCTCTTGTTGGTTCGTGCGTTCGACCGCCAGCGCATGACGGCGATTCAACTCTCTCTGGGCGCCACGCCGGGGCGGATCGCCCGGCACGTGCTCATCGAAACGTTCATCGTTTTCCTCGTTGCGGGCGGGCTATCGGTACTCGCGGCGGCCTGGTTGTCGGAGTTATTGACCGGGTTGATCCCGGCCGAAAGCCACCAGTACATTCCCAATCGCGGTCAAGCCCCGATTGATGGAGGAGTGATGGTGTTTTCGTTGACGTTATCGGCGGTTACGGCACTGCTCTTTGGCCTGGCGCCGGCCATCGAAGCGGCGCGTGTCAACATTTCGACGGTACTCAAAGAGGCCGGTTCGGCGCTGTCGCATGCGCGGCGGCGAGGACGTTTGCAGAACGGGTTGGTAATAGGGCAAATTCTCATCGCGTCGGTGTTGTTGATCGCGACCGGCCTGCTCGTGCAGAGCTTTCGCGCGATTTGGGATGTGCCGCCCGGTTTCGATCCGGCCGCACTGACGACGTTCACGATCAACCTGGACGCACAGAACTATCCGGATGCGGCGGCGCGGCGCGCATACTTTCGGAAGGTGGAAGACGCGATTGGAACGCCGTTCGCAGGCGCGCGATATCTACCGTTCGGATATGACACCAGCGGCGCGTCCTATTCGGTGCAGGGTCGCGAGCGGCGCGACACCCGCTTTAATGCCGTGTTTCCCGCCTATTTTCAAAATATACGTCTTCCGCTGCTGAGAGGCCGCGAGTTTACGGCCGCCGACCGGGAGGACGGCAAGCCGGTCGCCGTGATCAGTGAAGGGCTGGCGAAGCGGGAATTCGGCGGAGCCGATGCGATCGGCCGGGAGATCCGGTACCGGCGGGCCGGCGTTGAAGTCGCCGCGGAGATCGTCGGCGTTAGCGCAAATGCGCTCAATAATTTTGGCGACGATCTTGCGTATCCGGCGCTCTATGTTCCGTTCGCGCAGGCGCCTCAGGATATTGGAGTCTTCGCGGTGCGCGGTTCGCTGACTTCAATCGCGGAGATTCGAAGACGAATACACAGGATCGATCCGGCGCAACCGGTATGGCGAGTGCGGACGATGGAGGAGTGGATGCGGTTGCAGTCAGCGCCTTTCGACATCAGCGGGCGGATGCTGACCGGATTCGGATTGCTCGCGCTGGCCATCGCGGCGACGGGGCTCTACAGCGTGATCGCATTTTCGGCGGCGCGAAGAACGCGCGAGTTCGGTATTCGATCGGCGCTCGGCGCGACCCGCGGCGACATTTTGCGGCTGGTGGCTGGGGGCGCGGCGCGGCTGGCGTGTTTTGGACTGATTCCGGGTATTGCGGCGTCGTTCGGCGTCGGCAAGATCTTGAGCGGTGTCATCCCTGGATTCGGTTCACCGGACCTGCGGGTATACCCCGTGATTATTGCCGCTCTGGCGCTGACGATGGCGCCCGCGGCGATGGCGCCCGCCTGGCGCGCGGCGAAGGCGGACCCGCTGCGGGCGCTGCGGTGGGAGTAGAACCATTTGCCGCTTGCGAAGAATGAGGCTCGGAGCGTCAGCTCGCGCTTGGCCGCACCATATACTTTGAAGAGCTATGATTCGCCTCGCACTGCTCTCTCTCTCCCTCGTCGAGGCGGTTTCTGCCCAGGAGGTTCGCGCCGGCATCTCCGGTAACATCACCGATCCTTCCGGCGCCCCCGTGCCCGCGGCCACCATCACCGTCACGAATTTGGCCAAAAACACCAGCGTCGTCACCGCCTCCAACGAACTCGGCCTCTACAACACGCCCCTGCTCGAACCAGGAGCGTACTCCCTCAGCGTCACCCGCGATGGCTTCCGCCGCGCCGTTCGCGAAAACATCGTTCTCCAGACCCTGGACAAGGCCCGCCTCGATATCCAACTCCAGATCGGCGCCGTTGCCGACTCGATCACCGTTGACGCCTCGGTTTCGCCTTTGCAAACCGAAACGGCGAATCGCGATACGGCCCTGGCCAATCAACTCATCGCCAACCTGCCCACCCAGGGCCGCAACCCGTTCCAGATCGCCTGGGCCGCGCCCGGCGTCTTCAAAACCGGCGGCTGGCGCTACCTCCGCTCGTTCGACATCGGCGGCACCACCGGCTTTTCCGTCAACGGCGGCCGCAGCGGCGAAAACGAAGTCCTAATGGACGGCATGTCCAATGTCCGCTCCAGCCGCACGGTCATGAACGTGCCCACCATGGAATCGGTACAGGAGTTCAAAGTCCTCCAGAATACTTACGACGCCCAATACGGCCGCACCGGCGGCGGCATTGTCATGATCGTCACCAAGTCCGGCTCCAATCAGTTCCACGGCAATCTATTCGAGTACTTCCAAAACGACAAGCTCAACGCCAATCAGACCGAGCTGAACTCCGCCGGCATCAAAAAGTCGCCGAATAACATCAACGCCTACGGCTTCTTCTTCTCTGGCCCCATCTTCGTTCCCAAGGTTTTCGACGGCCGTAACAAGCTCTTCTGGACCCTCGCCTACGAAGCGATGCGCCAACGCTCCGCCGACCCTGGCGTCGCGACCGTGCCGCTTACGGAATGGCGCAACGGCGACTTTTCGAACCTTCGCAACGCGCAGATCGCGAGCGTTCTCGTCTACGATCCCCTCACGACCGTAACCAACGGCACCCGGCAGCCCTTTCCCGGCAACCGGCTCCCCGCGAACCGCATCAACCCCACCGCCGCCGCCGTTCTCAAATTCCTGCCCGCGCCCATATCGCAGGGCATTGGCCCTGCCTCGGTACAGAACTATCCCTACCCCTCGCGCTGGATTGGCGACCTCGACCAATGGTCCGGCCGTCTCGACTTCCAGGTCAACTCGAAGAACAACACCAACTTCCGCTACGGACAGAACCCGTTTAGCGAGTATCGGGGTCTTGTCTTTGTGAAAGATCCCTCGGAAGCCAACCCGGCCGAACCCACCGGCAACGCGCCGCTGCGCCGCAACGGCCGCACCATCGGCTTCAATTGGACCTCCACGCTCAACCCCACGACGACCTTCGACCTCCGCCTCGGCCTCAACCGCTGGGAGCAGTCCTCCGGCAGCTCCTTTGGCACCGGCTACGATCCGCGTCAGTTGGGCTTCGACTCCAACCTGGTTTCCCAGTTCACGCGCCTCGCCTTTCCCCGTTTCGCCTTCCAGAACAACGCCTTCCAGGCCATCGGACCGGGTACTCTGCTGAGCGCCGGCACCAACGACGTCTACACCCTGCAGCCGAATTTCAATAAAGTCGTTGGCCGCCACTTCCTCAAATTCGGTGTCGAAATGCGCCGCTACAACGACAACTCGCAGAGTCCCGGCCTCGCTTCCGGCTCCTACACCTTCGGCAAGGACTGGACCCAGGCCGTCTCCAACCGGGCCGATGCCACCTCCGGCAACGAACTGGCCACCATGCTGCTCGGCTATCCCTCTTCCGGCTTCGTCGACCGGAATATCGACCCGGCCTACGTTCACTTCTTCTACGCGGGATTCTTCCAGGACGACTTCAAGGTCTCCAACCGGCTGACCCTCAACCTCGGCCTGCGCTGGGACTACGAGTCACCCATGACCGAACGCTACGACCGCATGGTGCAGTCGCTCGATTTCAATGCGGCCAGCCCGATTGCGGCCCGCTCCGGACTGAACCTGAAGGGAACGGTTCAGTTTGCCAACGTTGGCGGCGTGCCGCGCGGCTCCTTCGCTCCGGACAAGAACAACCTCGCTCCCCGCGCGGGCTTCGCGTATCGCCTTAACGAGAAGACCGTCATCCGCGGCGGCTATGGTCTCTACGTCCTCGGACAGTCCGCCACCGGCGTGCCGCAAGGCTTCAGCCAGCGCACCAACGCCGTTGTGACAGTGGATAACCTAACCCCCGCCGTGAACCTCACAAACGCCTTCACGAACCAGGCCGGCGGGCGGCTGCTGGCCGCCGTCGGCAACTCCGAGGGCGCGGCCAGCTTCTTGGGCCAGGGCCTCAGCGTGAACTGGCAGCAGCGCCCCCTGCCCTACTCGCATCAGTATTCCTTCGACGTGCAGCGTGAACTGCCCGGAGGTGTGCTCCTCGAAGCCGCCTACGTCGGAAACCAGACCCGCAAGCTGCCCATCGACTCGAACGCGAACTTCGTCCCCATCAACGAATTGAATCGCCGGACCACCGCGGGCGGCATCGACAACGCGTACTACAACACCCAGGTGCCCAACCCCATGCGCGGGCTCATCCCGAACAACGCTGCGCTGAACGGCGCCACGGTCACCCGGCAGACACTGCTGTTTACCTTCCCGCAGTTCACACCGCTGAGGGTGGACAATCTTCCCATCGGCCGCCAGCGTTACGACGCCGTGCAGATCAAGGCGTCCAAGCGCTTTTCCGGCGGGCTCACCTTCCTGGCCAGCTACACCGGCGCTAAGACGCTCGAACAGGTCAGCTTCCGCAATATTCAGGACTTCAACCTCGCCCAGCCCGCCGGCTCGAAACTGGAGAAGCAGTCCGCCAACGAGATCGATATTCCACGCAAGTTCAATCTCGCCGGCGTCTGGGAACTGCCGCTCGGCCGGGGCCGCCGCTTTGCCAACAGCTTCAATCGCGCCGCCGATCTACTCATCGGCGGCTGGGAACTCAACGCCAACATCACCTACATGAAGGGTTGGAACATCGCCTATCCCAACGCCAACCAGGTCAACCCCGGCAGCGCAAAACTCGAAAACCCGGCCATGGGTCAATGGTTCAACACCGGCCTGTGGAATAATCCCGCCACGGGCCGCCGCGTCAGCGCGCAGGAACCGTTCACGCTGCGCGATTTCCCCCTTCGTTTCGGTAATGTCCGGTTGCCCGGCTACCGGAACTGGGACGCCTCCATCACCAAGTGGTTCCCCATTCGAGAGCGGCTCCGCCTCCAGTTCCGATTTGAAGCCGTCAACGCGCTCAACACGCCCTGGTTCTCCAGCATCGCCTCGGTCGACGTCACCAACGCCGCCTTCGGCCGTCTCAACCCCGAGCAGCGTAACCTGCCGCGCTTCCTCAAGCTAGGCCTGAACCTGCAGTTCTGATAGGGCGCGGCCCGGCGCCAGTGCAGACTCTCTCCGTCGAACGAATCGCGTTGCGGGTACACTCATGAAACGATGATTCGAGTTACGCTTTGCATGCTCCTGGCGGCGATCTCCTTGTTCGCCGGGTTCAAGAAAGTGGCCGAGAGCGGGGAGCATTTTCTCTTCCTCCGGGACGACGGCGTCGTGCTTGGCTTTGGCGATTGCGGTTTTGGACGGCTGGCGCTGCCGGCATGTACGTTCCAGGGGCGCCCGGCTCCAATCCCGCTGCCGGGAAAGGCGCGGGATGTGGCCGTGGCGCAACTGACAAGCTTCGCGGTGCTTGAAGACGGGAGTGTGTATTCGTGGGGGTCGGACGACGAGTTCGCCCTCGGCCGGAACGGCGGTTTGAAGCGCGGAGTGAGGGAGGGATCGGCGCTCGGACAGGTGACGGGCCTGCCGCCGGCGGTTCAAATTGTGGCGGCGACGCAGTCGGTAGCGGTGCTGACGGCGGCAGGGGAAGTGTGGGCCTGGGGATGGATGGCCGGGCGGCTTTCGCAACTGCCGGCGCGGGTGGAGGGATTGCCGCCGACTGCGTCGATCTCGATGGCGCCGGGGGATACTGCGGGGGGAATCTTCGTGTTCGCCATTGGCCGGGACGGATCCCTTTGGACGTGGGGAAAGAACCTCTATGGGCAGTTGGGCGATGGAACGAGAGAGGATTCGGCGGTTCCGAAGAAAGTACCATTGCCGCCTGTCGTTTCCGCCGCCGGCGGGCGCAATAACGCGGTGGCGGTGTTAGCGGATGGCACGGTGCGGGCTTGGGGAAGGAATGACTCGTCGACAATGGGGAACGGTCAGAATGTGCAGGACGAAGGGACCTTGGTGCAGGCGCCGGTGGCCGGGATCACAGGTGCGGCGTCGGTGTCCGCCGGTTATGGGCATATCATCGTGTTGCTCAAGAACGGGACCATTCGGACTTGGGGGCACGATGGCTGGGGGCAGGCGGGCATAGGACGATCGGGTGGGTATCAGGATCGTCCGGCGGCGCCCAAATTGACGGGCATGACGGCGGTGTTTGCGCCGCGGAACAAGTGTTTTGCGACGACGAGTGACGGGCGGCTCTGGTTCTGGGGGGTTGGGTATTACAAGCTGCCGGGGCCGATGCGCGAGGAAAAGAAGGTTCCGACGGATATTACTGCTCTCTGGTAGGCTCTGGTTGCCGGTTTAGCGGGCCGTCGAGGTCCAGCTACGAAGTGCTTCGCGTTACAGAACGGGCGTCCGGCGTCAGCACAAACCGGCGTGTGACGGCTGCCGCGATTCCTTCCGGCGCCGCTTGTCGATGAAAGTCTTCAACTCTTCAAAAACGTGTTCTCCGTCCAACAGCTCGCCGCGCTCGGCTTGGGCGGCGCCATGTTCGAGTTTGGCCTTCAATTCATAAGAAGGCCGGCTCGCGGCGTCGTTCCTGGTCCTCCAGCAGCCTGAGCGCTTCACGCACCACTTCGCTAACGGTCTGATACCGCCCGGAATTCACGCGGCTTTGGAGGAACGCGTCGAGTTCGGGTGTGAGGGATACATTAACGGTGGTGCCGCCAGTTGCCATAAGCTCAAGCTAGTTTTGAGGCACATTGTGTCAAGCCGGCCAAGCTTGGCTCCAGCGAGCTGCCACCGGCCCGGCGCCAGTTTGTATTTGGCGCGCGGCTCGAACAGTGCCCGCCATTGAATCGCGTCATCGTGTTTTCAAGAACTTAGGGCCAAGGGATAAGTGTTCCCATGCACACTCGGATTCAAGATCGACTCCCGTCGCGGTACCGGAACAATCTCCCGTGTAAAATCGTCTACACTGTGAAAAATATGCGCCCAAGATTCTTGCGGACCAGACTGACTATTTCCCTGTTTTGCGTAACCGCCTTCGCGCAAAACGATCATGTCGCCGTCGAAGTCGGTTGGCTGCCAATTTCCGATGCGGAGAAGGCGCAGAAGGAGCCGCTGGTGGAAAAATCCGTCGGCGTCGAAGCGATTTTTTTAGGCGCGAACACGTGTGGGATGAGCGCGCCGGGCAGGATTGGCAGCGCAAACGCGTCGTCTATGTCCGGCTGAAAATCTTTAACGAAGAGGGCAAAAATACCGTCTCGACGGTCGACCTGCCGTTTCGAAATAACATCTTCATCGAAGCCGTGGAGGGGCGCACAATTCAACCGGATGGAAGCATCGTAATGCTGAAAAAGGAGGACGTGCGCGAGCGGGAAATCGTGCGGCTCAGCGGTCTCCGGGTGAAGGCGAAGACTTTCACGATGCCCGCGGTGCAACCCGGTTCCATAGTGGAGTACAAGTATCGCGAGACGCAGTTCAAGCAGGGTATCCGGTATCTAAAGGCCAACATGCAGCACGAGTATCCGGTGCAGAAGATTACATTCTTCGTGAAGCCCATGAGCCGCGACTATGTTTCGGAACAGATGCGGGTGTGGCCGTTTAATTGTCAGCCTTCGAAGTTGAATCTGGAGACGAACGGGTTCAATTCCACCTATGTGGAGAAGGTGCCGGCTTTCAAGGAAGAGCCTCTCATGCCGGGTGAGCCGAACGTCCGGCCCTGGGTTCTGTTCCTCTATATGGACGGCGATCGAAGAGACCCGGCGAAGTATTGGGAGAAGGTCGGAAAAGACAGCTACAACCGCATGAAGCTGTCGTTGAAGCTGAACGACGAGATCAAGCAGGCGGCGGCGGCGACGGTTGCCAACGCGAAGACCGACTACGAAAAGGTAGTGGCGCTCATCACCTACCTGCGCAAGAACATCAAGAACGTATTCGATAGCTCGGTCTCCGTGGCCGACCGCGCGAAGTTCTTCAAGTCGATGCCGAAAGAAAGGGAGCGTACCTCCGTGGAAGTCTTCAAATCCGGTATGGGATTCGCGGACGAGATGAACACGCTGTTCGCGGCGATGGCGCAATCGGCCGGCCTGGAGGCGCGGCCGGTGTTTGTCTCGAATCGCGACGCCATGGTGTTCGATCCCGGCATGGTGGATCGCGCATACTTCCTGCCGGATATCGACATGGCGGTGAAGCTGGACAACGAATGGAAGATGTTCGACGTGTCGTCGAGGTACCTGCCGCCAAACATGATCGGCTGGCGTGAGGAGGGAATCCGCGCTCTGCTGAGCGACCCGAAGACGCCGCAGTTCATCGGCACGCCGCTGTCGCCGCCGGAATCGTCAGTATCTTCGCGGAGCGCGAAACTGGTGTTGCTTGACGACGGCACGCTGGAGGGTGATGTGGAGTTGGCCTATACCGGGCACGCCGCGGCGGACAGGCGGTCCGGCTTCGACGGCGAAGCGGCGGAAAAGCGCGCCGAGTCTTTCAAGGAGGGCTTGCTGCGCCGCTATCCGTCGAGCGAAGTTTCAGAGGTCAAGATCACGGGCGTGGACGACACAACACAGCCGCTGAAATACAACTACCGGATCAAGATTCCGAACTACGGCCAGCGCACCGGCCGCCGCGTGCTGTTCGCGCCTTTCTATTTCCAAGTGGGCGTGGCGCCGCGTTTCTCGGCGTCGGAACGAAAGTTCGAAATCCACTTTCCCTACGCCTTCCACGAAGTGGACGTGGTGAGCATTCAACTGCCGGACGGCTTCGCACTCGACAACGCGGAAGCGCCCCCAGGCTTGAATTTCGGCGGCCCCGGCCAGTATAAGGTCTCGATGCGCATGAACGGCGGCAATGTCTTGAAGGTGGTCCGCGACTTCACGTTCGGCGTCGGCGGCGCAATCACGTTTCCGGCCGAGGTGTATTCGCGGCTGAAGCAGGTCTTCGATGAGGTTCACAAGCGCGACGGTACGCTGTTCTCGCTGAAGGAAGCCGGGAACCGGTGATGCGGCGCCTCTGGCTTGCTTGCGTGGCCCCGTTGACGCTATGGTGCGCCAGCGATGTGCCGCAATGGGTGCGCGCCGCGGCGGCGAAGGCGCATCCCGCCTATCAGGCCAAGACGCCGGCCGTGGTGCTGCTGAACGAGGAGACTCTGACGGTCGACGCCGAGGGCAAGCGCGTGTTCCAGGAGCGCTACGTGGCCAAGCGGCTCACCGCCGGCCGTGTGAGGCTGAGCGGCGGCCGCACCTACGATAGCCGGACCGGCCGCATTCGCGACTTCCGCGCGTGGGTGATCAACCCGAACGGCAACGAGATCAAATACGGCAAGGACAAGATCGCAGAAAGCACCGCCTCGTCAAGCGGCGGCTACAGCGAGCAGAAGTATCGCGAGGTGGCGCCGGGCGACGAACTACTGCAGGGCGGCGTCTTCGCCTACGAGATTGTCGAAGAGGAAAAGACGGTTTTCACTCAGCACGTCTTTGCCTTTCAGGAGTCGTTTCCCGTGGTGGAAGGCCGCTTCGTATTAAACCTGCCGCCCGGCTGGGAGACGAACGGACGGCTGTTCAACACGGCTGATAAGCCGCCCGCCGTTTCGGGAAACACATACACCTGGGAAGTGGCGAACCTGCCCTGGATCGAACGGGAGATTCACATGCCCGGCCGGCATCTGATCGCGCCGCGCCTGGGCATCACGTACTTTCCCAGCGATAACCGCGCAGGACTTCGGCCTTTGAAAGATTGGGCCGCCGTCTCGAACTGGCTCACCGATCTGACCGGCTGGCAAGCGGAGCTGACCCCCGCGCTGGAAGCGAAGGCCGCCCAGTTGACGGCGAACGCGAAGACGGAGATCGAGAAGGTTCGCGCGATCGCCGGGTTCGTGCAGCAGACCGCGTATGTGTCCATTAATCTCAACATCACCCGCGGCGGAGGCTACGTGCCCCACGCGGCGGACACGGTGCAGGCACGGAACTACGGCGATTGCAAGGACAAGTCGAACCTGATGAAAGCGCTGCTGAAAGCGGCCGGGATCGAATCGCATCTCGTCACGATCTTCTCCGGCTCGCGTGAGTATGTGCGTCCCGAGTGGCCCTCGACAATGCAGTTCAACCACGCGATTGTCGCAGTGAAGGTAAGTGAGCCGTCGTTGCCATCGGTGCTGCCGCATCCGGCTCTCGGCAACCTGCTGTTCTTCGATCCAACCGATCCCTACACGCCGGTGGGCGATATCGACGACGATGAGCAGGGCAGCTATGCGCTGGTAATCGCCGCGGACAAGGGTGCGCTTGTTCAGGTGCCGGTTGTGGCCGCCAGCGCCAATCGGACCGACATGACGGCCGAAGGAGTGATGAACGCCGAGGGAGGCATCAACGCGAAGATCCGCTACCAGCACTTCGGGCAGACGGCCGCGCCGCTGCGGGCTGCCATGCGGTCCAGCGACGCGGCGGATTTGAAGAAGATGTTCGAGGCGATCTTCACCCGGCGCATGGGCGGGTTGAAGCTGAAGTCGGTGCAGCCGGCGGACGCGGCCAAGGAGGGGCGCCTGCAACTGGAGCTGGAGTTGGAGGCGCTGCAGTTCGGCCGCATTCTGCAGAGCCGGCTGCTGATCCTCACTCCGGGAACGCTGGCCACCGGCCACGGCTACTCCCTGCCCGCGAAGCCGAGGACGGCGCCGGTGAAGATCAAGGCGCGCCGTTTTTCCGACCACGTGACGATCGAAACGCCGCCCGGCTTCAAGCCCGATGAGATCCCCGCGTCCGTAGCGATGCGAAGCGCCTATGGCGACTACAAGGCCGAATGGAAGATGGACGGAACGCGTGTTGTGTTCACGCAAGCCTTGGAATCAAAC
>VFZO01000051.1 GCA_016871155.1 Acidobacteriota bacterium | reverse complement strand
CAAGGGGCTCTCCGGCGGGCGCATTGTAGTCTATCCGCCGAAGACCGCGGCATTCATTCCGGAGAAGAACATTCTCATCGGCAATGTCGTGCTGTACGGTGCCACCTCGGGAGAGGCGTTTTTCAACGGCATGGCCGGCGAACGCTTTTGCGTGCGGAACTCCGGAGCGACGGCGGTGGTCGAAGGAGTCGGCGATCACGGCTGCGAGTATATGACCAAGGGCCTGGCCGTCATTCTGGGTGAGACCGGGAAAAATTTCGCGGCCGGTATGAGCGGCGGCATCGCATACGTGCTCGACGAGTCGGGCGAGTTTTGTGCTAATCGCTGCAACCGTACGATGGTGGATTTGGAGCCACTGGCCGAACAGGCCGACATTGCCGCGGTGCGCAATCTGATCGAGCGGCATGTGCAGTTCACGGGCAGCCCGCGCGGCAAGTGGATCCTCGAAAACTGGGGAGATATGGCGAGCCGCTTCGTGAAAGTGTTCCCGCATGAATTCAAACGTGTGACTGGAGTGGCCCGCCGCACGGAGCCGTACTTCGTTCCACAGTTCCAGGTTCCGCAAAGAGAGCAGGTGTTGAATGGGTAAGGTTACCGGGTTTGTCGAGTACCAACGCGAGACGCCGCTGCGCAGACCTGTCGAGGAGCGGGTCAAGGATTGGTTTGAGATCTACCAGCCGTTTTCGTTCGACAGCGTTCGCACGCAAGGCGCGCGCTGCATGGATTGCGGCATTCCGTTCTGCCACACCGGCTGCCCGCTGAACAACATCATTCCAGATTGGAACGATTTCGCCTACCAGGACCGATGGAAGGACGCCATCCGGGTCCTCCATTCCACGAACAACTTTCCGGAATTCACCGGCCGCATCTGCCCCGCGCCGTGCGAAGCCGCGTGCGTCCTGGGCATCAACGAGCCGCCGGTGGCGATCAAGTTGATCGAAAAGTCGATTATTGACTACGCCTGGGAACAAGGCTGGATCAAGCCGGAGCCGCCGGAGACGCGCACAGGCAAGCGTGTGGCTGTGATCGGCAGCGGGCCGGCGGGCTTGGCCGCCGCGCAGCAACTGAATCGCGCAGGCCACACGGTCACCGTCTATGAGAAGTCGGATCGCATCGGCGGACTGCTCCGCTATGGCATTCCGGACTTTAAGATGGAGAAGCATCACATCGACCGCCGTGTGGAACAGATGAAGGCGGAAGGCATTGAATTCGCCGTGAACGCGCATGTTGGCGAAAACGTGTCGATCGAAGAACTGAGAGCGAATAACGACGCCGTTCTGCTTGCCGGCGGCGCCGAACATCCGCGCGACCTGCCCGTGCCTGGCCGCGATCTGAAAGGTATCCATTTCGCCATGGACTTTCTGCCGCAGCAGAACAAGCGCGTGGCCGGCGATACGGTGGAGGACGGCATTATAGCGACCGGCAAAAACGTCATCATCATCGGCGGAGGCGATACGGGCGCGGATTGCTTAGGCACATCGCACCGGCACAAGGCAAAGAGTATTCACCAGTTTGAGCTGATGCAACGGCCGCCGGATCAACGGTCCGAAACTACACCTTGGCCGCTGTGGCCGTTGATGCTGCGCCTGGAAAGCAGCCATGAGGAAGGCGGCGTCCGCGAGTTCGCGATCGCGACCAAGGAGTTCCTGGGCGACGAGAACGGCAACGTCAAGGGGCTGAAGGCGGTGCGCGTGGGCCCCGCGCCAAAGTTCGCCGAAATCCCAGGCTCCGAGCAGATATTTGAGGCCGACCTGGTGCTGTTCGCCATGGGCTTTACCGGCCCGGTGAAAAACGGCATGATCGATCAACTCGGCTGCGAATTGGACCAGCGAGGCAACGTCAAGACCGACGCCGGCTATATGTCATCGGTGCAAGGCGTCTTCGCCGCGGGCGACATGCGCCGGGGACAGTCGCTGGTGGTGTGGGCCATTGCCGAAGGGCGCAAAGCCGCACACGGCGTGGACACGTGGTTGATGGGCGAGTCGCGGCTGCCGCTGTAGTCAGGCTTCCACGGTCAATAGTTGCACGGGGTCGCCCGCACGAAGCGTTCCCGGCCGCTTCACGGCGCAGTAGAAACCGGCCAGTCCCCATTTCGGCGACGTGAAGACTCCGCCCTTCACGTCGTTGTCGTAGACCGCTTTTTGAATTCCTTCACCCAGATGCGAGAGCGTATTGCACGGCTCGCGCATCTTGGTCACTTCTATCTCCACTTCGCCGAAGCGCCATAATTGTCCGGGACGCACCGCGCGCCGGTCTACGCCCTCCGTCGTGACGTTCTCGCCCAGCGTGCCGGGCTGCACGGGAAACCCGGCCGCACGCAACTCCGCCAGGCCTTCCGCCGTGATCCACAGCAGCGCCTGCCGCGGGCCGCCGTGGTATTTCGTGTTCTTTTGCACATCACCGAGAATTCCAAGGGGGCCCGCTTCGCCCGCCGGTATGGCGAGCTTGGGGACACCGCCCTTGGAGATGCTGAGTTGCACAATGGCGCCCGGCATGGCTAGAGCCTGCAGATCAAAAGCTCGCGCTCATAGATCATTTCCGGCGGAAGATGATCGTGAAGATCGAGGAACAGCTCTTCGTGCCCGATCACTTCGCGCCGCCAGTCCTCACGGTCGAAGCGCTGCAGTTCGTCGAACTGTGCGGCCGAAAATTTCAGGCCCTTCCAATACAGGTCTTCGTAGTGCGGCACCCAGCCGATGGGAGTTTCGCGCGCCAAGGCGCGGCCCCGCACCCGGTCGACGATCCACTTCAATACGCGCATGTTCTCGCTGTAACCGGGCCAGAGGAAGCCGCCGTCCGGGCCGCGGCGGAACCAGTTCACATGGAAGATTCGCGGTGATTCGGTGAGGTTCCGCTGCATCTTAATCCAGTGGCGGAAATAGTCGCCCATGTGATAACCGCAGAAGGGCAGCATCGCCATGGGGTCGCGCCGGACCTTGCCCGTGGCTCCCGCCGCCGCGGCCGTGGTCTCCGATCCCATGGTCGCGCCGATATAGACGCCCGCCGACCAATTGAACGCTTGGAACACCAGCGGCATTGTGGTGGGGCGCCGGCCGCCAAAGATTATGGCGCTGATCGGAACGCCTTCCGGATTCTCCCATGCGGGATCGATAGTCGGGCATTGACTGGCCGGAGCGGTGAAGCGGGCGTTCGGATGCGCGGCTTTGGCTCCGGTTTCCTTGGCGATGGCCGGCGTCCAGGGCCGGCCCTGCCAATCGATGCACGATTCCGGCGGGGTATCGGTCATCCCTTCCCACCAGACGCCGCCTTCCGGCGTCAAGGCGACGTTTGTGAAGATGGAGTTCTTCGCCAGCGACTTCATCGCGTTTGGATTCGTCTTGATGGAGGTGCCCGGCGCCACGCCGAAGAATCCCGCTTCGGGATTAATCGCCCGCAGCCGGCCGTTCGCATCGGGCTTAATCCAGGCGATGTCGTCGCCGACTGTCCAGACCTTCCAGCCTTTGAAGCTTTCCGGCGGAATCAACATCGCGAAATTCGTTTTGCCGCAAGCCGACGGGAAAGCAGCCGCCACGTAGGTCTTTTCGCCCTTGGGGTCCTCGACGCCCAGAATCAGCATGTGCTCCGCCATCCAGCCTTCGTCGCGCGCGATGTTCGAAGCGATGCGCAGCGCGAAGCACTTCTTGCCGAGCAGCGCATTCCCGCCGTAACCGGACCCGTAGGACCAAATCTCGCGCGTCTCCGGAAAATGGACGATGTACTTTTCCTGATTGCACGGCCAGGGGACATCCTTCTTACCGCGCGCCAGCGGCATACCAACAGAGTGCATGCACGGCACCACACGCTGGTAGTCTTTGTCGATTTCGGCGAAGACATGGACGCCAATCCGCGCCATGATCCGCATATTGACGACCACGTAAGGCGAATCGGTCAACTCGACGCCAATTCTGGACATGGGCGACCCGACCGGCCCCATGGAGAACGCCAGCACATACATGGTGCGCCCGGTCATGCAGCCGCTGAACAGCGACTTCAGCTTCCGGCGCATTTGGAAGGGATCCTCCCAGTTGTTCGTCGGACCGGCACTGTCCTTCGACAAGGAACAGATAAACGTTCGGTCCTCGACCCGGGCAACGTCTGACGCGTCCGAGCGGGCGTAGTAACAGCCCGGCCATAACTCTTCGTTCAACTTAGTAAGTGTGCCGGAGGCCGTCATCTGGCCCAGTAAGGCCTCGTTCTCCTCTTCCGAACCGCTTACCCAGTGAATCCTGGCCGGCTTGGTGAGCCTGGCCATCTTTTCCACCCACTTCAGAAGGTGTTTGTTGGTTGCAAGCGGAGCCGCGGGGTTGCGTCTCTCCGGCCATCCCTTGATGGGCGTGGTCTTCCCTTTTTTCGTCACCGTAACAGTTTACCGGTAGAACGGTTGCCACGTCAGCCAGCGCGGGCCCCAGTGGGGCAACGGCTTGCCGGATTCCAGGGCGCCCAGGTCGGGCGCGGCGCCTGCGTGATCCTCGTTCACCGTCGGGATGGCCACGCCGGCGTCGACGGCCTTGGAGCCCGCTTTCAGCCGGAAATTCAGGTCCATGGCGTGGTAGACGCGGTGCCGGTCCGCGTGTGCGGGCGGCTTCAGGCTCTCGAAAATGTCAAAGTCCACTTCGATGCTATGCGCCTCCTGCCCGGTTCCCTTTTTGAAATCGGCCAGCGTGGCGAACGTCTTCCAGGCCTCGCGCTTGGGCTCGTAGACCCTCTCTCCGGCGGGGGGCGCGAAGTATTGGTACTGCTCCGAGACGCCGGGATTGGGCCGGAATCCGTTGTAGTCCGAGCTGTGATACGCGGTGGCGTTCGCGATGCGGTACACGCCGCGGTCCGGAGTTCCCCGCCCCATGTACAGGTTGTTCCGGTAGTGCATGTTACTCGACGGATCGCCGTGCTGATACTCGCCGATGATCGTGTTGTGATAGACGATCAATCCGGCCGGCTTTCCGGAAAACTTAAAAGCCACGCCGCTTGGGACATGGTAGAGAATATTCCGGATGAAGTAAGCCGGACCACCGAAGATAGGCTGGGAGCTATATCCGCCGTGCGCCGCGTTCACGCCGCGATTGTTGTAGACCCGAATATTGTGAACGCCGCCGTCGGTCTCCACGAAGTCGTCGCCGAACAGATGCATGTCGTTGTTGTAGATATCGATGGCCGACGCGCGCATATCCGGGTCTTTCTCCGGCGTGCCGTAGGTGGAGATGGAAATTGCGTCGTGGAAGTAGGCGATGGAGTTGTGTGCGATGACGTGACCCTGTCCATACACCTTCACCGCGTAGTAGCTGCGCAGCGGGTGCGAACCGTAGTCCCCCGGGGCGCGGTAGGCCGGCGCGCCGGGGGAACGGGCGGCGCCGCCCCAGCCCACCATCTTGAAGCGGTCGTCCCGGCCCAGGAACAGGTTGTCGACGATATAGAAATCGCTGGATCCGGCGAACTCGGTCCACACGCCGAACCCGACGTTCTCGAACCGGCAGTTCTTGACCGTCAAACCGACGGCGCCAATCACTTCTTTTTGTCCGGCGAAAATCGCAATGTCCACATTGCGAAACGTCAGGCCGTCGAAGATGTGGTGTTTCGAGGCCATCACGTCGAACAACCGGTGACCGCCGTCGCCATCGAAAATCGGATCGCCGTCGCCGGCGGCCTTGATGGTAATCGGCTTTTCCGGCGTGGCCTTGATGGAGAGCGACATCAGTCCGTCGAACGGCGCCATCATCGGGTCGACGTAGTTCCACCGTTCCGGCTTGTAGAGACCGGCGTGAACCAGAATTGTGTCGCCCGGCCGGGCGCGCCGCTCCCACACGACGGACCAATCGCCAAGTCCGGCCCCATAGTAGGCTTGCAGAATTCCGGTGAAGCTCGGCTCGATTCGCTTGCCCTCGTAGTCCGGCGGGTAGACATGCAACACGCGTCCCTCTTTGGACGGCATTGGCTCGGTCCGCGTCTTGACCTTCACCGTTTGTGTGGCCGTGCCGTTTACGCCGTCCGGATCGGCCAGCACGAATTTGCACTCGTACTCGGTCCCTTCCTTGACGTTCAGAATCGAGCCGGCGAATCCGTCCGGCACCATATAGTCCAAATTCTCGCGCCGCCGGTAGACATTCTCGCCGCCGATCCGCAGCAGCGGCAGCGCGTTCCGCCACGCGGTCTCGCCCGCCGCGCGGTACTGAACCGTCACGGTAGCGTTGCGGTTCGCGTCCCCGGCGATCGGCCATTCGAATCCGAGATTGTGCAACGTAGGATGTTCGACGTGGAACTTTCCGGGCGTCGTGGCGTTCTGTGCCTGCAAACTCCAGGCGGCAAGTAGAAGAGCGAATAGGCGCATCGTGCGGCCTATTATACAGGTGCTGGGATTAGTCTCCGAACTGGACCAGCTTCTCTTCCCCCGCCAGTACCGCCTCGGCGTCCGCCGCGGTGAATTCCTCCACCTTCGCGGAGATGTTCATGGAGCAGAACTTGGGCCCGCACATCGAGCAGAAATGCGCATCCTTGAACCCCTCCTGCGGCAGCGTTTCATCGTGATACGCCTTCGCCGTCTCCGGATCCAAGGCCAATTCAAACTGCTTCCGCCAATCGAAGCGGTAACGCGCGCGCGACAACTCATCGTCGCGATCCCGCGCACCCGGGCGGTGCCTGGCCACGTCCGCTGCATGGGCCGCGATTTTGTAGGCGATGATTCCCTGTTTGACGTCTTCCTTGTTCGGCAGCCCGAGGTGCTCTTTTGGCGTCACGTAGCAGAGCATCGAAGCTCCGTACCAGCCGATCATGGCCGCGCCTATGGCGCTGGTGATGTGGTCGTAGCCCGGCGCGAAGTCAGTAACCAGCGGCCCCAGAGTGTAGAACGGCGCCTCATGGCACAGCTCATTCTCCTTCTCCACCTGCATTTGGATCTGGTCCATCGGCACGTGCCCCGGTCCCTCGATCATCACTTGCACGTCGTATTCCCAGGCCTTGCGCGTCAATTCGCCCAACGTCTTCAGCTCCGCGAACTGGGCCTCGTCGGAGGCGTCCGCCAGCGACCCTGGCCGCAACCCGTCGCCCAGCGAGAAGCTCACATCGTGCTTCTGGAAAATCTTGCAAATATCGTCGAAGCACTCGTACAGAAAGTTCTGCTTATGGTTCTTGACCATCCATTCGGCCAATATCGATCCGCCGCGCGAAACAATGCCCGTAATTCGCTTCGTCGTCAACGGCACGTATTGAATCAGCACGCCCGCGTGGATCGTCATATAGTCCACGCCCTGCTCGGCCTGCTCCTCGATTACCTCCAACATCACGTTCCGGTTCAAGTCCTCCACCCGTCGCACCCGCGACAAAGCTTCGTAGATCGGCACGGTCCCGATCGGCACCGGAGAATGCTGAATGATGGAGCGCCGGATCAGAGGAATATCGCCGCCCGTTGAAAGGTCCATAACGGTATCGGCGCCATACTTCACCGAGTAGCGGAGTTTCTCCAACTCGCCGTCAATGTCCGACGTCGTCGAGCTGTTGCCAATATTCGCGTTGATCTTACAGGTGGAAGCCACGCCGATGCACATCGGCTCCAGCGCCGCGTGATGGATGTTCGCCGGAATGATCATCCGCCCGCGAGCCACCTCGTCGCGCACTTTTTCGGCCTTGAGTTTTTCGCGCCGGGCGACATACTCCATCTCGCCGGTTATCTGGCCCTTGCGGGCATAGTGCATTTGCGTCCGGACCTTGTCGTTCGCGCGCGCGGCGGTCCATTCCGATCGAATTCCCATACCGGACATTATCTCACCCGATTCGGAGCGCTATATTTGTTTCATGGTCCTTCGGGCGCTGGCCCTGCTTGGCGCAATCGGCGGTCTGTGTGCCGCATCGGGTGTTTCGTCTGGCGAGTACCAGCAGCGCCGGGCCAAGGTGCGCGCGCGTTTGGCGGCCGACGAAGGGCTGATGGTCCTCTATGGAGCCACCGAGGATGAGCGGGGCAGCCTGCGCAGCCGCTTCTTCCAGGAGTCGAACTTTTACTACCTCACCGGCTGGCAGGAGCCGGGTGCGGTCCTGCTGCTTTCACCCACCGATGAGTTTTTCTTCCTTCCGCCCCGCAGCGAGATTCGAGATCTCTATACGGGCCGGCGAGCCGGACCGGGTGACGACTCGCCGCGCCACGTGACCGGTTTCGCCAACATTCAGGCCGTGTCGCGATTCGAGGTCACGTTGTTCCAGCAGTTGGAAAAGGCAAAGAAGATCTATGGCCTCTTGAACATCAACAAAACCTCCAGACTCAAACGCTTGGTGGGCCAACGGCCGGTGGAAAGTCTGGCGCCTATCGTGTTTCCGTTGCGGCAGGTGAAGTCGCCAGGCGAACTGGCATTGCTGCAGCGGTCCATCGACGTTTCCATCGACGCGCACCGGGCGGCCTGGCATCGCACCGCGGCTGGCGTGTTCGAGTATCAACTGGGCGCCACCATGGTGAACGTCTATTCGGAAGCCGGCTGCGAACGCAGCGCGTATCCGCCCATCATCGGAAGCGGCCCAAACTCAACGGTGCTTCACTACAACAAGAACGACCGCCGCATGGATTCGGGCGAGATCGTCCTGATGGACGTGGGCGGCGAGTGCGCCATGTACGCCGCCGACCTCACCCGCACCATCCCCGTCTCCGGCACGTTCACGCCGCGTCAGAGGGAAATCTACGAAGTCGTCCTGGGTGCGCAGCGCGCGGCGCTCAAGGCTTTGAAACCCGGGATGAAACTCGGCCGCGAGGGCGAAAATAGCCTCTTCAAGATCGCGCAGGAGTACATGAACGCCAATGGAAAATCGCTGCGCGGCGATCCGCTGGGAAAGTATTTCGCCCACGGGCTGGGCCATCATGTCGGCTTGGACGTGCACGACCCCGGTCTGCCTGATATGCCTCTGGAAGAAGGCAACGTGGTGACGATCGAACCGGGGATCTACATTCCCGAGGAGGGCATCGGCATCCGGATCGAGGACATGGTGCTGGTAACCAAGGATGGCGGGCGCGTACTAAGCGATGGTCTGCCCAAGGAACCGCGCGAAATCGAAAAAATCCTCCATGCCAGGAAAAAGTAAATACTGGCTGGCCGTGTGCGGCGCGGGCGTCGTGGGGCTTTTGATCAGTTGGACCTCCCTGGCCGCGCAGGCGGACCGGTACGCTTCGGACTGGCTTTTTCGCGTGCACCGTAGCGCGGACTGGCCGCTAGAGACCGCTATTCTGGCCATGGACGACGACACGTATGAGCGCATGAACGGCGAGCGCAATCTCCGCGCCACTCTCGCCGACGCGCTGGAGCGTCTCGCGCCCGTGGAACCGAAAGCGGTGGTGATAGACGTTCTGTTCGCCGACGCTGGCGACGAGGCCGGCAACGCCAAGCTGGCCGCGGCGATTCGTAAGTTGAACCGCGTGGTATTGGCCTGCGAAATGCTCCCGAGCGGCCGCTGGGCCAAGCCGGTTGCGGCGCTTCGCGACGCCGCCGCGGGTCTGGGCCACACCCACGCCGACCCGGACGCCAGCGATGGCATCAGCCGCATGTTGCCGCTCGCGAAAGCCGTGGCCCGCGAGCGCTTCTGGGCTCTCTCGCTGGAAGCCTTTCGCCTGACCAAGAACGCAAGCGTCATCGAAACTCCGGAGGCGCTCCTAGTGGGCGACCGCACGATCCCCGCTCCCGCCGAAGACTGGCGCCGGATGCGAATTCGCTATTTTCCGCCCGGCGCCAACGGCGGCTCTCGCATTCCGTCGGAGTCCGTCGCGCGCATCGCCGCCGGCGCCGCCGGACCGGAGATCTTTCGGGGCAAGGTGGTGTTCGCCGGCTCCACTGCGCAGTCCGCGACGCGAGACCGCATGATGACGCCCTACACAACGCTGCTGCCGATGCCCGGCGTCGAGATCCACGCGCACGCCTTCGAAACGCTCGCCCAGGGCAGGTTTTTCCAGGACGCGCCGCCGTCGATCGTCCTGCTATTTTCGATCGCCGCGATCGCCGGGGCGGCCTTCGTCTTCTCCCGCTGGACCGGCGCGACGGCCTATCTGGTTGGCGCGCTCCTCATCTCCGCGGCCCACCTGCTGCCGCACCTGTTCTTTGTCAATGGGGTCATCTATCCCTTCACGGCACCAGCGCTCACCACCTGGTTCGCCGTCACCTGCGCGGCTGTCTGGCAGTACTTCGTCACGCGCGGCACACTTGCCGTGACCGAAGGCGAACGCGCTCGGTATCAGCAGGCGATTCAATTCGTCACCCACGAAATGCGCACGCCCCTGCAGGCGATCCAGGGCTCCAGCGAACTGATGAACCGGTACAAGCTCAGCGAGGACAAGCAAAAACAGCTATCCCAGCAGATCCACGCGGAATCGAAGCGGTTGGCGCGCATGATCCAGACGTTCCTCGACGTGGAGCGCCTAAGCGCCGGCCAGCTTCAACTGAAGCGGGAACCATTCGACGTGGCGAAAGTGGTGAGTCAGTGCATCGACCGCGTGAAGCCGCTGGCCGAGCGAAAGCAGATCACTCTCGCCGCCGGCGCGATTCAGGAAGCGGCCATCGAGGGCGATTCCGAACTGATGGAGTACGCGGTCTATAACCTGCTCACCAACGCCGTGAAGTACTCTCCCGCCGAAACGCGGGTCGATGTGAACGCGTCGATCGAAGACGGAGTCGTTGCCGTGACGGTGCGCGACCAGGGTATGGGTATGAGTGAGGACGACGTAAAGCGCATCGGCGAGAAGTTCTTCCGAACCCGGAAAGCGGAACAGTCTGGAGAAGCCGGCACAGGCATCGGACTGTCCATCGTGCGGCGAATCGTCGAACACCACGGAGGGCGCCTTCGCGTCACCAGTTCCCTCGGACAGGGTTCGTGCTTTACGATATTAGTACCGGTTCAGGTTACATCCGCGTCCGCCGTGCCGGAATTGGAGAGTTGACCGTTGCAACGATTACTCGTTGTCGAGGACGATAGCGCCGTCCGCAACAATATTGTCATGTGTCTGGAACTGGAAGGCTTCCAGGTAGAGTCCGTTGGCTCGACGCGCGAAGCGCTCGTCAAGCTGGACGGCGGCGCCTATCCTGTTGTGCTGTCCGATATCTATCTGGACGAACGAACCGGGCTGGACGTCCTGCGCGCCGCCCGGACCGCCCGCTCCGATTGTGCGGTTATTCTCATGTCCGGCCGCGGCTCCATGGAAACGGTGATGGCGGCCACGCGCGGCGGAGCGTTCGATTATCTGGCCAAGCCCTTCGACCTCGACGACATGGTCGAAAAGGTCCGCCGCGCCTTCGCGTCGCTGGAAGAGCCCGAAGAGGCCGAAACCCGGATCGACGATATTCCCGAGACCGACATGATCGGCTCGTCACCGATGATGGTGGATATCTTCAAGGTGCTGGCCAAGGTCTCTCCCACCGACGCGACGATCCTGATTGAAGGAGAGACGGGCACGGGCAAGGAACTCATCGCCAGAATGGTGCATCGCTTTTCCAAGCGCGCCGAGAAGAATTTCATCGCCGTCGATTGCGGCTCAATTCCGCCATCGCTTCTGGAAAGCGAACTCTTCGGCGCGTTGAAGGGCTCTTTCACCGGGGCCGACCGCGACCGCGTTGGCGTGTTCGAAGCCGCCAACGGCGGCACCATTTTCCTTGATGAAATCGGCGACATCGACCTGAACTTCCAAGCGAAATTGCTCCGCGTCTTGCAGGAGCGGGAGATCCGTCCGCTCGGCTCGCCGCGCGGCAAACCCATCGACGTCCGCATCGTCGCGGCCACCAACAAGAACGTCCGTCAGTTTGTGGAAGAAGGAAAATTCCGCGAGGATCTGTGGTTCCGCCTGGATGTCGTCCGCGTGGAACTGCCGCCGCTGCGGGAACGCCGCGGCGACGTGCCGCTGCTGGCGCAGACGTTTCTCGACCGCTACAACACCCGCTACCAGACGCAGGCCATCCTTACCGATAGCGGCGTGCGCGCCCTGGACTCTCATACCTGGCCCGGAAACGTGCGCCAACTCCAGCACATGATGGAACGCCTCGTTATTCTTTCGCCGCGAGGCCGCATCGACGAGTCCGCGGTTCGCGAGGCGATCGCCGACGGCGAGGGACGCGAGAGTGCGGGCGAAACGTTGGAGGAGGCGAAGGTGGAGCAGCTTCGGAAAGTCCTGGCGGCCACCGGCGGCAATAAGAGCAAGGCCGCGAAGATTCTGGGAATCGAACGAAAGACCTTGTACCGTCTGATCGAACGTTTTGGATTGGACAAATGAAACGCCGGACCTTGATTGGAACCGCTGCCTTAGCCGCGTGTACCAAGACGGAAGCGGACATGAACGAATTGGCCGGGCGGTACGTGCGCCTGATTCTGGACATTGGCGAGCACGAACCGAAATACGTGGACGCCTACTACGGCCCGGCGGAGTGGAAGCCGAAGGGCAAGACGCCGCTCGCCGAACTGGGCGCCCGCGCCTCGGCGTTGATCACGGAACTCGGTCAGACGAAAGCCGCGGACCCGGGCCGGTTCGCGTTTCTGGTGGCGCAGACGCGCTCCGCGCTTGCCTACATCGACTTCTTGAAGGGCGAGCGGCTGGACTTCGATCGCGAAGCCAAGGCGCTGTACGCCGTCGAGCCTCCCAAAGTTCTGCCGAGCGAAATGGAGGCGGCGCGCGCGGCCATCGATGCCATGGTGCCAGGCAGGGGCAGCCTGGCCGATCGCCTCGCCGCTTTCGAAGAACGATTCGCCATCCCGGCGAATCGCGTCGATCGAGTGTTCCGGGCCGCCATTGCAGAGGCCCGCGCGCGAACCAAGAAATGGATCCACACGCTCGCCGTCGATGAGTCCTTTGACATCGAGTACGTCAAGGGCAAGGTGTGGTCCGCCTACAACTGGTATAAAGGCGGCTCGAAATCGCTCATTCAGGTCAATATCGATCTACCCATCGGCATCGATCGCATTATTCATCTCGCCTGCCATGAAGGCTACCCCGGCCACCACGTCTACAACGGCCTGCTGGAAGCAAAGCTTGTGCGCGAGCGGGGCTGGATGGAATTCTCCGTCTATCCGCTCTACAGCCCGCAATCGTTAATCGCCGAAGGCACCGCCGATTACGGCGTGTCCCTGGTGTTGCCGGACGCCGAACGGCTCGCATTCAAACGCGACGTGCTGTTTCAGGAGGCGGGCCTGAACCCCAAGGCCGCCACCGAACAACATGCCGTTTCCGCCGCCCTGCGCGCGGTGAAGCACGCCGCGATTCAAGCGGCGCGCCTGTACCTGGACGGCCGCATGACCGCGCCCGAGACGGTCGAGTTCCTGCAACGTTTTGCCCTGCAATCGAAAGGCATGGCGGAGCGGCGCGTCAAGTTCATCGACTCCGAGCGAACCTACATCATCAACTACAGCTTCGGCGAGGACCTCGTCGTCAACTGGATGAACCGGACCGCCGGCGCTGGCGAAGCCGGGCGCTGGAAAGCGTTCACCCAACTGCTCAGCACTCCCAGCACGCCGGCCAGTCTACTGTAGCATGCCCCTTCGCGCCTACTCGCGCTTTCTCACCGCGGAGATGGAGCGGGACCCGGCGCTTCTCACCGGTCTGATGAGCTCTGGCGCTCTGTTCCGCCCGCTTGGCTACGACGACGTCCGGGAACGCCTGGAGCGGTTCCTCGAGCCCTTCGAAGCGGCCCGGCTCGCCCGCTTTCGCCGCCGCGAAATGCTGGGAATCCTGCTGCGGGATGTGCGCGGCATCGACGATCTGGCCGGCACCACTGGCGCAATTTCGCTTGTCGCCGACGTCATGCTGGATGTCGTATACCGGCGCCTGCGCGTTCGATTGGAAGAACGTTTCGGGACACCATTGTGCGACGGCGAACCCTGCGGCCTGTCCATCATCGCCCTCGGCAAACTCGGCGGCGAAGAGTTGAACTACTCCTCCGACATCGACTTGATGTTCGTCTATTCCGGCGGCGGCCACACGTCCGGCGCCAGCGGCATCGCCAATCACGAATTCTTCAAGCGGCTCTGCGCCCAGTTTGTGGAAATGCTCTCCAGCCACACCGCGGAAGGCTTGGCTTACCGGGTCGACCTGCGCCTGCGGCCGGAGGGTCGCCTGGGAGAGATCTGCCTCTCAGTCGACGCCGCGCGCCACTACTATCTCAATCGCGCACGCGATTGGGAGCTGCAAATGCTCATCAAGGCCCGCCCGTCGGCTGGCGAGCGCGCTCCCGCCCGCGCTCTGCTCGACGCGGTCGAAGACAGGATCTATTCCACGTCGCTCGACTTCAACGCCATCGAAAGCGTCTCGCAATCGCGCGAGCGGATTCATGAGCAGCAGGCCAACCGCCGTCTCGGCCAAGGTGAGATCAACGTCAAACTCTGTCCCGGCGGTATTCGCGATATCGAGTTCCTCGTACAGTGCCTGCAGCGCCTGCACGGAGGCCGCGAGCGTTGGCTGCGCCACGGAGGCACGCTCCTTTCGCTGTTTCGCCTGCGGGACAAGGGCTTGGTCACCGCCACCGAATACGCGCGGCTTGCGTCGGCGTATCAGTTTCTCCGCACGTTGGAACATCGCCTGCAGGTGCTGGACGACCTGCAGACCCACTCCCTGCCGCTGGACGCCGAATCTCTCGCCGCCGTCGCGCTCCGCATGCCTCCTTTGGCGGGCGCGGAAGTCAACGGCGCCTGGCTGCGCAACGAATTGGTCCAGCACTGTACCGAAGTCACCGAAATCTACAAACGCGTGATTCAAAACGGTACCGGTGGCGGCGGCCTGACGCCCGGCCTTCCGAAGCCGCCTACGCGCGGCGCCGCGCGCTTCGAACGCTTCCTCGACAACATCCGCCAGTCGGACGATCTCCTCGGATATCTGAACGGGGACCCGCTCCTCGCCGAACAAGTAGTAAGCCTCTTCGATGCGAGCCCGTTCCTGGCGGATCAACTGCTTCGATCCCCGGAACTGCTGCGTCAATTCGATCGCTTCGGCTACGGCATTGCAGATCCGCCGGCAGGCGCCGGCGCGGCCGGGCTTCGCCGCTGGTTTCGAAACGAGATGTTCCGCACGCAGTGCGAAAGCGTCTGTCTGTCGCGGCCGGTCTTCGACACGCTGGAAGAAGTCTCCCGTCTTGGCGAGATGGCCGTGGCCGCGGCCTACGATTTGGCCGTCCGCGGCGTCGCCGCCGCGCACCCGCCGCAGTCGGCGCACTACCGCCCGCGGCAGCAGATGATGGTCATCGCCCTTGGCCGCATGGGAATGCGCGAGTTCGATCTCGGCTCAGACGCCGACCTGGTTTTCGTGCTTCCCAATCGCGACGCAACGGAGATCGAGTATTGGACCCGCGTCGCCGAAAAACTAATTGACATTCTCACCGCCTACACCGGCGAGGGTGTTCTTGTCGCCGTCGACACGCGCCTGCGGCCCAACGGCCGCGCCGGTCCGCTGGTGCAAACCGTGCAGGCGTTCAAGAACTACTTCGACCGTTCGGCCGAGGCCTGGGAGGGTCTCGCGCTCATGAAGTCGCTCGCCGTGGCGGGTGATATCAAACAAGCCACCGAGTTCCTGAACGAATTGCAGGTTATCGACTGGCGGCGCTATGGTCAAAGCGGCCGTTCCCAAAACGACCTCCGCAAGATGCGTGTCCGCCTGGAAAAAGAGACCGGTCCGTCGAACCCTTTGAAGGCCGGCCCCGGCGGCTACTACGATATCGACTTTGCGCTGATGTATATGCGTCTGCGCAGCGCCGGCCTCTTCTTCGTCCAACTCAATACGCCCAAGCGAATCGACATCGTGGAAAAAACCGGATATCTGGACCGCACCACCGCGCGCTTCCTCCGCGAGGCCGCCACGTTCTACCGCGCCATCGACCACGGACTCCGCCTCATTCACGGCCACGCTGGAGGAACTCTTCCCAAGTCGCAGGCCGAACTCGAAACACTCTCCGATCTGGTTCGCCGCTGGACCGGCGGCGGCGGCAACCTGCCGCTGCCCGACGAGTATGAACACATTCGAAACCGCACGCGGCAAGTATTTGATCGCCTCTTCCCCGCGATACCATAAGACTTGGTGAACCGGCGGACATTCTTGTTGTCGGCTGCGGCCGCTCCGCTTGCCGCCGAGGAGGAACTGCTCAGCGCGTTCGGGCGCATGTACAACTTCGACTTTCCCGCTGCGCACCGGATCGTCGACGGTTACGTAACGCGCAATCCGGACGAGCCCCTCGGCTATGTGGCGCGGGGTTCGGCGTACTTGTTCGGAGAGATGGACCGGCTCGGCATTCTGGAAACCGATTTCTTTCTCAACGACGACCGCATCTCCGACAAGAAAAAGCTCAAGCCCGATCCGAAAGTACGCGACGCTTTCTACTGGGCCACGGCCCAAGCGAAGGAACGCAGCGAGAAACGGCTTGCCACAAACTCGAACGACAAGAACGCTCTGCTCGCCATTGCCATAACCTACGGCATGCTCACCGACTACGGAGCGTTTGTCGAGAAGCGCCAATTGGCCTCGCTTAGCTACGCCAAGCAGTCACAAGCGTACGCCGTGCGCCTGCTGGCCATCGACCCGTCCTACGCCGACGCCCATCTCACCACAGGTATCAGCGAATACCTGCTCGGCAGCCTTCCGTTCTTCGTCAAATGGTTCGTGAAGTTTGAGCAGACGAAGGGGTCGAAGGATCAGGCCGTCCGAAACCTGAAGGTCGTCGCCGAAAAGGGCCGCTATTTCGGACCCTTCGCTCGAATTCTGTTGGCCGTCGTCGCTCTCCGAGAGAAACGCAAGCCGGAGGCCCGTGCATGGCTGGAGGGTCTGGTCCGGGACTACCCTTCGAACCCATTGTTACGGCGCGAGCTAACGAAATTAGCGCAGCATCGTTAGAATAAAAGAGCATGAAGAGCCTTGCCCGCCTCGCCGCCTTTACGGGCGTCGTCGTGTGTTCGGGGCAAGTGATCGAATTTGAGTCCGGCGGATTGCGGTATCAGACCTTAACGCGCAACGGGTTGACAATCATGTTCGCCCATCTGCCCGCCACCGTCCGGGAGTACGCAACGCTGCAGGTTGCCGTCTCCAACGGCTCCAGCCAATCGGTGACAATTAAGCCGGACGAGTTCGGCTGGGAGACGAGCGGCGCCGTAATGCGGCCCATCCCCGCTCGCCGCGTTGTCAATGAAATGCTCGAAAAAGGCGGCCGTTCCGAGGTGGTCCGGCTGGTGTCGGCCTACGAAACCGGCATCTATGGAATGTCTCAACTTCGCAGTACAGCCGGCTACGAATCCCGGCGCCGGGCGGCATTGGCGGAGGTCGGCTCCACGCGGCTGAAGGCGGCGGCGGCAGCCAGCGCTATCGTCTTTGTGCCGTTGAAGTTGGCGCCCGGCGAGAGCACCGACGGCGCTCTCTTCTTCGAGACGAAGTCCAAACCCATGCCAAAGGGCGTTCTGCGCATTCGCGCCGCCGGTTCCCTTTTTGAGTACCAGGTATCCGAGGGGTTTCCAGACAAACAATAGCAATCTATACTATCCTGATAGGGAAACGGTAGATTGAACTTGCGATCAGCGGAAGAAGTCCTTCGCTGGGGCTGCGAGACGTATGGCATCCGTTTCGCCATCGTCAGCAGCTTTCAGAAAGAAGGTGTGATTTTAATCGACATGGCGGCGCGGCTGGGCTTGACGGCGCGCGTGATCACGATCGATACGGGACGGCTCCCGGCCGAGACGCTGGCGATGATCGACACAGTGGAAAGCCGCTACAACATGCGCGTGGAGCGGCTCCGCCCCGAACCGGCGGAACTGGAACGTATGACGCGGCAATTTGGCCCGGACTTGTTCCGGGACGAGGTGGCTCTGCGTAAACTTTGCTGTCAGGTTCGCAAGGTCCGGCCGCTCGATATTGCCATGATCGGGCTAGACGCCTATGCGGTCGGGCTGCGGCGCGAACAATCCGAATCCCGGCAGGACACCGAATTGGTTGCACTTGTGGACGGCCGACAGAAGCTAAGCCCGCTGGCCGCTTGGACATCCGCCGATGTCGAGAGTTATTTGCGTCAGCACAGCGTGCCCATTCATCCGTTGTACGCCTCCGGTTACGCGACGATAGGCTGCGCGCCCTGCTCCCGCCCCGTGCAGGCGGGCGAGGATCTCCGCGCCGGCCGCTGGTGGTGGGAGCTGGAGGGCGACAAGGAGTGCGGCCTGCACCTCACGCCGGAGGGCAAAATAGAGCGCCGTCTCGACGTGCTGCTTCGCGACGTGGTGGGAACGCATGCATAAGGGTTTCACTCTGTGGTTTACGGGCCTGAGCGGCGCCGGCAAGTCCACTCTGTCCGAGCGCATTCACAGGCGTTTGCTCGACGCCGGTGCGCGTGTCGAGCTCTTGGACGGCGACGAGGTCCGGACTCACCTTTCAAAAGGACTCGGTTTCTCCCGCGAGGATCGCGACACGAACGTTCGCCGCATCGGCTTCGTCGCCGAACTGCTGAGCCGCAACGGTGTCATTGCCATCACGGCTGCCATCAGCCCTTACCGGGATACGCGGGAAGAGGTTCGCCGCCGCATCGGTTCTTTCGTCGAGATCTTCATGGATTGCCCGATCGAGGTGCTGGCCGAACGCGACGTAAAAGGCCTGTACAAGAAGGCGCTAGCCGGAGAGATCCCGCACTTCACCGGCGTCTCCGATCCCTATGAGCCGCCTCTTCAGCCGGACCTCCATGTCGATTCCTCCTCGGAAGACATCGCGGTGAGCGAAGAGCGGGTCTGGAATCTGTTGAAGCGGATGGACCTGATACCGGTATCCTGGTAAATGGTAGACCTTCACTCTCACACCGATGCCTCCGACGGCAGCGACACACCCCAACAGCTTGTAGACAATGCTCTAGCGGCCGGTCTGGACGCCCTGTCCATTACCGATCACGACACTCTGGCCGGCTACGACGCCGCTCTGCCCTATGCCACCGGAAAAGGGCTGGACCTGCTCTGCGGCATCGAGTTAAGCACGAAGTTCCACGGCAAGACCGTGCACCTGCTGGGCTATTTCCCCGCTGGTGAACCGGGTCCGGAATTCCGCGCCTGGTTGCTCGGACTCCAGGCGAAACGCCGCGAGCGCAACGTCCGGCTCGCCGCGCGCCTCCAGTCCGTTGGCGTCGATATCCGGCTGGAAGAGGTGGAGGCCATCGGCAAGACCATGGCCGGCCGGCCGCACTTCGCCCGGTTGATGGTCCAAAAGGGCTATGTCAAGAACTTGCAGCAGGCCTTCGACAAGTACATCGCCGACGAAGGCGCGGCTTTCGTGGAGCGCGAGGAAGTGCCATTCGACGAGGGGGTCTCCCGCATGCGCGCGGCCAAGGGCATTCCGGTGATGGCCCATCCGGTCCGTCTGGGCCGCAAGTCGGAGAACGAGGAGCGGGCCTGGATCCAAGAGGCCTTTGAACTCGGCATGGGAGGCCTGGAAGTGCAACACTCCGACCACGATGTCGAAGCACAGATCCGCTACGGCGTCTTGGCCGGGCGGCTCGGGCTCATTCCCACCGGCGGTTCGGACTACCACGGAACATTCAAGCCGGGGATCCAACTCGGCAGCGGTTCCGGGGGCAACGTCGCTGTGCCGCGCGCATGGCTGGACAGGCTTCGATCCGCGGGATAGTCCCAGAAAATAGACCTTAGATAACAGGACCGGTCTCTCAGTACTTTCGACCACCAGAATGAGCCATTAGGCTCAGGGGTATCTCAGGGCAAAACCTTAGCATTCGCATAGGAGAGTGCGAATGACTTATTCATCATCCTTGCGCAACATCATGCTTGCGACTATGATTTCCACGGGCGTGGCTACGGCGGTTCCAGTGACCGTGAGCAACGGATCGTCGGCCACCATCAATTTCAACGGGTTTTACGAATCCAGCCAGATCCCCATCGACGGACTGTCCGCCTCGATCACGCTGGACGGATTCGTTTTCGCGAACGAAGCGGCCAGCAATTGGACCAAGGTGACGTTCAACTACAGCGTCACGAACACGTCCACCGCGCCCGTTACTGCGAGCCGGATTTCGGCCTTCGGCTTCGACACCTCGCCGAACCTGTTGGCCGGAGCGCCTCACGATGCGACCGGCACCTACAATTCCATTACCGCCTCCAACCAGCCGAACGGCCTGCCGAGCGTCGAGGCGTGCGTTACCAATTTGAGCTGCACCGGCGGCGGCAGCGGCGGAGTCACCATCGGGAACACGGGCTCCGGCACCGGCGTTCTCTACTTCGCGCTCAACACGTCGCAATTTGTCATCGACGCGGCGTACGTCCGGTATCAAAGCGTGGCATGCTCTTCCGGCGCCGCCAACTGTTCGAGCTCGGCCAGTGGCATCCCGGTGGGCGATGTGCCGGAACCGGCTACGTACCTGTTCACATCGGCCGGCGCCGCGTTCCTGTGGCTGGGACGCCGGAAAATCGGCGGTTGATTCTTCCGCTCCTTGGCCCGCCGCGCATCGGACTCACGCTAGGGAGATTGGACGTAAGCACCCAAAAGGGCCGGAATTCGTTCCGGCCCTTGTGCTTGTCAGTCGCAATACGTTAGGATCACAAGCAAATGGCCAACACAAAACCTGACCGAAGAGAGATGTTGGAGATGTGCATTTCGCGCGGACTGCTCGTAGGGGGCGCCGCGATGACCCAAACGCAACTTCTCGCCTTCTGGCAGAAGACGGAAGCCGGAATGCACCAGCCCACCAAGGCGGAGGTGCTGGGACCCTTCTTCCGAAAAGGCGCACCGGATAACAAAGTGTTGCGCGCGCCGGGCGACGCCGGGTTCCCCTTGAAAGTCACCGGGCGTGTGATCGACACGCGCGGCCGGATCCTGGAAGACGCGAAGGTCGACCTATGGCATGCCGATCACGAGGGACTGTACGACACCCGGGGCTATCGCTATCGGACCAAGCTCTCCCCGGACGCCAAGGGTCTGTATGGCGTGGAAACCGTGATGCCGGGCCACTACGCCGACCGGCCCGCCCAGCACATCCATTATTTGATCTCGGCGCCCGGCCACAAGACGCTGATTACACAGGTCTACTTCGCGACCGACCCGTTCTTTGAAGGAGACCCGGTCAAGAACTGGAACAAGCGCGGCATCGCGAGCAACAAAGAACTCATTCTGCCCGTGAAATTGTTCGAGGGTCCCGGCGCGCCCCGCGCAGAAGTCAACTTCGACATCGTGCTGGAGAAGGCCTAAAGTGCCCGCCGACAGAACGATCCCAGTGGCCGCCGAGCCGGGCGATATCTTTTTCGCCGACGGCGGCAGGCACCTGGTAGTTCCCTGCCGGGACAGCCATATCCGGACCTTCGAGACGGCTACTGGCAAGTTATTGCAGGATATAGAACGCAAGGGTGCTACCGTTGTAGCGTCCAACCGGTTCGTCGACCGGGGCGAGAAGAAAGAGGTCCGCATGTGGGACCTCACGGCCGAACGCCAAATGCAGGTGCTCTACAACCTGCCAACGGGACGGACGGTCCTATCGCCGGACGGAAAATACCTGGCCGTATCCAATACCGCCGAACGGCAGGTGCGTGTTGTCGATGTCGCCGCAGCATCGCAGAAGCACGCCCTGGCCGATGGCATCGGCGGCACCGCCGAGATGATTTTCTCGCCCAACGGGGAGTTGCTGGTCTCAGCCAACTACGACAACGACATCCGGGTCTGGAAGACCCGGTCCGGGGAGTTGGTCAGCAAGATTGAGGATATGACCGGCGCTATGTTTGCCGGCGAGTTCACGCCGGACGGCAAGCATCTGGTGATGGCCGGACTCGATGAGATTATCTACATTCGGGACACCCAGTCCATGCGGGTCGTCCGTAAGATCCAAGGACATGGCGAGACCATCTCGGCGCTGGCGATCTCTCCCGACGGCAGAACGATCGTCACCGGAGGCTTCGACGTCCGGACCACCCGGAATCCCGTGAAGGTGGTACTTTGGGACTTCTCCAGCGGCAACGTGCTTCGGAAGCTCGACGCGCCGCACCGGGTGGTCTCGCTTGCGTTCTCTCCCGATTCTAAGTGGCTGGCTATGACCGCTGGCGAAAAGGAAATCGCGCTGTGGAGCGTCGCGCGGTAGGGTAGCTAGAGTTTCAAGTACAGGCCCTGTTTTTCGAGCGACCGAAGCATAGCCCACACGATCAGGAAGAAAAGCAGGAAGCTCGCAACCGCCCACCAGAGCGGCGAGTCTTTCGGCGCGAACGGCTTAACGGCGTCTTCCACTAGCATGTGCAGCACATAACCGGCCAGCGCGTTCACGCCTAGGGTTCGAAACACGCTCCATTGCCGCCCCTTCTCGTCCGTCCACCAAAGAAAAAACGTGTAGACGGCGAGTGAAAACCCGGACGCAAACAGCAAATAGGAGACGCTGCCGGCCTGTTGGCTCATCGTCCACATGTCCCGTTCATGCCAGGGCGCGAAGAACGGCGGCGCGGCCCACACGCCGCCCGCTGACAGGCAGGAGAGGCCGTAACCGGCGGCCATGGCCATTGCTGCGTAACGGAGGAAGGGCCGATAGCTGGCGTCCCGCCCGTTGCGGCGGACGAAATCGTACGCCAGCGAACCGAAAATCGCCGGGAGGGTCCAAGTGAGGAACCCAAGGGGCCCGCCATCGATCACGCGGTTCTCACGCAGCCAGGCATGCCAGCCGCCGGCCGAAATCGCGGCATGCAAGGCCGCCGAAAACAGCATCCAACCGGCCTGGATGCGGGGGCTGGCGGCAATCACCGGAAGAATCCAAAGTGTCGTGACGCCGATGTGAACCAGCGCCTGGAACAGCGATCGCCGCCAGAACGTCGAAAGAAACGCGGCGGCATCGAAATCAGCCCAGCTCTTGACGTTTCCGTCCAAATGGTAGACCACCGCGCCGATCAGGATCAGGCCTATCGCCCGCTGAATCGCCAGACGCCGCGCGGCCGCCTGCCCGGCCCGCTCGACATGCTTCATATACGCCAGGCGGAAGGCGAAACCGACCGCGAAAAAGAACTGCGGCATGATCGTGTCGGCATAGCTGCAGTACGTGTTGTGGTGCTTAAGAATCGGATGGATCGCGGCGAATCCGCCGATAAAGTTCACCAGGAACATCCCAGCGACGGTGTAACCGCGAAACTGATCCAGCGAGTGAAGCCGGGAATCCGCCATTCGGTTAGGGTACTATGGCGTGAGCTTATAGACCGACGTAGCACCGGCCTGAAACGCACGCGTGGCGTTCCGGGCCAACCAGAGGCCGGCCACCGACTGGTCCGGCGCAATTACAAAATCCGGCGAGTATTTTCTTAGGATGACCGGCACTTGATCCGGCGATGCCTCTATATAAAGCGCTTGCAGATCCTTCCGCGCACTGGCAAAGGTGGCGCCGCTGGCGATATCGTGACTCGCCGGCGCTCGCCGCAACAGCACGGGCAGCCACGGCGCCAGTTCTTCCGGAGCCAAAACCAGATCGCCGGGGCGTGTCCCGGAGCCGATCCATTGGAGAAGCTGGGCGGTCTCGGCCTTTCGGACACTGGAGGTCAAGAGTTCCGGTTCCGCAGCGCGTCCGTCGTTGGCGAGTTGGGCATACAGCATGACCAGCGCCGCGGCCGGAACAGCGGCGAACGCCGCGGCACCGAACCCCGGCGTAACGCGGCTCAGTTTCTTGTGGTTGACCCAAAGCCGGACGACGAGGGTCCCAAGCATGTAGGCGTAGCCATTGAACAAATGCAGCGCGAACGGAACGAAGGGAACGTACATAAGGGCGATCGGCAGCACGTACCAGATCAGCAGGGTCCGGTCGACGGGGTCCTGGAGCTTGGCCCGAACCATCAGCAGGTACACCACCGCGATGGCGGGGACGCCATAGGCCATGAAGACCCATCCGGGCCACGGCGCCTCCCAGGAGTTGTGCCGGGCCATGGCGGCCAGCCACGGTGTAGTCAGCGTGGTCCAGACATAGGGGGCCACTCCCAGAAGTCCGGCGGCGGCAAATAGCGGAAGGTCCCAAATGCGTTCCCGCCGAAAGAGGAGGACGGCCAGTCCAAGGAGCGGAATCGTCAGGACGGGTTCAAACGGATGGAGCAGCGCGTTCAGAAAGATCGTGAAAAGCAGCCAGTTCCGAACGCCTTCGCCGCGCAGATACAGCGCGCCCAAGGAAATTGTCAGGAGGGTCCCAAGAGTGCCGGTGCCAAAACCCAGGCCCAGGCCTCCGCGCGCAAACCCGTCCCCGGTCTCGACGGCGTACTCGATCATGCCCAGGGCGAAGATTCCAGCCGGAAGCCCGGCGAGCTTGGCCGCTGGAAGGGCCAGCAGTTTCACCGGGACGGCGCAGAGCGCGATCGCCGCGGCCGCCCAGCGCTGGCCTGCCGTTGGGCAAAAAATGCGGAGCATCCAAAGCCAGGCGGCGGCGCAGGCCCAATGAAGCAGAAAGGCGGTTACATAGTACGCTTGCCCTGCCGTGAGGCCCAACAGGTTCGCCATGCGGCCGGTCAGTACAATCAGCGGATGGAACAGGGCCGGCTCCGTGATCTGCGGCATATGCGGGTTGGGGAGAAGCCAATGCGTCCTGGCTAACTCGATCCAGCTCAGATACATCGGCACGTCGGCGCACGTCACGAAGTTCGTCGGCACGTGTCCGGGCGGAGGCGCCATCGCGCCGCTGATCGCCGCCGTGTGGTTCAGCAGAAAGAAAAACGCCCCAATCAGAAACGCCGGCAGGGCGTCGAGCCGCATACCCGTCAATCGGCCCAACGCGAACGAATCTTTACGGATTCGCTTTCGTGCTACGGTAACGAAGTAGTGTCTATGCGAACACCGGTTTTTCTTGTTTTTACACTGACCTTGGCGGCGCAACAACGCCCGTCCGCTCCGGCGCCGAGAGGTCTGCCCGATGGCCCGGGAAAAGACGCGGTGGTCCGGGTCTGTGGCTCGTCCTGCCACGGCCCGCAAATCATCTCCGGAAAAGGCTACACGCCGCAAGGCTGGACGGCGGTGACAAATGCAATGATCGCGCGCGGCGCCAAGGCGACGCCGGAAGAAACGAACGACATCGTCGAATACCTGGCCAAAAACCTCCCTCCGCGTTCGGGAACGGCCGGCGCGGGCGGCGTCGGGTTCATCGGCGCGGGTCCGGACGACGCCCATGTCGTCGATGTCGAGGCGGCCGGCCGGGGCAAGGCCATCTATGCCGCCGAATGCGTCAGTTGCCATGGGCCGAAGGGCCGGGGCGTCTCCGACGGCGTCCCCCCCGCTCAACGGGGCGCGGATATCGTTCGCTCCCTGGTGGTTTTGAAAGACCGCTACGGCGCAACGATCGGCGACTTTATGAAGCGCGGCCACCCGATGCAGAGCGGCAAGCCGAGCGCCTCCATTGTTGGAAGCGAGCTGCAGGACCTTTCTCATTTCCTGCACCAAAAGGTCACCGACACGCTCCGTAACGGGCCCTACTCACAGGTCATCAACGTCCTCACCGGTGACGCCAAGGCGGGCGAAGCCTATTTCCACGGCGCCGGCGGTTGCGTGAAGTGTCACGACGCGAAAGGCGATCTGGCAGGTGTGGGAAGTAAGTACGACCCGCCCACGCTGCAACAGAAGTTCCTCTTCCCCAGAGCCTTCGGACGCGGAGTACTCGGGCCGGTCAAACCGCCCAAACCGGTGCTGCTGACAGTGACCACCCAGGACGGGAAGACCTTTAAAGGCACGCTGGTTCACTTGGACGACTTCAACGCCTCGCTGCGGGACTCGTCGGGTGAATACTACTCGTGGCGCCGGACGCCGGCGTTGAAAGTGACCAAGGAAGATCCGTACGCCGGGCACAATGCGCTGCTCGACCAGTACACCGACAAAAACATGCACGACATCGTTGCCTATCTGGAGAAGCTCAAGTGAAATTCGCGACTCTCCTTCTTCTTGCACTCGCGGCCACCGCCCAGACTCTCGATCCGGCCAAACTCTCGCAGCCCCCCACGGACTCGTGGCCATCCTATAACGGCGACTACTCCGGCCGCCGGTTCAGCCCGTTGACGCAGATCAACGCGGCGAACGTGCATCGGATGAGCCTGGCGTGGGTCCACCGCATCAACGCGCAGGCCGGCGGTCAGTTCGGCATCGCCATCAAATCGTCCCCTGTCGTGGTGGAAGGCGTGATGTTCTTTACGATTCCGGACCACGTCTGGGCCATCGACGCGCGGACTGGCCGGGAGTTGTGGCACTTTACGTGGCCGTCTCGCGGCGGCATCCACATCGGCAATCGCGGCGTGGCCGTCGCCGGTAAGTGGCTGTATTTCACAACGCCTGACTGCAACTTAGTCTCTCTGAACATGAAGGACGGCAAGGAACGCTGGCACAAGAAGATCTGCGATCCGGACTTACTTTATTTCTCATCGGCTGCGCCGCTGGTCGTCGGAAATCACGTCATCGCCGGTATCAGCGGCGACGACCTTGACGTGCCGGGCTACATCCAGTCCCACGATCCGGAAACGGGCGAGCAGCAGTGGCGCTGGTACACCTATCCGGAACCGGGCTCACCGGAAGCCAAGACCTGGCCCACCATCGAATCCATGATGCATGGCGGCGGCATGACATGGGGTTCTGTGACGCACGACCCCGAACTGGGACTTATCTATTTCGGCACGGGAAATCCGCAGCCGGTCATCGCGCACAAAGGCCGGGAGGGCGACAATCTCTATACTGAGTGCATTATCGCGCTCGACGTAAAAACCGGGAAGATCCGGTGGTACTTCCAGTCCTCACCGCATGACACGCACGACTGGGACGCGAACCAGACACCGGTACTGATCGACGGCACCATCAACGGCCAGCCGCGAAAACTAATCGCCCAGGCTTCCCGAAACGGCTACTTCTTCGTATTGGACCGCGCAACGGGCAAGAACATCGTTTCGAAGCCCTTTGCCAAGGTCAACTGGTCGAAGGGCTTCGACAAGCGCGGGCAGCCGATTCCCGATCCGGCTAAGTTTCCGCAGATCGATGGTGCGCTGGTGGCTCCGAATCAGGCCGGGGCGGCCAACTGGCCGCCGCCCAGTTACTCGCCGGCGACGGGATTGTTCTACGTCAACGCGTCGAATGCATATAGCGTTTACTATCTTTTCGATACCGACGACAAGCCGGAGGGCTGGGGCGGCAACGACCGCGGCGGCTTCTCCGAGTCGATGTTGCAAGCGATCGACTATAAGACTGGGCTAATCAAGTGGAGCCATAAGTGGGAAGGCGCTGGCGGCCCCCGCAACGGAGTCCTCAGCACAGCCGGCAACGTCGTCTTCGCCGCCGATCCCCAGGCGAATTTCATTGCCTTGAACGCCACGACGGGCCAGGCGCTGTGGCGCGCGAACCTGCAGGCGAGCATTAGCAACGCACCGATCAGCTATGCGCTGGACGGAATCCAGTACGTCGTGGTCGCGGCGAACGATACGCTCTACGGTTTCGCAATGAACCGGAGCAATTGAAGCCAAGAGAATGGTGCGCCCGGCATAAAGCCTCCGGGCCGCCCCGGCGCGACGACCCGCTGAGCGGCCCGTCGCTGGAGAGGTGCCGCGACTCGCTAGGCTCGATAGCATTGCGTGCTGGTTCTCTGACCGCCTGAAAGCCGCCGATAGCAGAGCTTGACGAATTGCTACTGTCTGCTATGCTTCTGGATGAACTAACTAATCAGTTCGAGTCTGGAGGGCCGAACATGAAGAAAGCATCAAACCGCATGACCAATGTAGTTTCCGCCCTGGTCGCCAGAACACAACTTGGGCAGATCATGAAACGGGCCACCCAAAAAAACGAACGCTTCATCATTGATCGCCGTGGCGAACCCAGCGTCATCATTATGAGCGTCAAGGACTATGTCGACACCATCGCCCCGACTCCAGACTGGTTAAAAGACGCACACGCCCACGCCAAGAAGAACGGATTGGACAAGCTGACCCAGAGCGACATCAACGACATAATCGGCGATGTCCGGCGCAATCAGAAGAAGACCCTTAAGACCACGAGCAGATGATCCGCGTTGTATTCGATACCAACGTAGTCATCTCAGCGCTCATCTACCCGGATGGCCTTCAACATCAGGTCCTGAAGCTGGGACTGGAAGGCCATGCGAGCCTGTACGCTTCGCGTGACCTCGTTCTCGAATATGAGCGCGTACTGCGGGAGCCGAGGCTCGACTTCCCCAAGCCGGTAGTTCGGAGTTTCCTCCGCAGATTAAACGAAGTCGCAACCATGGTCGAGCCAATGCGCAGACTTTCCGAGTGCCCTGATGAGGACGACAACCGGGTACTCGAATGCGCCGACGCCGCCAGAGCAGGCTTCCTCGTTACTGGCAACAAACAACACTTCCCCGAGCGTTGGAAACAGACGCAGATCGTAAATGGGCGGGAGTTCTTGGAGCTTGCCTTTCCCGGCAGCACCAGGAAGTTGAGAGCCAGGAAACAATCGAGACACTGATGGAGCCGGTGCAAGCGCTCCGATCATGCCATCTGTATCGAGCATCATTCCTCTCGGATAAAGCGAGGTCAACAGCAGAATTTACACGACTAGGTTTCGTGTTAATCCTCGAAGCTTCGTGGGGATTCCCCGCAAAGTTTATAGAGCCACCGGAGTAAGCCGCCGAGCCTGCCGACTACGAGCACCATAAGGAGGATTCCGCCGTTGCGTATGAAGTTCTGCAGCGTGCTGGGCACGGGTGCGCGACCTAGAAGAAGTTAAGCCGCGAGGCCGTTCTTCGGGATCAGCCAGGACCTATGCGAAGGAGATCACCAAGGACATTGGCGCTCGAGTAATAAACCCACATTTCCGTTTTGAGCCGCGCGTGCGAATCTCCCGGATGCTCGTCCGCATCAATATCCATAGGGGTTTGAACGCGATGAAGATGCACCGGAGGACGACACCCAATGGGTGAGAAACAAAACGGGCCGTTTCAGCTCTCCTTCAATGCCGCGTTGAAG
>VFZO01000050.1 GCA_016871155.1 Acidobacteriota bacterium | reverse complement strand
TACGCTACAGCCGCCCCCATATCGTGAGATTTGTCCTCTTTACCTTCGCCCACAGTGGTCCCCTTTTGCTCCGCCCTGATGGGAAACTTTTGGTCTGCCCTTGACAACAACGAAGCGCCAGGCCCTGACACCCGGACTGGCGGCAAGCTCATGCATGGGTTCCAGTTCTGGATCAACCTGCCGGCGAAAAACAAGAAGGAAGACCCCGCCTATTTGGCCCTTCAAGCCCAAGATTTGGCCGTTTTGCCGTTGGCGGGTGATGCAGGTACGCTGAAATTGATCGCAGGTGAGTACGACGGGCAGGAATCGAAAATTCCGGCGTACAGCAAGCAGTTTCTATTTCACATTCGGTTGAAGCCGGGAAAGAAGATCGACCTGCCGGCCGAGAACTCGTGGGAATACGCCGCGTTTCTTCCGCAACAGGACCTCACCATCAACGGCCAAGCCTGTCACGCTGGCGATCTGATCGGGTTCGATGATGGAGGGAGCTCGATCGAATTTGCCAACACCATGGAAGTAGAGGCGGAATTCCTCGTATTTGGTGGCGAGAAATATACGGAGCCCTATGTGGCGCATGGTCCCTTTGTGATGAGCTCGCGAGACGACATCCAGGAAGCGCACAACGACTACATGAACGGAAAGTACGGCAGCATCGTCTACGACAGCTGAGATTCGAGAAAGCGCGCCCCGCTCAGGCTCCACAAAAGTCGCAATCTCGAACGTTTCCGGGACTGGGCGACGCGCAGTACGAGCGAAGGCCGCCTGAGGATTGCCCCAGATGAGATCCGGCCGCGATGACGTCAAACCAACTCGATCATGACACGCCGGCCTACCATGGCAGCGGCACGCTGCAGGCTGCCGAGGGTAATGTCATTCCGTGGATCGAGAAGCCGGTCTACTTGGGTGCGGCTGGTTCTGAGGAGTGTGGCCATCTTGTTTTTGGAGATGTTCTGCCTCTTCATCGCCTCGGCGAGTTGCCAGGCAACCACTTCTTTTACGGCTTGGGCCTGGGCCTCTTCAAAAACACCTTCCTCCTTGAGAAAGTCATCAATGCTCGATCCGAGATGCTTCTTGCTCATTGCTGTACCTCCCTCTGGCGCTTCCGCGCCAGTTCTAAATCTTGGTTCGGCGTGGTCTTCGCTTTCTTGATGAACCCATGCAGAGCGACCAGACGGCTGCTCTGAACGCAAATCAGCACCCGCGCGGTCCGGTTCGTGGGCAGATCCGTTCGAACTTCCCACAGGCCATCGCGCATGGGCCGACACAGGGGCATTCCCACCGGCCAGCGCCATTGCGCCCTCAGTAGATCCATGCCGATCACGTGGCGATCACTCTGCTGCAGACTTTTCAGCCACTCCCTCACTGGCTCCGCTCCGGCTGCGGTACGGTAGAAGACCAGCGGAATCTTCTGGCGTGTGGGATCTGCCAAGGACTGCACCTTTCTAGGTACAGTGTACCAATAAAAGTGCATGCCTCTTCACGTCTTCCCAGCAACAAGTAACGATATGTCGCATTTGTGCACTTCAACTGGTACCCGTCGCTGCTCCGTACTCGGCGGTTGCGTAAACGAATGTTTCTGCAACGTTCCGCCGATGCCCCGTTTCTGTGGATAAACGTGTTGCACAAAGGTATTGCCTAATATAAGCTAATGGCAATAGATTATTGCAATGCTCATCGGCTACGCTCGCGTCTCAACCAACGATCAGGAAACCGCCACGCACGTGGCGGCTTTGAAGGCTGCTGGATGTGAGCGGATCTTTCGTGAGAAGGCTTCTGGAGGACGATGGGACCGGCCCGAACTACACAAGCTGCTCGACCAGCTTCGCAAGGGCGACGTGCTTGTCGTCTGGAAGCTCGACCGGCTGTCCCGCTCTCTTCGCGACGTGCTCACAATCATGGAACGTCTTGGCGAGGCCTCGGCGGGATTCCGAAGTTTAACCGAAGCGATCGACACCACGACTCCGGCGGGCCGAATGATGATGCAGATGGTGGGAGCGTTCGCGGAGTTCGAACGGGCCATGCTGCGCGAACGGACCAAAGCCGGGCTGGACGCGGCTCGGGAAGAAGGCCGGATCGGTGGCCGCCGTCCGAAACTCTCCGACGAGCAGCAATCGGAGATTCGGAAGATGGTCACCAAGGGCGACAAGAGCGCCGCCGATGCCGCCCGGCTCTTCAAAGTCCATCCGGCGACGGTTTCCCGGCTACTGGCCAGAGCCAACCACAGGAAGGCCAGCTATGCCAAATAATGTTGACGATCTATGCCAAACAATCTTGAAAGTGACAAATGAGGCTTCGGCACTCGCGAGAAGTGACCCGGGTTTGCTTGCCAAAACTGACCCAGCGATTCTTGGCCGGCCGGAACTCCTGTGCGTGGTGGAGCGAGCAGACCCGAACAGTCTTGTCCCATGCCCACGGTTCCAGCGCGCCTGCGCATCGCCATGAAGATAATCACACATTGCTCAGAGCGCGCCTTCGGCGCGGATGATAATGACCTCCCGTCCACCGGGGTGTAAACGCCGCAAATGCTGATTTGACGGTGGTCAACTTTAAACGAGCACAAGTGGGTCACTTCTCGCGAGCGCCGAAGGAATGAGGCGCGTAGACCAGATTCATGGGCGATTGAATTTGAGAGTAGATGATGCTCTCATGGGTGCGAGGGCGCTGAGTGGCTACGCTAGACCGCCGCGTGAGGATTTTCCGCCAGATGGTAGCCGCAGGCACGAGCACACTGCGAGCGTCGGCATTCAGCCGTCAATGGCCACTACCGATTCACATCCTCGAACTGGCTATGCGGACCTCATGATCGGGGAATACGGCGCGGATTTCGAGATGGCCACCAAGAGCCTCGACATACTCGATCAGGGTGCTGACACACATGTCGTCGCGATTCTCTATCTTTGAGACCTCGCTTTGGTGCACCCGAGAACTTCGCCAAGTTGGAGTTGGGTCAGCGACACAATGCTAAGACTGAAGTCCTACCCACGGGGCTGGGCGAATTTACGACGCCGCTGCAAACTCTCAAACGCCTCCCACCCCCGCAATTCCGCCCATTTCGGATCCACTGGCAGGAAGGCCATGTGAACGTCTCTAGCGGCATAAGCTCTTTCGAGCCATTGCAACGCGGCCTCGCGATCGCCGAGCCCCGCACAAACAAGGGCGATGTTGTACGGCGGCACGAAACGGGAAAGCCCGCCCTGCTCCAGTTCGCGCCGCACTTGTTCCGCCTCAGCCCGCCGTCCCATGCGGGCGAGCACATAGCCCTTGATCGACAGCGGTTCCGTGTTTCCCCTGGATAGCCGGTAGGCATGATCGAGGGATTTGATGGCGGACTGTGCGTTGCCAAGGCGTTCCTCCACTTTGCCCATGACCACATGGGGGATCCAGAACTCAGGATCGATCGCGATGGACTTCTCTGCATGAGCCCTTGCCTCCTGGTAGCTCCCTGCAAAAATCCGGAACTGGGCGCGCATGGCGGTAATCATCGCGGACAGTGGATCCAATTGCTGCGCTTTGGCTATCGCCTGCTCCGCCTCAGCATGGGCGCCGGAGTTCGAAAGCACATGGGCATACATCCGGTAGGCGTCGGCAGAATTCGAGTTCAACTCGATGGCGCGGCTCAGCCTGCGCTTCGCCCTCGTCCAATCCCATTCCATCCAGAAGTCGATTCTTCCGGCCGCAACATACCCCTCAGCCAGGTGCTCATTGAGGCGAAGGGCCTCATTGGCGGCATGCAACGCGTCCGTCCGGAATTTCCCGGTCGCACCGTCCCCTGCAATCGGTTGACTGGCCAGCGCGTAAGCGAGGCCGGCCCACGCCAGGGCGTATCCCGGGTCACGTGCAATGGCCGCATGGTAGTACTCGACTGCTTTTAGATTTGAAGCCGCCGACGGCCGCGCCGAAAAATGCCGGCCCAGTAGATACCATTCGTAAGCTTCCAGGTTGCGCGTCTGACGCAGGGCCGGACCCTGTCCGTCGGCCGGCCTCCCCAACAAATCCCGCCCGCCCAGCTCCCCTTGGATTTGTCCAGCAATCGCCTTGCCGAGTTCGTCCTGAACCTGGATTACGGCGGAACCTTCACGGTCCAAGTTTTCAGCCCAGATTTGGACTTGGTCAGAGACCCGTATCAGTTTGACCGTTACGCGAACTCGCTGGCCCTCGCGCCGGACACTTCCCTCCAGCAGATAGTCGGCACCCAGTTCTCGGCCAATCTCCGAGACGTTCTTTGTCCGTTGCCGGTAGGTCGCAGTCGAAGTCCGTGCAATTACTCTGAGCCGGCCTGGGTTCATCGCACCGACGACAGCGATGGTCTCTTCCACCAAGCCATCGGTGAAGTAATCCTGCCGTTGGTCGCCGGTAAGATTCTCAAAGGGGAGCACGGCCAAGGTCGAAACGGAGCGGCGAGTCAAAACCAGGTAGCCTGCGGAGACGACGGCGGCTGAACCCAGGCCACCGAAAAGCCCGCGCCGGCTGATCCACCGCGAAACCGGTGGCGGAGTGGGCAACGGGGCAGCGGCCGGCGCGCTGGGTGGAGAACCCGACACACCATTCTCACCTTCCCCGGAAACCGGGGCCAGGAACCGGTATCCCTTTCCTGTGACCGTTTGCAGGAACTTGGGCTCCTCAATGGTGTCACGGAGCGCCTGACGGATTTTACGGACAGCCGTATTGACGCCGCTGTCCCCGTCCACGAAAGCGTCCTTGCCCCAGAGGCTGGCCACAATCTCTTCGCGGCTGACGAGTTCGCCGCGTTTTTCGACAAGCAGAACGAGCAAGTCCATGGGCATTCGTTCAAGCCGCACGAGCTTGTCCCCGCGCCGGAGTTCATAACGGCCGGTACGGCTTTACCATCAGTGGCACAAGGCCATCCGGCCCGCCTCCGGCCCCGCTGGAAGCCATGATCGGCATCGCGATCACCACCTTCGACGGACACGGGAACCTCACGCAGGTCGACAACATTCACGGTGGGACCAGCGGCTTGAATCCCGACCGGCCAAGCACCGGAACCTACACTCTCAAAGACGACTGCACGGGCACCATGACCTTGATCAACCAGGGCGCTCCGCCGCTCGAACTGCGGATTGTGGTTGTCGACAGGGGCCGTGAGGTGCGCACCGCGGTGATGAGCCCGGCCGCCGTGATGGTGACCAGCAACGGAAGAAAGCTGTGAGGCAAGGGGTGAGGGTGTCGTGTAGTCCTTAACGAGTGGACTTGGACGGGCCGGGTAGGATTCACTGCACTTGGTAAGTATTGAACGGGTCGTCACGGGGAACGTTGTACCGAAACGGGTTGCATTACCCTTCGCCAATCTCTCGAGGCGCAACAGAACCCGCTGGAACCCTAAACGCACGCATCCTCATGCAGAGGCGTACTGAAGCACTCACCTGTGAGTGCCATCCTCCGGCCCGACCTCTTTCGCAATAGGATGGGAGGCGTGGCACAATTTACAGTCGAATGGCGATCCCAACTGAAGTCAAGCCTGCTTGACTTCGCAAGGCAAGACGCACGCCTGAGCGGTGCCGCTATCACCGGTTCAGCCACAACCGACCGAGAGGATCGTTGGTCCGACATCGATCTAGCTTTCGGCGTAGAAAAGGCTGATGAGATGAGTGCCGTCCTGGCGGACTTTTCGAAATTTATGCATGCAAAGGGGGCACTTCACCACCATGACGTTCGGGCCGGTGCCTGGACCTATCGCGTGTTTTTCCTGCCGGGCGGCCTGCAGGTGGACTTGGCTTTTGTAGAGCGATCCGAATTCCGCCCGCTTGGCCCAGCATTCAGTCTTGCCTTTGGGGAAGCAAATCCGCTAAAGCCCTTTCCTGCACCGAACCCACGCGACATCATTGGACTCGCTTGGCTTCATGGTTTGCATGCTCGAAGCTGCATCTTGCGAAGTAAACTCTGGCAGGCCGAACACATGATCAGTGCTGTCCGGGATTACACTCTTGCGCTGGCTTGCCTGCGTTTGGGACTGCCAGCTCTGCATGGCCGTGGAATGGACGAATTGCCGAAATCGGTCACCGGACCTTTGCTTGCAACTTTGATCGGGCGGCTTGAATCGGATCAACTGTGGCGCTCATTTGGTGGCGTCCTTCAAAGCTTAATAGGTGAGATCAACCACGCCGATCCGGAACTGGGCGAGCTTGTCTCCGCTGAAATTGCCGAACTCGCGCACGGGCCGCCGAGACAGAACCCCTAAAGTCGCGCAGGCCACCCCCCCCTCACTGAAACCAGGCGGGTACCAAAAGGATGTGTCCACGCGGTTGCGATCACGTTTTGCGGTAGCGGACGAGACTCGAATCCGCCCTTGAAAGCTTAAGATCGCGTGAACGATTTCTTCGGTGGAAGCGGGATTTCCACTTCGGCATAGCTGCCGGAGTTCGCGGCGTTCACCACTGAACAAACCCGGTCAAGATGAGGGCGAACAAAACGCCATGTCGAGTTGCTCAAGACCACGACCGCGATTTTTCGGTTGGTCAGGTTCTGCTGATAGCGGAGGTTCTTGTCCGTCGTCAATAGCAGCTCGAAACCAGCTTCCTCGGCCACTCTGAGCAACTCCCCATTTGAAATCCGACCCCAACCACGATCTATCGCTTCGGTGACCACGTGACCCTCAAGAGCGGCGGCGATACCACTCGGCGTGCCGTGATCAAAGAGAATGCGCATCGTTCAGAGCAACGTCTTCCACGGGCGGTATTTGAAGGCTGCGGGCGGCGAAGTCGAGCACCGCGTTTATCTGCTCCCGCGAGACGCGGAACTGTTCCATGATCTCTTCAATGGGTGATCCAGCTTCCAGGTTTTCAAAAATCGTCGCCACCGGCAACCGGGTGTCCTTGAACACCCACGCTCCGCTCACGCGCCCAGGGACACTTTCCACGGCAGGACATTGCGACCAATCAAGTGATGCTGTTGCCATTGGGCACCTCCCTCTTCACAGTATCGGAAACTGGACGATCTGTCACGGGTTCTGCCGCCAAGTATCCTGCCGCCAAAGGCGGCATACGCGGGATTGACTCGCCGAAAGTCGCATTTGTTCCGGCGAACTGGAACCCCGCAGAGCTTCGTACCAGCCGCGCCGCCCCCGAAGGATCGCGGTCGCAATCGGCGTTATCATTCTTTATCGGATTGCGCGGTTACGGCTGCCTGAAAAACAATGCCGCGGCGCTACAATGAGGCATGACGGCGCTACAATGAGGCATGACGTTTCGTGTTGTGCTTGAGTTCGATCCGGATACCGCCAGCTACTCGGCTGTTTGCCCGGAACTTCCCGGATGCGCTTCGGCGGGCACAACCGAAGATGAGGCGAGAATCAACATCGAAGAGGCGATCCGGCTATACCTCGCCCCGGCCGATATCGCCTTGCCAAGCAGCGCCAAACTCTCCGAGGTCACGATTGGGTGAACATGGCACGCCGAGATTGACTGCGGATCAGGTTGTCAGGGTCTTGAAGCGACACGGCTTCGCGATGGCGGGTCAATCAGGCAGTCACCAAAAATGGCGCAATGCTTCCAGCGGAAAGCAAGTGATCGTCGCATACCACCGGGGTCGCTTGTTGCCATTGGGAACAATGAGATCGATCATTGACGGGAGCGGGATCCCCAGATCAGAATGGCCTGATTAGCCGTTGCGAGCCCAGCGGTCCGCCAACGGAGAGGAAGAGTGATGGATGCTGGCGCCTTCGGCTGGTACACGGATGACTCTTCGGTCGCAATTGGCGTTGATCGTTTCTTTAGAAACCGGTCAGGCCAAATCACAATCAACTTCGCATGTCGATGCTTCGCAACGATGAGCCACCAGGAGGTTCGCACGTGAAGGACAACTCTATGGTCTTGGCGGACCTAGCCCTGGCCCGGCGATTGGAACGCGCCGAGGGCGACGCGGCAGCCCAGTTCGCAATGGCACGCCGCCGGTTATTTCCCGACTGCGGGTCTGACTGGCGGGAATGCGCTGGCGCGTATCTCGTTTACGACGGCCCGGACTCCCCGGTCACACAGACTTTCGGATTGGGCGTATTCGAAACACCCCTCGCAACAGCGATGGAGGAGATCGAACGGTATTTTCGCGACAAAGGCGCATCGGTGTTTCACGAGGTCACTCCGCTGGCGGGTCTGGTTACGGCAAACCTGCTGTGCGAGCGCGGCTACCGGCCCGTTGAAATCAGCAGTGCGTTGTACCAACCAGTCAGCGAACCGGGCGGCGCTCCGGCCGATGGAGATCGTGCAACGGTGCGGGTGGCCAACGTGGAAGAGGCGGACCTCTGGGCCGACGTGTCCGCTCGCGGCTGGGCACAAGAAGCGCCCGCTTTGTTCGAGTTTCTACGCGGCTTCGGGCAAGTTGCATTTGCACGCGAGCGGAGCGCCTGTTTCCTGGCGGAGTGGGACGGAGTGCCCGCCGCTGCGGGAGCCTTGTGCTGGCACGACGGTGTGGCTCTGTTTGCCGGATCTGCCACGGTCCCCGAATTTCGACGGCGGGGTTTGCAGGCCGGGCTGCTACGGGCCCGGATGCGGCATGCCCGCGAGATGGGCTGCGATCTGGCGATGATGGTGGCTGAGGCGGGCAGCCAGTCGCAGCGCAACGCCGAACGGCAAGGATTCCGGATTGCCTACACGCGAACGAAGTGGAAGCTGCTATAAGCGCAGGAAGCCTGGATTTGGCCGCACTTGTATGGAGGTTTACACATCCGCGATGTAGCGGACTACCGCGCGCGGATGGTTTGGCCGGGAGTGGTGTCTTGCAATTGCCCGTTGTGAACTACGAAGGCGGCTCCTCTTGCCAGATAGGTCCTTTGCAGGGGAGAATCGACAGCGCTCTGCAGTCGCGCGAACTCGACGCGGTTGCCGACAAGGAACGAGTAGTCGCGATGTGTAGAGCTATCCATCCCGAATCACGCGCTACTCTTCCACTACTTTTCAAATCTGGGGTTTGGCCAGAGAGTCTGCAGGCTCCCCAGAAGAGTAGTGGAAGGATAGCCGACCATCCCGGAGTTGGCGACTTAGATGCTCGCCGCGAGTGCCGTTGGAATGGAGGCGTTGGAACGGAGCCGCTCAACTCGCTGGCGTTTGGCCAGTAGGGTTACAATGAAGCCCACTGGCTGAAAAGGACCAACCGAGACCAGGCAGGAGTGTCGCTGGGAAATGACCGAAAGACAGGCCTTGGCGCGTGGAAGATCCGGTAGCCGCCGGATGCGGATCGCCTCAACCAAATTCTCAATCGCCCTGATGATCTCATTGCAGGCCGGCCGCATCGCTGCCGCAGACATCAAGGTTGTGAGCGCCGACGTTTTCACTGGGGTCCTCGATGGCATTGCAGAGGAATTTACCAGGGCGTCAGGACACAAGGTCAGCATCGATTACCACACGGTCATGCAGGTGAAAAGGCGCATTCAGGCGGGCGAGTTCGCGGATGTGACGATACTAAACCGCCCACAAATAGAGGATCTGCTGTTGCAGAAGAAGGTCGCCGCGAATAGCGCAGTCGATTTCGCGCGCTCCGGCGTTGGAATGGCGGTGCGCGCCGGAGCGCCTAAGCCTGCGATCGGCACCGTCGAAGCGTTGAGGGACACGCTGCTGGCGGCCAAGTCGATCAGCTACCCCAACCCCGCGCGAGGCGGGCTCTCAGGAAATCACCTTCAGCGAGTGTTCGAACGCCTCGGGATCACTGAAGAAATGAGGCGGAAAACGAAATTTCCTCCGCCGGGACAGTTCACGCCCGCGCTCATCGCAAATGGCGAAGTCGAGCTTGGCATGACACAGCCGATGGAATTTTACGCTGAACCGCGCGTTCAGTTTGCCGGTTGGCTGCCGGCGGAGTTGCAGAATCCGGCAGAGTTCTCGTTTGCCGCCGCGATCCCGGCGGTCTCGAAGGAGACTCAAGCCGCGGCGGCTTTCATCCGCTTTCTTGCCGGGCCTTCCGCTTCGGCGGTGTTCAGAGCCAAGGGAATGGAACCCACGATCAGCGAGCGCAAACCGTCGAAGCCCTAACAGCGTTCCTTACGCCGGCTCCGGCACGGTGTGCTCGCGGCAGAGTTTGAGTATCTGGGCGGCGGGCAAGGGCTCCTTGGTGAGACCGCAACGAAAGATCGAAGGCCCTTCGATCTGGAAACTGCGGCAGGTCCGGCAGACTCCGAAAGCGCGCGGGGACGGCGAGTGCTGGAGGGATTGAATACAGGCGGAGAGAGACTGCTCGAGGTGGCTGCGCTGGCCGGCGGGCATGCCTTCGACAAGTGAGGTCTCGAAGTTGGCGATGAGGCGCTGTGCGTTGCGAGTGAGTTGGAGCCGGACGACGCGCCGGTCGCGCCGGTCCGGTATGCGCTCCAGCCATTTTCCCCGTTCGAGGGCGAGGAGGGTTTGTGAAACGGTGCCCTTGGTAAGCCCGAGAAACTCCGCAACGGCAGCCGGGGTGTTCGAATAGCGATTAGCCTGCGCCAGGTAGACGAGCGCATTCATCTGTGCAGAGTTGAGCGAGTGGCGAGCTCCGGCGCGGCGCAGCTTTCCCCCTACGAAAGTTGCGAACCGAGCGAGAAGTTGCGGCAGCATGCATGGTTAGTATGGCATCAAAAACAGTTGACGGAGCGAGCCGGCCTAGGTTAGTATCGAGTCGATACTATGAGACACCCATTCCGTACCTCTTGCTTGACGCTATTGGCAGCGTGGGGCTGCCTGGCCGCCGACGTTCCGTACCCGAAGGGATACCGGGGCTGGAATCACGTGAAATCGATGGTCATTGAAGAGGGGCATCCCCTGCATGCTGCGTTTGGTGGCATCCACCACATCTACGGGAATCCGAAGGCGATGGCAGGCTACAGAACCGGGCAGTGGGCCGACGGGTCAGTGATCGTGTTCGATCTCCTCGAGGCGAAGCGAGGGGGCGGTGCCGTCGTCGAAGGACAGCGCAAGGTAGTCGGCGTGATGCACCGCAACTCGAAACGGTTTGCCGCGACCGGCGGTTGGGGCTATGAGGGCTTCAAGGGCGACAGTGAGGTGGACCGTGCCGTGGGGGCGAACGCCGCGACAGCATGCCACTCCTGCCACGAGGCTCAGAAGTCGAAAGGATTCGTCTACAGCGAGACGCGTAAGTAGCAAGAGTTCCGGCCCGCTTACGACTTGGATTGCCACGGGACCGCCGTGACGCGTGTTCCCGTGGCGTCGAGCCGGGTTCTAACGTTGCACGCGGCGGTAGACGCTCAGATTGCGGGCATCCCGGCCGTCCGCGTCCTTGACGAATTGTGTCATTTTGATCGACTGCCCATCGGCGGAGAACTCCCGCATCCAGCGGTCAAGGACTTTGCCGTCGCGCTGTAAGATACTTTCGATGGAACGCGCGTCTACACGCCGAAGGATCAACGCCACGCCTCCGGGCAACGCCTGGCTGCTCCCGTCGAGCGGACCTCCATATTGGAACTTTACCGGCCGGCCCTCCGCATCCTCGCCGTTGAGAATGAACCGCAAGCCACCGGCAGGGAGCGCCTCGATGATATAGGTGGCTCGCTTTCCCGGTTGCCCGGACGCGTAATTCAGTGCCGCCGGATCCAGCTCCCACGTACCGATGAATGGGTCAGCCATTTTTCTCCCCGTGCCGGGCTTCGCATCATGAATCGAACACGCAGCCAGAAGCAAACTTGCGCTTGCAACGATGCTTGAACGGCGGAACATGGCGTACGCTCTTTATTCTATTTGACTCCGGTCCGGTCGCGTTCCCGAACGCCGACTGGGACCGCGCCTTCTGCTGTTGCGGCCTATGACTCTTTGACCAAACTCATGGGCGCTATTCTGGGATTGATCCGGACATGGACATCGCGGCCCGATTAGCGCTGGCAGGCATTTTCGCAGCTCTTGCGGCGATACATTTCTACTGGGCGGCGGGAGGGAGTTGGGGCGTTGGCGCCGCAGTCCCATCGGCTCCCAGCGGACCGGCGTTGTTCAAGCCCGGGCCTTGGGGAACGTCCGCGGTGGCCCTGCTGCTGCTAACCGGCGCCGCGATCGCGACCGGGCAACTGCTCGCGCCTTTCCAATCCATGCTGCTGCGCGGGATGGCGGTGATTTTCCTATTGCGGGCGGTAGGGGAATTTCGCTACGCGGGATTCTTCAAGCGCGTGCGAGGGACACCGTTCGCGTATTGGGACACACGCTTGTTTTCGCCGCTCTGCATCGTACTGAGCGTCCTTTCCTTTTTGGGGTCCAGATAGAGAAACGGCCGGCGGTACTGGTTGGAGAACGGAGACGCGGCCTAACGCGGGGGAGAGTACGGGTCGGGCGTCCCCTTGGCGATCGGCGGATACCGTTTCAAGCTCTCCTCGAATTCACCGCGGATCTTTGTCATTGGATAATTTACCCAACTGTTGTGCGATCGAACGTCCCGCTCCTCTTTCCGATCCGCGAGCAGGTTGACGATTTTCGGGAGCGGCAGCGTCTGGGGCGGGTCATACATATTTACCTGCCAGATCATGTGCATCTTCCAATTCCGCCATTTGACGGCATGCAGACGGTCCGATACGTAGGCGACGAAGCCTTCCCGGTTCGATTTTTCCTGTTTGCCGAGGAAAAACGGCAGTTGATCGACGCCATCGATGGGGCGGTCCTTCGGAACCTCCGCGTTTCCGGCGCGGGCGAGCGTCGTGAACAGGTCGGCTATATGGACGATCTCATTGCTCACACCGCCAGCAGGAATCTTGCCCGGCCACCGGATGATAAACGGCGCGCGCAGCGAGGCCTCCATAGCCGTGAAGTAGGTGCCACGCCACGGTCCGCTGTCGCCTTGCCAAGGGTGCGTAGCCTCCGGGCCGTTGTCGCTCGTGAATATGACGATCGTGTTGTCTTCCACACCCGCTTGTTTGACTGCGTCGAGAATCTGGCCGGTCCGGTGGTCCAACTCGGTCAGGCAATCGGCCCAATCGCCGTTTCCTGTTTTGCCGGCGAAATCCGCGTGCGGCAATGTGGGCATGTGAACCAACGAGAACGACACATAGGCGAAGAAGGGCTTGCCAGCGCTCGCGTTCGTCTTGATGAACGAAATTGCGCGTTTGGCGATTTCGCTGTCCATATTCCGGCGTTGGTCCACGTCCAGGTCAGCGGCGTGCCGGGCCTTTTCGCCTTTGCGCGCCTCATAGATGTGCTCCGCCGGGACAAGGGCAGGATCCCAGCCTTGCTTCGATCCAACCGACGGCCAGAGCGAACGGCTGTCGTTCACGGCCGGCCAGAGAGCTTCCGTATAGGAGCGCGGAATGCCGTACCACTCATCGAAACCGCGATTGGTTGGGAACCGCGCTTCCGTGCTTCCGAGATGCCATTTGCCCCAGGTTCCGGTGGCGTAGCCTTGCGCGGAAAGGAGTTGCGCCAAGGTGACTTCCCAAAGTGTCAGCCCTTCCGGCGCACCTCCGTGCGGTACGGTGTGCGTGCCGGACCGAATCGCGAAACGGCCTGTCATCAGAGCCGAGCGGGAGGGCGTGCATTGTGCCTCGACGTTGAAATTCAACAGCCGCATGCCTTTGCTTGCGAGATCGTCGATGCGGGGAGTCGCAGCGCCTCGCAGGATACCGCCGCCGTAGACGCCGAGTTCGCCATAACCGAGATTGTCGGCGAGGATCAGGACAATGTTGGGCTTTGCACCTGTGTTCGGGCGCTGTGCCGCATGGGCGGGCGCGGACGCGGCTACGGCGGAGCATAGAGCGGACTTGGCGAGTTCGCGGCGGGTCATTCGGCTAGCCTATCTCAAATTTTGCCGGACCAAGCGAGTCTTTTTGCCCATCCGCTTCGCGGGAACATTTTCCGCTTGGCGCTGCTAGCGATTTTTCCGGTTTCAAGTACCCTGCGGGGGAGAGTGGCGAAGGTAGGCGTCGTTGCCGGAGAGCCAGTCGGCGCGGGGCGGCGCGAAGAGATCCATGACCACGGAGTCCTCCAGCACTTCGACGCGGTGCGGGACGTTGGACGGGATTTGCAGCGTTTCTCCGGCGGCGACCAGGATTTCGCGGCCCTCGGAGAGAAACTTGAGGAGGCCTGAGAAGACGATGGAAACCTGCTCGTTCTCGTGATGATGCAGGGGAACGACGCCGCCTTTTTTCAACTCCAGCCGGGCGATGGTCATTCTATCGGTGTGGACGACGCGGCGCTGAAACTCGGGGTTCATGACCTCGACGGCGATTTGATTCCAGTTGTGAAGCTTCATGATGCGAGGCGAGTGTATCATGAGATTTTAGCGACTTCGATTGGGGTGTTGAGTAAAGATGAGATTGCTAGTGACGGGCGGCGCGGGATTTATCGGCTCCGCATTTCTTCGGCGGACACTGCGCGGAAACACGTACACGGCGTTGTGCAACGCCGATAAGCTGACCTATGCCGGGAACCTGGAAAACCTGCCGGGAGCGGCCGGGGATGCGCGCTATTCGCTGGAGCGGGTGGATATCGCGGACGCCGAGGAAGTGGAGCGCGTGTTCGCGTCGTTCCGGCCGGACGCGGTGGTGCATTTCGCGGCCGAATCGCACGTGGATCGCAGCATACTCTCGCCCGAACCGGTGGTCCGGACCAACGTGCACGGCACTTTCACGTTGTTGGAGGCGGCGCGCCGGCACGGGACGCCGCGCTTCGTTCATGTTTCGACCGACGAGGTCTACGGCTCGATCGACGAGCCGCACGACGCCGACGAGAGCTACCCGCTGGTGACAGCCAGTCCGTATTCGGCGAGTAAGGCGGGCAGCGACCTGCTGGCGCTTTCCTACGCCAAGACGTACAAGATGAATATCAGCGTGACGCGGGCTTCGAACAACTACGGACCCTACCAGTTTCCCGAGAAGCTGATACCGCTAATGATCGCCAATGCGCTGGAGGGCAAGGAGCTGCCGGTATACGGCGACGGGCAGCAGATCCGCGATTGGCTGTACGTGGACGACCATTGTTCGGCGATCGAAGCGGTACTGCACAAGGGCCGGGCGGGAGAGGTCTACAATATCGGCGGCAGCCGGGCGCTGCCGAACCTCGACGTGGTGAGGCGAATTCTGGAGGCCACGGGCCGCGGCCCGGAGTTGATCAAGTATGTGGCCGACCGGCCTGGGCACGACCGGCGCTACGCTATCACGAGCGACAAGGTGAAGCGGGAGACGGGTTGGAAGCCGGCCATGGAGTTTGAGGCCGGGCTGGCGGCGACGGTGAACTGGTACCGGGACAACCCGCAGTGGATCGCCAACGTACGGAGCGGCGCCTACCGCGAGTTCTACGAGAAGAACTACGCCGGCCGGTGAGCGAGTTCGAGCAGCGCAGCCGCCTCCGCGACGGGAACGGGCTTGGAAAATAAGAAGCCCTGACCGAAGTCGCAGCCGGCCTGTTTAAGGTATTCCCATTGCGCGTCGGTCTCGATGCCTTCGGCGATGGTCTCCATTTTCAGCGTGCGTGCCAACGAGACTACGGTCTTGACGACTTCGTTGCAGTTGTCGTCTCCACCCATTTGCGAGACGAAGGAGCGGTCGATCTTGAGCGCGTCGAAGGGCAAGGTGGCGAGGTAGTTCAGGCACGAGTAACCTGTGCCAAAATCGTCGATCATCAACCCTACGCCGGCGTCGTGCAAGCGATGCAGCGTCGAGGCGGCGGCGTTGATTTCTCCGATGAGGACGCTTTCGGTAACTTCGAGGAAGAAGCACTGGGGGGGCAGCTGGAGCGAGGTGATGAGTTCGGCGGCCCGCTGGGCGATACCCTTATCGAAGAATTGTTTCACCGAGAGATTAGCGGAGAGTTGCAGGTCCAGCTCCGGGTACTTGTTACGCCATTCGGCTAACTGTTTGGCAGACGTTTCCAAAGCCCACCAGCCGATGGGAAGGATGAGGCCGGTCTCCTCGGCAATGGGTATGAAGCGAAGCGGAGAGATGAGACCGTGGACCGGATGCCGCCAGCGCAGCAGCGCTTCAAAGCCGGCGAGGCGGCCTGTGCTCAGGTCGAGCTTGGGCTGATAGTGAAGCTCCAATTGCTCTCTGGCGATGGCATGCTGCAGGTCCAATTCCAGTTCCAGCCGCAGCATGGCATCGCGGCGCATCCCGGCGTCGAAGAGCACGGCGCGCGCCTGACCCAGGTTTTTGGCCTGCCGGAGGGCGAATTCGGCGTCGCGAAGCAGTTCGGACGCGGAGACAGACTCCGGGCCGCGCAGAGCGACGCCGATGGAGGCGGAGAGGCGAATCTCGCGCGCGGCGATCGGAAAAGGGCGATGCAGATGGAACTGAAGGCGTTCGGCGATGGCGTGGACACTCTCCGCCGACCCGACGCCGCGAAGGACGATGAGGTAGGTATCCCCTTGGAGACGGGCCAAAATATCGTCGCGGCGGGTTCCGGCCGAGAATGTGCGCACGGCCCGCTCAAGCCTCAAGGCGACATCGCGCAGGATCCGATCGCCGGCCGCCGCACCGAGGCTCTCATTGATCAGCCGGAAGCGATCAACATCGATCATCAAGACGGCGAAGTTTTCCGATTCCGGGGCGAACAGCATGCGGTCGATCTGGCTGGCTACGCTGTCGCGGTTCGGAAGCTGCGTCAGCCAATCGACGCATTTGTTACGGGTCACGTCGGTTTGCAGGCCTGTGAGGCGCAGCAGCTTGCCATCGCGATCCCTCTCGACGTTGGCGCGGCAGTAGACCCAGCGCTCCATACGGTCTTCGGCGATGAGCCTGTATTCGAGTCCAAATTCGCCGAGATTGGGATCGCGCCGCAATAGCTCCAGCGATTGCGCGACACCCGCGGCGTCTTCCGGATGAATCAGCGCGAGCCACTCTTCGAGGAGCTGCGGTCCGATGCCGGGGCGGCCCGAAAGGCGGCTCCATTCGGCAGAAAACCAGCAGCGGCCAGTGGCCAGATTCCACTCCCACACGACATCGACCGAGCCGGCCGTCGCGCGGCGGAACCTCTCGGCATTCTCCAAGGCCGCCGAGCCGGCCGAGCGCTGCCGGAGTTGGGACCGCACACGGGCGACGCCGCGGTCCGGTTTGTCCGACACGTCGATGCAATCGTTGGCACCCGCGTCCAGTGCGATCTGCTCCACCGAGGCATCGACGCAGTCGACGGCGAGGACAACGGGCAACTGCGCCGGGGTCCAGACCGCGCGAAGCAGACGAAGCAGATCGAGCCCGCTTACGCCCGGCAAAGACTCATTGAGAAGTATTAGTTCGATGTGCTTCTCCCGCAGGTGCTCCAGCACCGCGCCGGCGTTGTGGACCGATTCGACGCCGTAGCCATCGTCCCGCAAGATCCTGGCGATACCGGAGAGGACCGAGGCGGGATGGTCGACAACCAGAATCTGCAGCCCGGGTTCGATGCACGGAGGCAGCGGCGGGGGTAACGCTGCCTGGGAGGTATCGGGCCGGAATGCCATCTCGAAAACTCTATCGGCTGGGGCGCGTTAAGCTTGAGGAAATTCATGAATCGCCGCCAGTTCCTCGCCGTATCCGCTGCCGCCGCCCAGGGCGCGGCTCGGCCAAATATCCTATGGATCTCCTGCGAGGACACTAGTCCATACGCGTTTTCGTGCTACGGCGATCCGCTGGCGTGGACACCCAACATCGACAGCGTGGCGAGGCGCGGCGTGCGGTATACGCACTGCTATTCCGTGGCCGGGGTCTGCGCGCCGACGCGGTCGGGAATTATTACAGGCATGTATCCGGCATCCATCGGCTCCCAGTACATGCGCTGCGATATACGGCGGCCCGAGTTTGTCCGCTGCTTCCCCAGCTATTTGCGGGATAGCGGGTACTTCGCGACCAACAACGTAAAGACCGACTACAACTTTCGCGTGCCGAAGGACGCATGGGACATCAACTCCAACAAGGCGCATTGGCGCGCGCGCCCAGCGGGCAAACCGTTCTTTTCCGTGTTCAACTTCACGATGACGCACGAAAGCCAGATCCGGCGGACGGGCGCGGAGCATTTGGAGGTGATTCCGCACGTACCCAAAGAGCGGCGCGTGGATCCAGCGAAGGTTCAACTGCCGCCGTACTGGCCGGACACGCCGGCGGTGCGCGAGCAGATGGCGAATTTTTACGACACTGTGATGGAGTTCGACCATGAGGCGGGCCGGCTGCTGAAACAGTTGGAAGAAGACAAGCTGCTCGACGACACGATCATCTTTATTTGGGGCGACCACGGGACCGGCCTGCCACGCGCGAAACGCTGGAATTACGAGTCCGGCGCCCACGTGCCGCTCGTTGTGCATATCCCGCCCAAGTGGCGGGTGAAGAGTCAGGGAAAAGACGGCTCCGTGGACGATCAGATGGTTAGTTTTCTGGACCTGGCGCCGACGGTGTTGAATCTGGCAGGGGTGGCGACACCGAAACATTTTCAGGGCCGTGCGTTTTTGGGACCGAACCTGACAAAGCCGCGAGAGTATATCTACTCCTGCCACGACCGCATGGACGAACGCTACGAGACGATCCGGGCCACGCGCGACAAACGGTATCGCTACATTCGCAACTACCAGTATTTCAAGCCCTACTACCAGTACATGAATACGGCGGAGGGTTCGCCGATCATGGAGGACCTGCGGCGGCTGAATGGCGAGGGAAAGCTGACGCCGGCCGCGGCGCGATTCCTGGCCGATAGCAAACCGATGGAAGAGCTTTACGACGCCGAGCGCGATCCCCACGAAGGGAACAATCTGGCGGGCGACCCGAAGCTGCGGCCGGTGCTCGAGCGGATGCGCAAAGCGCACGCGGCGTGGCAGGACGAGGTGCAGGACCTGGGGTTGTTTCCCGAGGGCGAGGTGATCGCGGAAGAGAAGAAGCTGGGCAACCGGCATGCGATTCTGCGGCAGCCGGGGCGGGAGAGGCTGCTGGGCGAGTTGCGCGCAGTGGCGTCATCGACCGAGCCTGCGGCGCAGCGGGCGGCGCTGCGCCACGCGGAGCCCGCGATGCGGTATTGGGGCGCGACGCTGTGCGCGAACCGGAACGAGCGGGCGGACCTGTTGGACGATCCATCGCCGAGCGTGCGCGTGGCGTCGGCGATGGCATGCCTGCGCGCGGGGACCGACGCCAAGGCGGCGGCAGTGATGAAATCGGCGCTGGCCCACACGGAGGAGACAATCCGGCTGGAGGCCGGCAACGCCGTGGACCGGCTGGGAGAGGGCGCGAAGATCTTTGAATCGGAATTGACCGCCCTGGTGGCCGATCCGCGGAACACGACGAATTATCCGGCCCGGGTGGCGAACCGGATTTTGAACCGGATCCGGGGCACGAAGAACCAGGTTCGATAGAATAGAGGTTCATCCGCCGGTTGCAATGCTCCTAACGAGCTCCGCCTACTTTCTCTTTCTCGCCGCTATTTTTTTCCTGTACTGGCCGCTCTCCCGATGGAGGGCGGCGGGTCTGGCTGTTGTCCTATTCGCAAACTACTTTTTCTACGCGCGGTGGGATTTGAGATACCTGGCGATTGTCCCGCTGGCGTCAAGCGCAGATTACTGGATCGGGCGGGCGCTGCCGGGTTCGGCCTACCCGCGGCTGCTGGCCGGTGCGTCGATCGCGCTGAATATCGGGCTGCTGGCCGTGCTGAAGTTCTCAACCGGTTCCTGGGCGCTGCCGCTTGGGCTTTCTTTCTACTGCTTCCAGGCTTTGACCTACACACTGGATATTTACCGGAAAGATGCGCGACCGGGCAATAGCTACTTGGCTCACCTGACGGCCGTCTCATTCTTTCCGACGATCCTGGCTGGGCCGATCACGCGCGTCGACGACCTACTGAAACAGATGGAGAGGCCGGCGCCAGGGCTGACGGACGCGGACGCCGGACGCGGGTTCTTCCTGATCGGGCTTGGCGCATTGAAAAAGTTTCTGGTGGCCGACTATTTGGCGGAGAACCTTGTCAATCGCGTATTCGACTTCCCCGCCCTCTACACGGGCACGGAGACGCTCGTGGCCGTGTACGCGTATGCCTTGCAGCTCTACTACGATTTTTCGGGATATACCGATGTGGCGCTGGGTTCGGCACTTTTGCTGGGCATCCGGCTGCCGGCGAATTTCAATCAGCCGTACCTGGCGGCCAATGTGAGCGATTTTTGGCGGCGCTGGCATATTTCGCTTTCCAATTGGCTGCGCGATTACCTGTTCTTTTCGCTGCCGGCCAAGCGGCACGCGGTCATGCCGTACGTGAACCTGATCGTGACGATGGTGATCGGCGGCCTGTGGCACGGCGCGAGCTGGACGTTCGCGTTCTGGGGACTGCTGCACGGGGCGGGCCAGGCGGTCTCCCGCTATTTCCAGAGCCGGCGCGGACGGGCGGAACCGCGCACACCGCGGTGGATCCGCGTTTTTGTTACGGTTCAGTTCGTTTGCTTCGGATGGATTTTCTTTCGTGCCAGCAGTTGGGACAATGCGTGGCTGGTGGTGGAGCGAATCGGATCGTTGTCAATGGGATGGGACAACATTTCGAATGGAATCTGGCTGATCCTGGGAATCGCGCTGGCCGGACACTACGCGCCGAAAGGCTGGCTGGACGCGCCGAGGGAACGCTTCGCGTCCGCACCTTTCTATGCGCAGGCAGCGGCGCTGTTGCTGCTGGCCATGGCGATTCGCTACGTGGCCGCAACGGGCGCCGCGCCGTTCATTTACACGAAATTCTAAACGATGCCACTGCCGCGCAAACCCGCACTGACCATTGGCGCCCTCGGCGCTCTGCTACTGGTGCCTGAGTTTGTTCCGGCGATGTTGGGCTACCGGGTTTTCGACTGGACGGCGGCGCCGCGAGTGACCGAATTCCGCACGAGCGCCCCGGCGGCGGAGCCGGAACCGCCGCCGAAACCGAAGTCGAAGCAGGGCCCGGCCACGCGGCCGTTGATCGACGAGGCCGGCCATTTGGGGCGGTTTTTCGACGCTCTCTACGACGTGGAGAGAAAGCGGCCAGGGGCGGTGGCGCGGGTCCTGCACTATGGAGATTCGCCGACGACGGGCGACCTGATCACGGCCGATGTCCGCGAGCTATTCCAAAAAGAGTTTGGCGACGCCGGGCACGGTTTCGTGCTGGCCGCGAAGCCGTGGGCCTGGTATGGACACCGTGGCGTGACGGCGATACGCGCGTCCGGATGGAAGATGGAACCGGCGAACCTGGCCGAGTTACGCGATGGCCAGTATGGGCTGGGCGCGGTGAGTTTTCGAGGCTGGGCGGGGGCGGCGAGCTACATTACGATGCGGGACGCGAGCCATACGAGCGTCGACGTTTACTACTATTCGCAACCGGAGGGCGGAACATTCACGGTTGCGGCCGGCGGCGTCGAAATCGGGACGATCGACACCATGTCGCCCGTGGCGACCTCCAGTTTCCGGACGCTAGACGTGCAGGGCGGCTTTCGGGAGTTGAGCCTGCGTGTGACGGGCGGGCACGTGCGGCTCTACGGCGTGCGACTAGGAAAGGAGCCGCCAGGAGTGGAGTACAGTTCGCTCGGCGTGAACGGCGCGGCGATCACACTGGTCTCAAAAAGCCTGGACGAGACGCACTGGGCCGATCAATTGCGTCACACGAGACCGAATCTTGTGGTGATCAACTACGGGACCAACGAGAGCGCGTTTCCGGCCTACGTGGAGGCGGTGGTGGAGAAAGAGTTGACGCGAACAATTCAACGCGTAAAGGCTGCGACGCCGGAGGCGTCGATCCTGGTGATGAGCCCGATGGACCGGGGCGACCGGCTGCCCACAGGCGAGATCGGGACGATACCGGCGATGGCGCGGCTGGTACAGATTGAACAGAAAACGGCGCGGGCGAATGGGGTGGCGTTCTTCAACACATTCGAGGCGATGGGCGGCGCGGGGACGATGGGCCGGTGGTACACCGCGACGCCCCGGTTGGTGGGAGCGGACCTGATTCATCCGCTGCCGGCGGGCGCCAAGCGTGTGGGGAATTTGTTGTACCGGGCGCTGCAGGATGCGTACCGGCATCATAAATTGGGAAAGGCGGTGGGGGGCAGTAACGGGGCGTGAACAGGACGGCTAACGCAGGACGACGCGCCAGTTACCGTCGGCGGCGGAAGGGAGTGTCTTCTTGCGCGTGTAGTATTCGACCATCAGATCGCGAATCGGCTGGTTCGATTGCCAGAGAATTTTCGCGCCGGAGAACATTCCGTAGCCGGCGCTGCCGCCATACCGGTAGTTGTTCACGGCGATGCGGAGTTTTCGATCCATGGCCAAGGGCCGGCCCTGGTACCTCAGATTGCGGACGCGGTCGCCTTCGGGGCGGGCCGGATCGATTTCGTACTCGACGCCCTGCGCCATGTCGTAGTTGAAGCCGATGACGGCGGAGTTGGTGCGGGGCTTGCCTTTGCACCCTTCGGCGGGGCAGGGCGCGTAGTAACGGGCGGCGTTCTCGAGCGCGTCCTTCACCATGCGGCCGTCGCCTTCGATGGCATAGAGTTCATTGTCGTAGACGTAGAGGGCCGAGAGTTCGCGCACGGTCATTGGCCCCTTGCGAATGCGCATATTGAGATTGAACGCGGCGGCGAAGCTGACCTCGGCCTTGGCGTAGTGGAGTTGCACTTCCTGAATCGCATCGATGAGCGCGGTGTCGGCGTCGCGTGCGAAGGCGCCGTCCATGTCGACGGGAGACGCGGCGACAGGAACCATCAGCTCCTTCTCTGCGGCGTCATGGTACGGCTTGGCGAGGGCAAGAATGGCGGGGTCTGCCGGTGTATCGGGGCGAACTGGAATCAGCATGCCGCGTTTACCGGTGACCTTCCAGGCGCCCGGAGCGCCCTCGACGGTGATATCCAGCCGGCCGAGCGAGCCGCCCCAGTTTTGCGGCTGCAGCAGGGCGACATCACCAATGGATTGATTGACGAGCGTGCGATGGGTGTGGCCGAAGACCACGGCGTCGACGCCGGAAACACCGGTTGCGATGTTCCAGACCATATTCTCGCCGGGCACGATATTCGGAAACGTCTTGCCGGTGCGCAGGTCACGATCGAGCCCGGCGTGCGAGGCGATGACAACGACATCGGCCTTGTCCTTCTCCCGCGCGGCTTTCACGGCTTCGCGCGCGGCATCCTCGCCGCCCAGAAAGCGATAGCCCTTGTAGTTCTCCGGCTTTTCCCAGAGCGGAATCGACGGCGTGGTGATACCGACGATGGCCACGCGGACTCCGTCGATCTCCTTGACGATGTACGGCGCAAACGGCTTGGCCGCGGAGCCGGGCGAGAGGCGCGTATTGGCACTGAGCCAAGGGAACCTGGCGTGCGAACGGGCGGCGGCGAGATTGCGAAGCCCGAAATTCAGTTCGTGGTTGCCGAGGGTCATGGCGTCGAAGGAGAGTGCGTTCATGGCCGCCATCATCGGATCGGGCAGGCTTGTCTTGCCGGCGGCGAACGCGAGTTGGTACGCGCTTTCAAGCGGCGTGCCCTGAATAGTGTCGCCACAGTCGATCAGCAGGGCGCTGGGGAATTCCTTACGCTCGGCCTGGATCAGCGTAGCGAGTTTGGCCAGGCCGCGATTAACGGTCTCAGTGGTGAAGTAGTCGTACGGGTAGATGTTACCGTGCAGGTCGGTTGTGACCAGCAGGCGAATCGAAACCGTCCGGGCCGGAAGCGCCAGGGCCGCGAGCAACAGCAATCGGAGGAAATGCATGGCGTATGCCTTTCAGTTTATGCTGGCTAGTGATGCTCGCACGTTCCCTTTGTTTCGTTTCTATCGCATTGAGTCTCGTTCAGGCGCAGACTCCGCCCGCCGCGCCGAAACCGGCCGCCGCAAAGCCCACCACCACCTCCGCGAAGCCGAAGGCCGTAACGGCCGCCAAACCGACGGCCGCGGCGCCGGCCAAACCGGTATTGCCTGCGCGTCCTCCCGGAAAGTACGCGATCCTCACGATCACGCACGGGACGCAGCCGCTGGGCAATATCACGTTCCAGTTTTTCGACAAGGAATCGCCGGTCACGGTACAGAATTTTATCGACCTGGCGCAGGGGCGCAAGGCATGGACAGACCCGAAAACGAACGCCCGCGTCAGGCGGCCGCTGTATACGGGGCTGACGTTTCATCGTGTGATTCCCGATTTCATGATTCAAGGCGGCGACCCGCTGGGCAACGGGACGGGCGGGACCGACGCCATTGTCGACGAGTTCCATCCGTCGCTGCGGTTCGATCAGCCGGGCCGCGTGGCGATGGCGAATGCCGGCCCAGGTACCGGGTCGAGCCAGTTCTTCATCACCGAAAAGCCGACGCCGTGGCTGGACGGCCGCCACACGATCTTTGGTCAGGTGTTGGAAGGGCAGGATCTGGTTCCGAAGATTGCGCGGTTGCCGCAGGGCCCTGGAAACAACCCGAATGTGCCGGTGAAGATGTCGCGGGTTGTGATTCAGATCGTGCCAGACCCGGCCGCCGCGAAGCCCGCCGCTGTCAAGAAGGCCGCGCCTGTGCCTAAGGCGGCGCCGGCCGCCCCGAAACCCGCTGTAAAGAAGCAGTAGGCTACGGTTTGTCGCGGGGCGCGAGCACAAGCAGCGCCGCCGCGACACCGAGCGACGTTAGCCCGAAACCGAGGGGCGTGTGGCGGGAGAGCCCGGTAAGCGCCCAAGCGGCGAGCAGAGCCGCGGCCGCAAAGGCCGCGCGGCGGCTAATCGAGCGGAATCTCAAAGAAGAGCAGTGCCTTGCCGGTGCCCGCCTCCGTCATGCCGGCCAGATAGAGAGACGTTCCGCCGGTGTGGCCGGTTTGGAAATAGACGAAGCCGTGGGCCGTGTCGCCGGGCGGGAGCATTTTTGCGGAGAAGGAACGCTCCAAGATGACTTCATCTCTCAGTTTGCTTTTCGGCACTTTGATGCGCATGCCGCCGACGGGCGAGGCGGAGAGCTTCGGCCTCGCACCGCCCTGCAGAAACATCACGTCCTGCGCCGGCGTGGCTTCGACTTTGCGGCTTCGCGGCGCCATGTAGATTGCCTGCATGCCGTCGAGCTTGATCGCGGTTGGTCCGTCGTTGCGAATGACGACCAGGACCGGCAGCACGCCGTGTTCGTAGGGATTCAACTTGCCGAACGCGTTCTTGGCGTCGTCCGCTTCGTCGAACGCCTTCGCGGCGATCGTGAGCTTTTGGGCGGTCTGCCGGTTGGCATAAGACTCCATCGGCTCGGGCTTGAACGGCGTTTTCTTGCCGGCGCCCACGGCCACCAGTACACTCAAGAGTAGGATTCGGAGCTTGCCGGCTTTCATTTTCTTCCTTTACCGCCTGATACAGATCCTTGGGTTTCCGCTCCTCCTACTGTATCTGTTGTGGAGGAGCACGCGGAGCAGGCAATGGTTGATGTCCCTGAACGAACGGATGGGAGGCCTGCCCTTTCAGGTGACGTCGCCGGGAGGGATCTGGTTGCACGCGGTGTCGGTCGGAGAGGTCCTGAGCGCCGTGACACTGATTCGCGCGTTGCGCGAGCGGTTGCCCGATACACCGATCTACGTTTCGGTGACCACGGTAACGGGCCACGCGCTGGCGGTGGAGAAGTTGACGAAGCACTGCGACGGCGTCTTCTACACGCCCCTGGATTTCTGTTTCCCGGTTCGCCGGGTATTGCGTACGATCCAGCCGGCGCTGCTGGTGGTGATGGAGACTGAAATCTGGCCGAACCTGTGGCGGGAGGCGAAGCGATCCGGGGCGGGGCTGCTGGTGATCAACGCGCGTATTTCCGATCACGCTCTGCCAAAGTACCGGCGCATGCGGTGGTTCTTCGAGCCTGTGTTGGCGCTGCCGGATGCGATTTATGCGCAGAGCGAGCAGGACCGCGAGCGGTACCTGGAGCTTGGCGCGCCGGCGGCGCGGCTGTACCTGGGCCGCAATTTGAAATATGATTTTGAACCCGGTGCGGCGAGTCTGGCGGGGGACCTGCACGAATGGCTGGAACAACACGGCGCGCGCCAAACGGTGATCGCCGCGTCGACGATGCCCGGCATTGACGGGAGCGATTTCGACGAGGACGAATTGACGCTGGACGCTTTCGAGTCCCTAGCGCGGACGCACCAGGAACTGCTGTGGATTCACGTGCCGCGCCGGACAGAGCGTTTTCAAAGCGCCGCGGAGAAGCTGGCGCGGCGAGGCATTCCCTTCGTTCGGCGCAGTCAGCTTGGCGCAGTGCCCAAACCGGGCGTGCTGCTGCTGGACACGCTCGGCGAATTGAGCGGATTGTTCCCTTACGCCGATGTGGTGTTCATGGGCGGCACGCTGGTGCGGCGCGGGGGCCACAACATCCTGGAGCCGGCGTTTTTCGGCAAGCCGGTGATCGCCGGGCCGCACATGCAGAACTTCGCGCAGATCGCTGACGAGTTCACCGCGGCCGGCGCGCTGCACCGGATTCCCGGCGCCGCCGCGCTGGCGCCAGCGATCGCAGCGTTACTGGCCGAGCCGGGCGACATCGGCGAGCGAGCGCGGCGGCTGGCCGAATCGAGACGCGGGGCGGCGGAGATCGCCTGCCGGGCGGCGATCGAAACGCTGGAGTCCAGTTGGCCGCGACCGCTGACGCCCTTCCTATTGCGGGTGGCGTTCACGCCGCTTGCCCGCGTTTGGCGCTGGGCGTCCCATCGAAACCTGGAAAAGCAGCAGGCCGAATGCCGCCGCCTGCACGTGCCGGTGCTATGCGTGGGTGGATTGGCAATGGGCGGCACGGGCAAGACGCCCATGGTGCTGCATCTGGCCCGCCGGCTGGCGATGCCGGGGATTTTAACGCGCGGTTACAAGCGGCTGTCACCCGATCCGGTCACGGTTGTGCGGGCCGGTGAGCAGGCCTCCGTGCGGGATACGGGCGACGAGGCGCAGATCTTCGTCCGCGCCGGAATCGCCGATGTGGCCATCGGCGCGAATCGACACGCGGCGGGTCAGCGCCTGACGGGATCGCGCGTGATCCTGCTGGACGACGGATTCCAGCACCGGAGGCTGCACCGGGACTTCGACCTGGTGCTGCTGGACGCGCAAGATCCATTCGCGGGCGGCGCGGTCTTTCCATTGGGCCGGCTGCGAGAAGACCCGGCCGGCCTGCGGCGCGCCCATGCGGTTGTGCTGACGCGCGTGCAACGCGGGCGCGAGTACCGCGAATTGCGGCGGCGTATTCAAGCGATCCATCCGGACCTGCCAGTCTTTTCGTCGCACGTGGTGCCGGAGGAGTGGAAACCGCGACGGCCAGACGGGCCCGCGGCCGCGTTTTGCGGGCTCGGCAATCCAGCGTCGTTTTGGGCGACGCTGCGAAAACTCGACGTCGAACCTTGTTACCGGTGGGCGTTCGGAGATCATCATCAGTACCGTCCGACAGACCTGCGGCGCTTGCGCCACCACGCGATGCAGGCAGGCGCGACGCATCTGCTGACAACCGAAAAGGACGCTATGAATCTGCCGGATGACGCGGTGAGCCAGTTGATGCCGCTAACGATTCACTACCTGCCAATCGGCATCGCTCTGGACGAGGAGGAGGAGTTGTTGCGGATGATCCGGCAGGCCACGGTTAGTTAAAAAGGCGGCGCTCCCGCCGCAAGAAGGCCGGTGTATCGACATCGTCGAAGGGATCGGCATCGGCAGCGGGCTGCTGCGGCGCGGGCGGCGGAGGGGGCGGTTCCAGGAATTCCACAGTGGCCGGCTCTTCGACAATCGGATCCAGCGCGACTGGCTCCGGCTCCACGGCCGGCATGCTCACGACGGGTTCGGGCGGGGCGGCGGGAAGGATCGCCGCCTTGACAGGCGCCGCGGATACGGGCAACGAATCGCGGGAGAACCCTGTGGCGATGACGGTGACCTTGACTTCGTCCTTGAGCTTTTCGTCGTGCACCAGGCCGTAGCTCATCTGGACCTCATCGTTCTTGGCCGCCTCAAAAATCAGAGAGCACGCCTCGGCAAACTGGTCGAGCGTCAACGAAGAGGAACCCGCAACATTGATGAGAAGTCCGCGCGCTCCTTCCACTCCGTGCTCTTCCAACAACGGGGAACTAATGGCGGCGCGTGCGGCGTCCACTGCAGCACTCTCGCCTTTGGCCGTCGCCGTACCCATCATGGCGTGGCCCATGCCGGACATGATGGCCTTGATGTCGGAGAAGTCGCGATTGATAACTCCGGGAGTCAGCATGATTTCCGAGATGCCTTGCACGGCTTGGCGCAGTACATCGTCGGCCATTTTGAAGGCGTCGAGAAAGCTGGTGCCCTTGGGCGCGATCTTCATCAGGCGGTCGTTTGGAATCGAGATGACCGTATCGACGGTGGCGGCCAGATCGGCCAGCCCGCGCTCAGCCTGGCGGATGCGCTTGGGACCTTCGAACTTGAACGGCATCGTAACGACAGCGACCGTCAGCGCGCCCAACTCCTTCGCCAGCGAGGCCACCACGGGCGTGGCGCCGGTTCCGGTGCCGCCGCCTAGTCCGGAGGTGAGAAACACCATGTCGGCTTCTTCCAGAATTTCGACGAGCCTGTTGGTATCGTCCAGCGCGGCCTGCCTGCCCCGCTCCGGATCGGAACCGGCTCCCAAACCGTTGGTCAATTTCCCACCGATGGCGATCTTGTTGGCGACCGGCGAAACGTTCAGCGCCTGCACGTCGGTGTTCACGACATAAAACTCGACGCCCGTGAGGCCGGCATTCAGCATCCGGGCCACGGCATTGCAGCCGCCGCCGCCCACGCCGATGACCTTGATGCGCGTTCCCGCTTGATTTTCTTCTTGGATTTCGAATTTCAGATCGCTCATGACTCTTTCCTTACCTCGACATCAGCAGGCTCAAGAAGCCCGGCGAGGTTCGTTTTTGGTAACGCTGCTCTTTCAATCGTCCACTGTACATCGCCAGACCTGCCACAGTGGTCCAGCGCGGATCGTTCAGCGGGCCGGGCCAATTTTCGATGCCCACGGCGAGGCCGTTGCGCGATTGACAGTTCAGGACAAGCTCTGCGACATCGCACATGCCATTAAGGCACGCGCCGCCGCCGGTTAGCAGAATGCCTTCCAGAAGACGGCGCTCCATGCCGCACTCCTCGACCTTTTTCTTAATGAAGCGGAATAGATAATCGGCGCGCGATTCCAGGATGAAATTCAATCGCTTGCGCGGCGCCTCGCGGGCCGG
>VFZO01000049.1 GCA_016871155.1 Acidobacteriota bacterium | reverse complement strand
TGTACCGATAAAAGTACAGTTGCCGGAACTCGACGATGCCAGGACGCAGAGCTTGAGGATAGAACGGACCTCGTGGTCTTCAGGATAGCGCGGCGGGGCCCGACATGAGGTCTTTCCGCAGTGCTCCCGGTGGGCGCGTGTGAGAAACTGGTCTCTGATTCCCACCCAAGAGAAAGTGACTGTTTTCATTGCATGACTGACATTGTCAAAGTTGTAGGTAGAGAGATCCTGGATTCGCGCGGCAACCCCACCGTGGAAGCCGATGTGTATTTGGCCGACGGCTCGATGGGCCGGGCCGCCGTGCCGAGCGGCGCGTCGACCGGCGAACACGAAGCCGTTGAACTGCGCGACGGCGAGAAGGGCCGCTACCTTGGCAAGGGCACGCAAAAGGCGGCCGCCAACGTCAACGGCCTGATCGGGCCGGCTCTGCTGGGCATGGACGCGACCCGGCAAGCGGAGGTCGACCGCAAGATGATCGCGCTCGACGGCACGGCGAACAAGGCGAAGCTGGGCGCGAACGCGATTCTGGCCGTCTCCATGGCCACGGCGCGCGCGGCCGCCAATAGCCAGATGACCCCGCTCTACCGCTACCTGGGCGGCGTGAACGCCTGCCTGCTGCCCGTGCCGATGATGAACATCATCAACGGCGGCGCGCACGCCGACAACTCCGTGGACCTGCAGGAGTTCATGGTTGCGCCGCACGGCGCGGCGACGTTCGCCGAAGCGCTGCGCTGGGGCGCGGAGGTGTTCCATACGCTCAAGAACGTGCTGAAGAAGAAGGGTTATTCGACGGCGGTTGGCGACGAAGGCGGATTCGCGCCGAACCTGAAGTCGAACGAGGAAGCGCTGGAAGTGGTGATGGAAGCGATCGCCCAGGCCGGCTACAAGCCCGGCGAGCAGATCTCGATCACGCTGGATCCGGCGATGAGCGAACTGTGGGACGGCGCTTCGCAAAAATACGTGATGAAGAAGTCTAAGAGCGGTGAGTTCGACCGGCAAGGCATGGTCAATTTCTGGGCCGGCCTGTGCGAGAAGTACCCGATCGTTTCGATCGAAGACGGTATGGCGGAGGACGATTGGGAGGGTTGGAAGCTCCTGACCGATACCCTGGGCGGCAAGATCCAATTGGTCGGCGACGACTTGTTCGTGACCAACACCGAGCGCCTGAAGATGGGCATTGACCGGGGCACGGCGAACTCGATTCTGATCAAGGTGAATCAGATTGGCACGTTGACCGAGACGCTGGAGTCGATCGCAATGGCGCACAACGCCGGTTACACGTCGATCTCCTCGCACCGCTCCGGCGAAACGGAAGACTCGTTCATCGCCGACTTGGCGGTGGGCGCTTCGACCGGCCAGATCAAGACCGGCTCGGCCTCCCGCACCGACCGCATCGCCAAGTACAACCAGTTGCTGCGGATTGAAGAAGAGCTGGGCACGTCGGCGCGCTATGCCGGCCGGAAGGCGTTCAAGCGGTAATGGCGAAGCAGCCTGTGATCTTGACCATTCTCGACGGATGGGGGCACTCCCTCGCCGTCGAGGGCAACGCGGTGCGCGCGGCGCACACCCCGGTGTTCGACAGCTTCCTGCGCGACTACCCGAACACTTTGATTCATACCTCGGGCGAAGCGGTCGGCCTGCCCGATGGCCAGATGGGTAACAGCGAAGTCGGCCACTTGAATATCGGCTCCGGCCGCATTATTCAGATGGACATTACACGGCTGGATTGGATGGTTCGCAACGACGGATTCGCGAAAGATCCGGTTCTGCGGGCCGCCTGCGAACACGCGCGAGGGCGGCGCCTGCATCTGTTGGGCCTGTTGAGCGACGGCGGGGTACACTCGCACAATACGCATCTCTACTCGCTGCTCGAAATGGCGAAACGCGCCGGCTTGACCGACGTTGTGGTTCACGCCTTCATGGACGGCCGGACACGCCGCCGCGCATGGGCCTGGGTTACATGCGCGAGTTGGAAGCGAAGATGGCCGAAATCGGCGTGGGCCGCGTGGCCAGCGTGTCGGGACGCTACTATGCGATGGACCGCGATAAGCGCTGGGAGCGCGTGGAAAAGGCCTTCCGGGCGATGGTGACCGGCGAAGGCGTGGCGGCGGCCGATGCGGCCAGCGCCATCCAGGAGAGCTACGAGCGGGACGTGACGGACGAGTTCATCGAGCCCGCCGTGATGGCGGGTTCCAACGGGCTGATTCGCGACGAGGACGCGGTGATCTTCTTCAATTTCCGTGCCGACCGCGGCCGCGAAATGACCATGGCGCTGACCGATTCCGGGCTCGACGTTCCCTACAAATCACTGGCGCCGAAGAGGCTGCACTATACGACCATGACCGTCTACGACAAGACGTTCAATGTGAATACGGTGCTGAAACCGGAATCGCACACCAACATATTGGGCGGCGTTCTGGCGGGCGATTCGCGCAAACAACTGCGCGTGGCCGAGACCGAGAAGTATCCGCACGTGACGTTTTTCTTCAACGGCGGCGTCGAGAAGCCCTTCGATGGCGAGGAGCGGGAGATGGTCGCGTCGCCGAAGGTCGCGACCTACGATCTGCTGCCGGAGATGTCGGCCGAAGGCGTCTGCAATGTCGTATTGAAGGGTATCGAGCGGGCGGATTTCGACGTGATCGTGGTGAACTTCGCCAATCCGGACATGGTGGGGCACTCGGGTGTCTTCGAAGCGGCGGTGAAGGCCTGCGAGACCTGCGACGCGATGCTCGGCCGCATTCACCAAGCCCTCAAGCAAGGCGGCGGCCAGTGGATTATAACGGCCGACCATGGCAACGCAGAGACGATGATCGACGCGGTGACCAAGGGCCCGCACACCTATCACACGACCAACCCGGTGCCGTTTGTGATTGTGGGCGAGAACGCCAAGCCGCTGCGAAGCGACGGATCGCTGCGGGATATCGCCCCGACGATTCTGGGTCTGCTCGGCATTCCGGCGCCGTCCGAGATGTCGGGCCGCGATATGCGAGCCTAGACGAGTGACCACACTGCTCAAACACCTCTCGCCGTTACACCAGTTCAAGTACTACGAGCTGTGTCTCAGCTTTTTCGTAGTGGTGCTGTTGATATCGAACCTCGTGGCGTCGAAGCTCTGCTACTTCGGCCACGTTTCGTTCGCGGGGCTTGAGTTCGATTTGATCCTGAGCGGCGCGCAGTTGTTGTTTCCCGTGACCTACATTTTCGGCGACATCTTTACGGAGGTGTACGGCTATGCGGGCTCGCGGCGGGCGATCTGGCTCGGGTTTCTATCGATGTCGCTGCTTACGGCGCTGGGCATGTTCATTACAAACCTGCCTCCGGCGCCGGGATTTACGAATCAGGCGGCGTTCGAGGCGGTCTTCGGGTTCCTGCCCCGGCTGGTTGTGGCCAGCCTGATCGCATATTGGTGCGGCGAGTTCGCCAACGCCTTCACGCTCGCCAAAATGAAGATCCTCACCGGCGGCCGGTTCCTGTGGATGCGCACGATCGCCTCCACCGCGGTGGGTCAGTTGATCGACACGATCATTGTGATGACGATTGCGTTCTGGGGCCGGATCGACGGGACGATGATTCGAGATCTGATCCTGACCGGTTACCTGGTGAAGGTGGGCTACGAAGCTGCGGCCACACCGTTGACGTACCTGGTGGTGAACTTCCTGAAGAAGGCCGAAGGCGTGGATTTGTTCGACGACAAGACGGACTTCAATCCGTTTCATGGGCAGGGCCGGACGGAGTCCGAAGCCGGCTAACGACTGGTTCCGAAGGCGTAGAGCGAACCTCGCGTCCGGACGATGAGCTGTGAGCCGTTGATAGCCGGGGTCGCGAAGCACTCGTCTTCCAGATTGTTGACTGAGAGAATTTCCCACTGCGCACCGGCTTTCAGAACGGTGAGAATTCCTTCCTCGCTGGCGATGAATAGCTTTCCATCGGCGGCAACCGGAGAGGCCAGGTACTGGCCTTTGGCCTTATCGGTGCGTCCCTGTTTGAGGATCTCGCCCGTGCCTGGGTCGATGGACGAGATGATGCCGCCATCCCGCGTCATGTAGAAGACGCCCTCGTAGAGCAAAGGCGCCGGAACGTAGGGCAGACTGCGTTTCACTCGCCACTTGGCGGCGGAGCGATCGAGAGCCCCATTGCCATCCAGCGGAATCGCGACCGCTCCGTAATCGCCAACACCAAAGGACCGGGCCATGTCCCATTCTTTTTCGTCGACGTTGCCGTCGGTGTTCAGGTCGAACCCGCCGAAGAATTCGAACCAGTCCTTCTCGTCCTTGGCCTCCGCCTTTGTGAGAAGTCCGTTCTTGTCGGAGTCGACTTTCTCGCGGACTGAGGCGAAGGAGGGCAGCCAGGGTTGATCCATTCCGGCGGCCGTGACGATGACGGTGCCGTTGTGGATCACGGGCGAACCGGTGGAGCCGTTCGAGATCAACGGAAACGACCAGCGCGGCTCACCGGTGGAGAGATGAAGACCGTCTACCCGGTGCGTGCCGAAGACGACTAACTGATCCTGGTAAACAACCGGGGTGCTCCAACCTTCCTGGTAACCGGGCCTGTCGCGACGCCACCGCTGTTTGCCGGTCTTGGTATCCAGAGAGAGCAGGTAGGAGCCGCGCGACTGGTCGCATTGGAGAATCACCTGTCCGGCGGCGGCGACGGGCGAGGACGACATGCCGTAGAAGTTGTGGAACTCGGGCAGCGGATGACGCCACAGCTCCCTGCCCGCGTGGCTAAAGGCGATTACGCCGAAGTCGGGAAAGAAGGCATACACGCCGTTCTCATCGGCGGTTGGAGTGGGCGAAGCGGGATCGTTGGCCTTGTAGATCTCCTTCGAGCTCGACTTGGCGATTTCACGGCGCCAGAGCGGCTTGCCCGACCTTGCGTCAAAGGCGAGCGTGAGCAACTTGTTGCCTTCACTCGCGGTCAGAAAGATCCGCTGATTGAAGACGATGGGGGAGGACCGGCCGAAGGGAACGGCGGCCTTCCAGAGGACGTTCCTGGACGGGGAAAACTCGGCGGGCAGGTTTTCAGCCGGTGCGATTCCCGCCCCATTCGGGCCACGGAACCGGGGCCAATCGGCGCCGGCTAGAGCGGCGGCGACTAGGAGCAGGAATCGCATCGGGGTAGAGGCTAGAAGTACAACTTCGCGCCGAACTGGATGACACGCATCGGCTGCCGAAGGCTTCGAATCTCGCCCTGGCGCGGCGCATCGGGAGTGATGCTGTCGAGCGAGGTGAAACCGATTCCGTTCGGCTGGCCGAAGTTGGGCGTATTGAACAGGTTGAAGAACTCGGCGCGGAATTGGAGGCGGCCGGCGTCGCCCAGGAAAGGCAACCGCCAGTTTTTGTAGGCCGAGAAGTCGACGTTTTGCGCGCCGGGGCTGACCAACGCATCTTGCGCGGCGTTGCCATAGCGGCATAGATCCTGCCGGTTCGGAATGTTGCAGTCCGTCCGCCGGAAGGCCGCCGGGTTGAACCAAAGCTGCCGGTTGGCGGTACCGTCGAGCAGGCGGCCATCGGCGAGGCGATCCGGCAGCGTGAATCCGCCCGTGTTCAGGTTGCCGCCGTTCACTGTGAACGGGAAGCCTGTGCGCAGGGTGATGACGCCATTGGTCTGCCAGCCGGCAAGGAATGCGCCGGCCACGCCCTTGAAGCGGTTCAGGAAGGGCGCTTCGTAGACGAAGTTGTAGACCATGTTGTGAGTCACGTCGAAGCCATAGCGGGCTCTTGCGGCACGGCGGTCGCGCGGATTCTGGTAGCCGTTGACTACGCCGCCCGCACCTTCGTTCCGGCCGTAGCCTTCGCCGAGGGATTTGCTATAGGTGTAGGCGAGTCCGAACGTCAAACCGGCTGAGAACCGCTTGTCGTAGCTGACCTGAAGGCCGTTGTAACCGCCGTTGGCGTAACTATCCAAGTAGCGAATGTTCCCTGTCCCGAAGGTCTGAGGTTCCCCTTGGCTGCGGTGGAACGGATAGGGACGCCGGGCCTGAATATTGGTATTCAGGAACGCCGGATCTGGATTGTTGAAGGTAATGGTGTTGTCCAGATGGCGGCTCTGGCTGCCGACGTAGGCGACGGTGAGCATGGTGTTCCAAGGCATCTGTCTCTGCAAATCGAAGCTCCACTGATAGTGATTGGAGGCCTTGTTGTCCGGCGGAACCAGAATGGTGTTCCGAACAGTGGATGTGCTTCCGCCGCCGCCGTAGAGATTGCCGACGCGGTTGACCGCGGAGGTGATGCGGCGAGTCTGGAGGTTGTAGTTCTGACCGCCATAGCTGACCGGCAGGGTCTGGGCCACGGTGTCGACCACCTGGTAGAGCACGGTGCCGGAAATCGGCGGAACCAGGTTCAGAATTGTGAAGTTGTTCAACTGTTGGGCGTTCGCGAACCAGCCGAAACCGGAACGAATGGTCCACTTATCGGTAACGCGATACGCCAGGCCAAGGCGGGGCATGAAGTAACGGTTGTCCTTGTTGTAGATCGGGAAATTCTTGGTATTAACGTTCGGAATCACGGTGGGGACCCGGCCCTGTGTCGAGTCGCTCAGAATGTCCAGCCGGAGCGTGCGCCATGCGCCGAAGTTGTCGAGCGGCACCTGGAAGAAGTCCCAGCGCATGCCGATGTTCATCGTCAATTTGCGGCTGATCTTCCAATCGTCGAGGAAATACGCCGACCAGCGGTTCTGGCGGGGCTCGGTGTAGGGGAAGCCCTCGCCTGTTTCGGTGTTGCCGACGATGCCCTGCAGCCAGCCCGCGAGCGCGTATCCGCCTGGGCAGCAGGCGATGGAGCCGCGAGGCACGTTGGCGGCCGCCCGGTCCAGAATATTCCGGCGGTATTCGAAGCCGGTCTTAAAGGTATGTTTACCGCGCGTGTAGGAGAAGTTGTCGGTGATCTGGTGAACGGTATTGAAGTCGAAACCGTTGCCGCCGTCGCGGTCGCCTCCCATCAGGCCGCCGATGGCGGGCAGACCGACTTCGCGCGAAGTCAGTTTGCGGCCGGACGTGGTGCGGATCTGGCCAATGCCAAGCGAGTCGAGGTCGAAATCGGTATTGGAACGCGGATTGAGTGTGTTGTTGTCGGACTTGTTCAGTCCGTAGCGAAGTTCGTTGACCATGGCGGAGCTGATGATCTTAACGTGCTGCGCGGCTATGTTGTAGTTGACGGATTTAACAAAGTAGAAAAAATTGGGGTTCAGGTCGCCGTTGTCCCAGTTGCCGCGGTCGGTAATGTACCGCACGAACACCTTGTCGTTCGAAGAGAAGTTGTGGTCAATGCGGAACATGTATTGGTTGGCGTTGATGATGTTGGGCACGGAGCCCCGTACGTTGATATCGAGGGGGTCGGCGTTGGCGAACTGCGGCAGGGGAAGAAAACGGTTCACGTACTCCTGCGCCGGCCGGTTGATGCGGCTGGGAGGGATGATATTGCCTTGGAATGGGTCGCCGGTCACGGGGTCAAAAATCTGAATCGGCGCGCGAAGCGGCCGACCGTTGACGATTGGCGGTGTTAGCAAAGCCGAGAAATTGCCGTTCCGGAAATCCGAAGGGAACCAGAACGCTTCCTGCTGCACTTCCCGTTTCTCGCGGCGGCCTTCGAAGTTGAAGCTCCAGAACGTCTTGTCCTTGCCGTTATAGAGCTTCGGGAAAAGAACCGGTCCGGAAAGGAACGCGCCAAATTGGTTGCGCTGCAAAACGTTCTTCGGCTGCTGACGCGCAGTTGCCGGCGTTTGGAAGTTCAGGAAGTAGTCTTTGGCCGCGAACTTGTCGTTGCGCAGAAACTCATAAATCGTCCCATGGAAACGATTCGTTCCGCCTTTGACGACCATCTGAACGATCGCGCCGGAGTTCTGTCCGTATTCGGCGGAGTAGGAGCTGGTCTGGACTTTGAACTCTTCAAGCGCATCGATGGACGGCGAAAACGCGGCGGTATTGACGCGCGGCTCGGTGGCAATGACGCCATCGAGCGTCACCTGCTGGTTGACCTCGCGTTGTCCGTTGGCGGAGATTGCAACGCCATTGCCGGGAATCGGAAAACCGCCGGAACCGTCGAAGCCCATGCGCGCGCCGAACTGCACGCCGGGCACGAGAACGGCGAGCGTGGCCACATTGCGGCCGTTCAAGGGCAGCTCGACAACACGCTTGTTGTCGATAACGCCACCGACGGCGGCGTCTTCGGTCTTCATCGCAAGCGCCTGCGCGGTAACCTCGACGATCTCGGTGGCCGAGCCGACATCAAGACGCACATCGATGCGCGCCTTCTGTTGCAATTCGACGGTGATACCCTTGCGCTCCTGCGTCTTGAAGCCGGTGGCCTCGATCGTGAGCGTGTACTCACCAATCTCGATTAAAGGGAAGGAGTAGTTGCCTTCACTATTGGTCTGTACTTCGCGGACCTGGCCGGTGGCGAGGCGGCGGAGTTTAGCCTTGGCGTTTGGAACGACCGCGCCCGAAGGGTCGGTCACATTGCCGAGGATTTCGGTGGACGTGGTCTGCGAGACGCTGGCGAACCCCGTAAGGACAAAGGCAAGCAAGATGCGCTGCATGGTACAACTCCTCTCTAAAGCTTTGGTAACAAATAGGCTATCAGTAAATTCACAGGGGTACAACCTGGCGTGGCAGCGGTGGCGTGGCAGCGGACGGTCTGTCGCCGCCCTCCCCCTACCGGACGATTTGGCTGAGGGTCGCGAGGGCGGCGACGCCGGCGGTCTCCGCACGAAGAACATTGGGACCCAGGCTCATGGGCCGCCAGCCGTCCCGCAGGGCCGACTCCCGTTCCCGGTCCGCCCAGCCGCCCTCGGGCCCCAACAGCAGAGCTACGGCGCCGGCCGGTTGCAAGGAAATTAGCGGCGGGCCCTGGCGCTGTTCGTCAAGCAGAATTTTATCGGGGGCCTCCGAGTTCAGGTCCGCGAATTTGACCGGCGGGTCGAGGGCTGGAAGCTGCATGCGCCGGCACTGCTGGCTGGCTTCCAGGAGAATCCGTTCCCACCGCTCCATTCGCTTCGGCGCGGCCTGATCCAACCCTCTTTCGGTCCGTTCGGCGACGACGGGCACTATGCGGGCCACATTGCACTCGGTGGCCTTTTCCAAAAGCCATTCGAAATGGTCGAACTTGAACAGGCTGGCATAGAGCGTCACGTCCGGGACCGGCGCCAGATCCGGGAGTTGCTCGTCGACTTCAAAGACGACTTCGCTCTTGCGGGCGGTGACCACGGTAGCCAGGTAGCGATGCTGGTTGTCGGAGATCTCGAACTGCTGATCCGGCTCGACGCGGAGGACGCGAACCAGATGCGCGGCGGCGTCTCCCTCCAATGCCGCGTGGTTCCGGCGGACCTCCGGAACGAAGAACATTCGGCGTGCCATGTAGAATGTGAGTTTACGATGATTGCCCATCTGCGCGGCACGGTGCTTGAGAAGCACCCCAATTCGGTGATTCTGGAAGCGGGGGGCGTGGGCTATGAGCTGACCATCCCGGTGTCGACGTTTTCGCAGTTGCCAGAAGCCGGCAAGGAAGCGAAACTGCGCGTGCATACCCACGTTCGCGAGGACGCCTTCCTGCTCTACGGTTTCGGAACCGCCGAGGAAAAGCTGCTCTTCGAAAAACTCATTACGGTCTCCGGCATTGGACCGAGAGTCGCAGTCACCGCTCTGAGCGGCATTGCGCCGGCCGAACTGGTGCAGGCGATCAAAGGCGGCGACCTGGTGACGCTTACACGCGTCCCCGGCATTGGAAAGAAGACGGCGGAGCGGATGGTGGTGGAACTGCGGGACAAACTAGACATCGCGTTCGCCGGCCAGGCGGCTGTGGCCTTCGTGAAGGGGGAATCCCTTTCTGAGCTGGAATTGGACTTGATCAGCGCTCTGGTTAATTTGGGATCGCAGCGGCCAAATGCGGAGACGGCAGTGCGCAAAGCGAAGGCCGCGAATCCGAACGGCGATTTTGAAGCGCTGTTCCGCAAGTCCATGGAGCTGGTGCGCTGATGAAGGACCGGAGCTTGGTTTCCGGCGCGCCGATGGAGAGCGAGCGGCAGTTCGAAGCGGCCCTGCGCCCTTCGCGGCTGCGGGAGTTCACCGGACAGACGCGATTGAAAGAGAACCTGTCGATCGCGATTGAAGCGGCGCGGCAACGGGGCGAAGCGCTGGATCACGTATTGCTTTACGGCCCGCCGGGGCTGGGAAAGACGACGCTGGCCAATATCATCGCCGGCGAACTGGATGTGGCCTTCGATCAGACGGCGGCGCCCATCCTGCAAAAGAAATTGGACCTCACCGGCGTGTTGACAAATCTGCGCGACAAGCAGGTGTTCTTCATCGATGAGATTCACCGGCTGCTACCCGATGTGGAGGAGATTCTCTATTCCGCGCTGGAGGATTTCCGCGTCGACATTATGATCGGCACCGGCGCCGGCGCCCGGACGCACACTATGCCGATTCAGCGGTTCACGGCGATCGGCGCGACGACGCGGCAGGGGCTGATTTCCGCGCCGCTGCGCGGGCGGTTCGGCCTGGTCCTGCGGCTGAATCCGTACGACATCAACGATCTGACGTCGATCGTGCTGCGCAGCGCTTCCCTGCTCCAGGTGAAAGTGGATGAGCCTGGCGCGGCGGAGATCGCGCGCCGCGCCCGCGGTACGCCGCGCATCGCCAACCGGTTGCTGCGGCGCGTGCGGGACTACGCGCAGGTGCGGGCCAGCGGCCATGTCACGCAGGATGTGGCGGTCACGGCGCTCGACATGCTGGAAGTCGATCGTTACGGCCTGGACGAAATCGATCAGAAGATTATGATGACGATTCTCGAGAAGTACTCGGGCGGGCCGGTGGGCATCAAGACGATCGCGGCGTCGATCGACGAGGAAGAAGCCACGATTGAGGATGTCTACGAGCCCTACCTGATGCAGATGGGTTTTCTCGACCGGACGCCGCGCGGACGCATCGCCACGCGCCGGGCGTTCGACTATTTCCGGGTCGCGCCTCCCGCGGTGCTGCCGAACCAGCCTGGGTTGTTTTGACGACGGTTTATCTCGGCCTGGGATCGAATACCGGCGACCGTGCCGCCATGCTCGAAGCGGCGTTGGAACGGTTGGAAATCGCGGGCGTGCGGATCGCCCGCCGCAGTCCGGTGATCGAAACGGAGCCGCAGTATGTGTTGGAGCAGCCGCGATTCCTGAACATGGTGGTGGAGGCGCGGACCACCTTGGAGCCCGCGGCGCTTTTGCAGACGCTCCAGAGGATAGAGACAGCCCTGGGCCGCCGGAAAATTGTGAACAAGGGTCCCAGGACCATTGATATCGACATCCTCTTCCACGGCGGAGCGATTGTGGATACCCCGGGGCTCACAATTCCTCACCCGCTGCTGCACGAGCGCCGTTTTGTGCTGGAGCCGCTGTGCGAGATCGCCCCCGGCCTCCAGCATCCGGTAACGGGCAAAACGGCGGCGGAGATGCTGGCCGCGCTTGACTAAACGAACTTGATGCGCCGCATGGCGAACAGAACCATGCGCAACAGCACCATGCCCCCGCTCCATCGTTGAATATTGGTCTCGCCGTAAGTCCGCTCGCGATACCGGACCGGGATATCGACGATCCGAAGGTTCAACTTCGCCGCGCCAAACAGAAGATCAAAATCGCCGAACGGATCGAAGTCGCCGAAATAGGCGCGGTTCGCCGCAAGGGCCTCGTAGTTGCGGCGGGAAAGCACTTTGGTGCCACACAACGTATCCTTGACCGGTTGGCTGAGCAGCCAGGAAAACGCCGCGCTGAAAAAGCGATTGGCAACCCAATTGAAGAAACGCATCGCTTCGTCTTCCATCGGATACACCAGGCGGACACCGTTGGCGAATTCGGCGCGGCCACTGCGGATCGCCTCATAGAATCTCGGGAGGTCTTCCGGCGCGACGGTCAGGTCCGCGTCCAGAATCATGAGCATGCCGCCAGTGGCGCGGCGGAATCCTTCCCGGACCGCGTCGCCCTTGCCCTTGCCCGGCTGCCTGTATCTCCGGACGTTCAAATGCGGCCGGGCCTCGATCTCGCGCCCGATCGCATCCCAGGTCCCGTCTTTCGATCCACCTTCGACGAAGATCAATTCCGTCCCCGAGCCCATTTGCGGAATGCGGTCGAAAATCGCCGGAATGTTCCCTGCCTCGTTCCGCGCCGCGACGATGACCGACACGACCGGCTCCGGCCCGGCGGACGGGGACGGCTGCAGCCGCGCAACGTGAAAGTTGGTGAGCGCGAATTCGCGAAACGGGTACATACGAGCGAAATAGCGATTGCACAGACCGGCAAGAATTGGAATACGAAGAGGGAGCAGGATGTGGGTGGATACGGCGAACGTCTCGAAGCCAGATAGATACAGCAGGTTCTGGACATCGGCGCCCGTCAACCAATTCTGCAAAGGAAGGGGAATCGCGAATCCGGCCCACTGCGCGATGCCGCGTGGAATGCTCCAAAGGCGAGTGTAGGAACTCACGACGATCCGGGTTTCCGGCGTGCAGAATTCGCGGGCGTTCTCAAGCGCGCGCTGCACGTCCCAAAGGTCGTTGACCAGGTCGGAGAGCACGACATAGTCGAAGGTCTCGTTCAGCGCGATTCCGTGTGCGTCACCCTCGATGAAGCGCAGCGCGGGATACCGGGCTCGTGCGATTTCCAACGCCCTTGGCGACATATCCACGCCGGCGCCGTAGGACGGCTCAAGCGCCGCGAGCAGATCGCCTTGCCCGCATCCGAGTTCCAACACGCGCTTCCCAGGGGGGATGATCTGGCGGAACTGCCGGACAACGAGCTCATGGTAGTAAGACCGCAAACCGGTCCAGCGCCTGGGCAGCCGCCCAGAGACCGAGTCCCAGAACGCGATGCGTCCGGCGCGGAATTTCGCCTCCTTCGGAGCGTCCGGACGGTCGACTCTCACGGTTTCTTCGTCCAAACGTCCGCTGTCCAGGCACCTGTGCCACCGCGAGCCAGCGCGCGGGATCGTTGATAGCCCGCCCGCAAATACTCGCCCACAGCAGGATCGAAGTCGACGCCAAACTCAGGCACGCCGTACTCCTCGAAGGACCGGTTCGACCAAACGATGTCCGTCACCCCGGCCCGGCGCAGGTCTTCGACATAGCGATCTGTTATCGGTCCCGGCGTGAGCACTCCTGGAGTCAAGACGTAGTTGCGCGACGGGGCGCGAGTCCCGGTAAGAAAGTACAAGGCCATGTCTTCGGGCAGCGACGCCACTACGCCTCCCTGTGCGCTCCGGGCCTTTATGAAGGCGATCGCCTCGCGATAAGCGGTTGCGCTTCCCGCGTGAATCTTGATGGTTCCGCGGTCGCTCGCGAGCGCTTCGGCTGGGGCAGCACGATACGCCGGCTGCACGGACAAGCAGAGGATCGAGAGAAAGGATGCCGCGACCACGCTGGCCGCGTGGCGAACCCGAATTCTCTCCCCAACCCAAATCGAAAGAAACAGGATCGCTGGACCGGCATAGAAGACCGCGTACCCCTCCGCAGTGAGTCCCATCAAGATGCGCAGGCCCGTCAAGCCGCACACCAGGCACCCGGCGGCCTTCGCCGCCCCGAGCGTTCCCGTTCGATGCCGCCACCAATGCCAGCCGCTGAACACTCCGGCGGCGGCGGTCATCAGCACGGTTCCGGTCGGCAACAGGAGCACGCGTATAGACCGGTTCCCAGCGTTTAGGCCGTCTCCACGAAACGGCACGTAGAGTGCAGTCAGGACGGCAATCGGCACGATCATCCGGCCCAGTGAAAGGCGGCCTTCGGCGTCGAGGCGCCGCCAGTACCAGGCCAGCAGACCCCAGAACGCGGCGAACGCGATAACACGGCCGCCCTGCCGCATGAAGGACTCGATATCGACTTTCGCGCCGTTCGATCGAAGCCAGTATTCGCCGTATTGCCGCATGAAGTAGGAGGTTGGCCAACTCTGCCAGTTTTCCTCCACAATGAAATCGAAACCGGCGAGACTGAGGACCCACCAAAGAACCGCGGCCGCGAACAAGACTCCGGGAAGAATCGCCCCGAGGTCGGCGCCCAGGTCCCGGGCGCTTCGCCGTGAGACGATCCGAGCAAACAGCGCCAATCCCACACCCGCGAAAAGCGCGGCGCCGAACTCCAGTTTTAACGCGGCACCCGCTCCAGCGACGGCGCTGAGAACGGCGAGCCATCGCCGGCGCTCGATCGCGGACGGCAAAATCCAACAGCACAGACAGGCCAACACACAGCCGAACGCGGCGGCAAAGCTGTAGGGCAATGGGAAAGAGAAGACTCCCGGCTTGAACCCCCAAACGAGTTGCGCAAGGCCGGCCATCAGCCCTGCGCCCGTGTGCCCAAGCCGCGCACCGGTTCCCATCAGAAGCAGGGCCGAGGCCAATCCGGCCAGCGCCCCCACCCAATAGAGGACCGCCAGGCTGGCGCCGAAGAGCCGGAACAAGAGTGCGATGAAATACGGCGCGCCGGGGCCGTAGGGATACCACAGGTCCAGATAGAGGGTTTTTCCCTTGACCAACTCTTCGGCGACGTACGGGTCACGAAAACAGTCGATCGTGACGCTGCCCCAGGTTCCCCACGTCGCGAAAAATAAGAAAGCCCAGACCGCGACGGTGACAACTACGGCCGTTCGAATTCGCAAGAGCGCCCCGGACAGTCCGCGATCGTTGGAAATTTCTTGGCGAAGCGAGCGAGAGGAAATCGCGTCGCGAAGTACATATCCGAATTCTCGACGCGAAACTTCCTAACTGACGTCAAATTATCGATATCTCGCGAAGGCCCCAAAGAGATTCAACTTTACCATACGCGCGGAAAGTCCGGCGCGGGCCGGTGTGTGAGAATTCGCCCGCCTCAGTTGTTCACGGTAACCCTTCTGACCATTTCGCGCGCGCTCAGCTTTTGAGCGTTCCGGGGGCGGACTGGCAGTGCGCGGTGAAGGCAACTCGCTCGGCTTGTCACTGGTCTCGAACGAAGCCGGAATCGCCCAGCCGGGAAGAGCCGGGCTCTTTCCGGCAGCGGATTCGTGCCCTTCGAAAAGGCCTCCTTCAAGACCAACTGGACATTCGATGCGCCGCGCCATTCGGATATTGCTCATCTTGCCCGATCGCGTCCGGAACTACAGCTAACGCTGACCATACTCGTGTCACGTCTGACGTGACAGGCTACCTGACGAGCTGTGGGCCGGGAACTCTCCGAGCGAAAAAGCCGCGAATAGTCGCCGAATCGATAGACAAACGGAAAGTCTGTCTCGTCCTGAAAGTACGGATCCGACCTGACGGCGACTCGAAACCGGCCAACTTGGACAATGGACGATAGCGCGGTCGAAAGCCTCTTCGAGCACTGGCGTGTGGCGGAACTCCCAATAACGAAAACGTCCGCTTGCCGATCACTCGGTCCGGCCGGAATTGAAAGTCCGGCTATTTCGCCCCTACAACTGCCCGCTGCATCGAGATCAACGCCCCCTTGCCTTTCGATGACGCCGTTCTCGGAATACGTGCGAACATGCCTTTGGGCCCCCACAATTAACAACTCACCGGCGGGCCTGCGCTTCCGGAGAAGTTCTTTCACACTCTCGAACCAATACTCGTATCCCGTCTCTGTCGCACACTTGCAGTTCTCCGCCCATTGCTCACGGGATTTGACAAAACTCACCATTGTGATGCCGCTGGGCTCCGGATCCTGCGGGAACATCTGGGCCCCGGCCCTTTGAACAGCATCAAGGCTGACCTCGTCAATTTGAACGATCACTCTTCGAAAATTGCCGGCACGGCGGTCATACAGCACCTCTTTACCGCACAACTGCACGACTGCGAGAACTACGCCGGCTAACCTGATATTCATCACGTTGCGGGCACCTCAAAACACCAGCCCAGCGACTCTTGAAAGCCGATAGCCGCCGGCCCTCGAGAAAAGAACTCGGCGCTTGTACTGAAGGCTGCACCGTGTTCGTGCCTGTCCGATTTCAAAACGGCTGTGAGCGCTTCGTGAAACACTGAGACCACTCGATCTTACTCAGGAAACCGATGAAAGTCGAGTGCCTGAACGGTGTTGTTTCTAGTCGTTCTATCAGGCGTCCTTGGCAAGCGGGTTACGCCGCTCGGGCCGGTCCGGCGACGATCAAGACCGCAAACTTGACGGGCGTCACAGGCCGAGAACTGCGCCCGCGGCCTAGCCGCGCCAGGCCACCAGCGAGACCTGCTCCAGCATTGGAAACGTCCCGTTCGCATTAGCCTGGCGTGCCACCGGTTTCATCGGCTGCACTGTGGTCCGCGTCGGCGGGATGGCGCCGAAGTAGGAGCCGTACACACCATTCATCTTCGCGAACTCGGTGAGGTCGTCGACATAAACGTTCGCGGCTACGCAATGCGAAAAATCGATACCGGTCTCCTCCAGGCCATCCAGAAGATTGCGCATCGTCTGGCGCACCTGGTGCTCGACGGTGGTGGCGTAGATCCCCGCGTGCGGGCCCGGAATGAACCCGGACTTCGCCGAAAGAAAGAACGTGTCGCCGGCCCACACGCCGGGGCTGGCGGTGCGGCTAGGCGCCATGTTGCGGGGCCGCACGACGCGGCGCGTGGCCAGATCGCGAACGGCCACACCGGTAAGTTCGACACTCATTCCAGGCGGCAGCGAATCGACCAGCATCGACGCGCGGGCCGGGGCGTTACCCGGATCAAAAAACGGCGCATACACCTCGTTCAATTGCGCGAGCGTGACGCCGTTCGCGCAGTAGGCGTTGAGAAAGGCGAAGTGGCCGGGATCGATGCCGGCCTGCTTGGCCCGCTTCACGAGATTCTCCATGGCGGCGGCCGGAGTGGCGCCGCCCACGCCGGAAAAGTAGAGACGTCCGCCCACTTCGCGGACATCGGCATGCGGCGATTGTGCGCCGCGCGCCACCACCGCGCTGAGCTCCACCGGGGTCTCCGTTGGCATCCGGGCCACGCCGAGCACGGCGAAGGCCGGGCCGCCCTTTGGAAACGCCTCTTTCCACAGGGCCGCGACGGCCGGGAAGTTCTTCATGTCGGAGAGGTACAGCTGCCCGTACACCATATCGTTCATGGTGTAGCCGCCCGCTTCGATAATCGATTTCACGTTGGCCAAGCAGTTGCGTGTCTGCGAAACGAAATCGGCGGGCATCTCGCCTGCCGGATTGCGCGCGCCCTGCCCGCTGACATAGAGAAAATCACCGGCTTGAATTCCTGGCGTGTAAGGACCGACGGGTTTGGGGCCAACCGCCGGCACGACGGGCTTCTTCATATCCAACTAGGATACGGGAATCGTCGAAGGATTGCCGTCGCGCATGGCCAAATACGCGGGCGAAAGAATCTCAACGCCGCTCGCCGCGAATTGAGTCTGAATGTTCTCGTGCAACGCGCCTTGAATGTCTTGCATCCGGTTCGGCTCGCGCGTGTAGGCGTTGATCTGGTAGCTGATATGGAAGTCGTTGAGGGCCGTTTGGAGCACGAACGGCGCGGGAGCTTCGACGATGCCGGGCGTGGCACGCGCCGCCGCGATCATCAGCGCATGAACCTTGGGCCACGGCGTGCCATAACCGATGGTGATGGTGGTATGCAGGATCAACCCGTCGCGCCGGGCCAGGCTCGAATAGTTCAGGATCTGCGTGCCAAGCACGGTCGAATTCGGGACGATAACCTCCACGTTCTTGACCGTCCGGATGCGGGTAACGAGGATGCTCTTTTCGATGACGTCGCCTTCGGAGTCGCCAATCTTGACGCGGTCGCCGACTTGGAACGGTCGCATGTAGGTGATAATCACTCCGGAAATAGCGCTGCCTACAGTCGATCCGGAGCCGAGCGAGACAAGGACGCCAATGAAGATGGACGCGCCCCGCAGCGCGGGGGAGTCGCCGCCGGGCAGATACGGAAACGCCATCACAATCGCCAGCACGACAAGCAAGAACGCGGCGAGGTCGAAGGTGGGTTCCGCCCACTCCGGAGCGAAGCCCTGCCAGCGGATGGTGCCCTCGGCGACGGCGTCGGCCAGGCCGCGCAGCAGGCGGATGGCCTGCCAGCCGAGGAACACGATGGCAAAGACCGTGGCAAGATCTGGCAGGTAGCCGAGAATGGCCCCGGCCACCTGCGACGACGTTCCGCGGAGCAGATCGAGCAGCGAGTTCGCCAGCGGGCGGGTGGAAGAAAATAGGCTCAACCCGTATGCGGCGGCCGCGACCACAGCGGCCAAGATCAGGATGGCGACGAAGGTCCGGAGTACGAGAAACGCCGGCAACAGAATGGACCGGGACAGAGGACGAAACCGGGCAAACCAGTCGCGGCAGCGGTTCCCCAGCCAATTGCTGAGCCGCCGGGCCGCCCATTGCGTGAACCAGACAAAGAGCCCGAGAAGGAACAGGTCCAGCAGCAGAAATCCTAGCTTGGGACCGAGTTCCGAGAGCGTCCAGGCGTTCCGATACTCGGAAATCGCCAGAGCGGCCCGATCCCGGTAGCGGCGGGCTAGTTCGTCCCTGGGCAGGCCGGCGGCCCGAGCGTCGTCGTTGGTGACGGCAAATAGGAAGGCCCGGTTGGCCAGAACAGCAGACTCTTCGGCCGTTTCGGCAATCGTCAATTCCGAAGAATTTACACGGCTATCCTGGGCGGCGCGTTCGATGGCACGTGAGACGTCTGCCGCGCGGGCGGCCGCGGTAACACCGGCCCGGGCGGTTTGGATAGGAAAAAGTACGTTGCCATGCACAACCACGTCTTCGGCGCGAACGGCGGCGGCGGTCAGCACAAGTGTAAAGAGAGTCCGGAGCATGTTGAACCCGATCGGGTTGAGTATAGCGCCCTGAAACAGATCGGGCGTGCCGTTTTAGGGCACGCCCGTGATTGTAAATTTCCGAAAGCCTTACAGGAGGAGGGTGGATTAGGCGGCGTTGACGAGCATGTCGTCAAACATCTCGTCGCCCTCGATCTTGTGCGCGTCGTACTGCTCCTGGCAGGAGATGCAGAACGGGGCCCACGGCACCGCATTCAGACGCTTCGGCGAAATATCTTCCTCACAATGGAGGCACACTCCAAACGACCCATCTTCAATCCGAAGGAGAGCGGCGCGTACGCTGCGCAGATGGCTGGATTCGCGGTCCAGGGTACGGATCGCGAGTTCGCGCTCGGCGGCGCGCTGCACTTCGTCGAGCGCATCGGGGCTCTTCTCGATTTCGATTCCCTCGCGGTTCCGCAGCGCTCCGACGAGCTCTGCTTCCTTCGCGAGCAAAACCTTTTTGTAGGACTTCAATTCAGCGTTTGTCATGACTTGTGTTCCTCCTTGCTTTCTGTTTGATTCGTTGCCGGCGGCCCGGCGTCGAAAACGCTGTTTGCGTCCCGAGCCCGCCGTTGTGAGTTACCGCTGGGTAGCCGCAACTCCGGTACATAACACCTGGAAACTTTGCGAGTCGCGCCGTTTCCTCTTTTGTATTTTTGCCTTCAGACCACTTGGACGCATGGTCGAGGGAAAAGGTTCAATTTTCCATCGCGTAATCCGCGAAGAATCCTGGTCAAAGAATTTCTCCTGCTGCCAACGATTCCCGCTGTCAGCGACCAGAAGCAGCATCCCGGCGACGCCGGAGCGCCTTTGCCCATCTACAGGGCTAAGGTTTGAAACTGTTGTTTCGATCCGCATATATGCTACCACACGTGTCAAGCAATTCTGATGCCAGAATTGTCCCAGAGGCGAAGAATTATCGCTTGCGCTGGGCATCCCGGACCGTAAGTTGTTGACTTTTCGTGCACCGTGAGATCTTATCGTCTGAATCCAACCGGAACGTTAGGGCGCAAAAAATTTTTCGCCGGTCCGAATCCGTGCGTCTTGACGCAGCCCGTGTGCCGTTTTGAGGCAAAGGGCTGTTCAGGATACGAACAAGACGCCAGACGCAGCTCGTTCGTAACGCAATTTAATGTGGAAGGTAGCGAATTCCGACGGTGCCGAAGACAAGGCCGAGCCTGCGCCCGCCGCCGATCTCAGCGATCGGCGGATCGACCGCCAGTTCGACGTCAATCGGCTTGGAGGGATCGACCGCCGCCGGCACCGGAACCGCGGTGTTGATCTCTTCGCCGGCCGTTGTCAGGCGCCACTCTCCGGCAAAGACGCCATTCAGAGAGGCGCGAAGCTTCACCTCCGGCCGGCTGTCGCCCTCCGGAGGCCTATACGCCCTGACAAAGAACTCCGCACGGCTGGAAACCGGGCCCAGCCGGAGCGCGGCCCGCTCGCTAGACCAGCGGAAATAACCCTCCAACCGGTGCCAGCCGTCACCGAGTTGAGACTCAAGCTCCACCTTCGAGAGGTCAACGACTGGCGACAAAACATTTCTCCACCGTTTCGCGCTCACCGTTTTCCAGAGCTCGGTCACGTTCACCAACTTCTCACCCGCCGCGGAGTACACCACGGCCCGATTTTCGGCGAGAGCCGTCAATGCGAGACCAGGGGCGGCGACAAAGCGGGAGGGGTCGCCAAGGTCCGCGCTGCGTTGGATGTTCTCATCGGCGCCCGGCGCCAAGTAGATACCAGCATTGGGAATCAGGCGAAAAAAATCGTCGTTCACGGCGGTCCAATAAGCGTCGGACCCAACACCGGTTAGAAGAATGATCTTGCCCGGGTTTCGCTCGACAGCCGCTTCGACGCCTTGCACAAGCCGGCGCCCCGTCTCCGCCCGCTCAAAATTGTAGTCCACGGTCCGGCGCGCTAGAACAGCGGACGAGACGATGTAAAGTGCAACGGGTGCCGCCGCGGCCCACGGATAGCGCGCCGCCAGGGCCCCGGCGGCAAAGGCAAGCCCAAGGGACGGCACCGATAAGTAGTAGTCGCTCACCTTGTCGCGCAGTGGCAATACAGGCAGCAGCGTCGCCAAGAACCAGCCGGCCCCGAACAACACCCATTTGTCGCGCTTCCAGGCGGCCCAGGCCAGGGCGCCCACACTGGCCGAGATTACGACAGCTTCCGCCTGGAACTGCCACGCTTCGACGTTCGCTTCCTGGCCCGGCCGCCAGACTCCAAAGACCATCCGGGCATACTTGCTAAGAGTCGAAAAGATGCCCACATCCCAATGGAGCACGTAGAGCGGGTTGGTCTGCGGCTTGGCCGTCAGCCGGTGAATCGCCGCGTAGGCCGCCGCGACGGCGGCCATTGGTACGACACTTGCCCAACGCTCCCTGCGGTAGAGAAGCGTCAACAGGCCCGCCAGCAACGGGTAGGTGACCTGCATCTCCAGAGCTCCGAAACCCAGCAGGAAGAAGACCCACTCCCAGCGCCGGGCACGCGCGGAGCCGTTGGAAAGCCAGGTCCAGCGGCAGTGCAGCCCCCCCAGCACGAAGGCCGGCCAAAGTATCTGGTTGTAGGCGGACGACCAGGACATCGCCTGGCCCAAAGCGCTATTAGCCGTCCAGGCTAGAGCGGCGATGGCGCCGGCGGCCAACGAGCCCGTCACCCGTTGGGACAGCCGCATCACCATCCAAAGGTTGCCAAGGTGGGTGGCGAATGCGACGATGCGGAACGGAAGCGCGTCCAGCCCGAAAAGCCTCTCGAGGGTTAGAAAATAGATACGCTCCGACAGCGGACGAACCGTTCCCTGGGCCCGGGGCTCGAACAGCGCGGACCAGAACTTAGCGGCGGAATCTATCGACAGCCGCAGACCGAGCCATGCGAAATCGTCGGCCGAAAACCATACCATCAACCCCGGCCAATACAGCCCCAGGCAGGCCGCGGCCACGAAGGCGTAGGCCGCCAGTTCCCACCTCACTTCGCGCCCGTTGGCGCCGCCTTGACGCTCTGAATGCCCATCGAGTTCACAATGAGAGCCAGTTCGCGCAGTTCCACCGTTCCGGCAGCCAGAAACTTATCGACGGAAAACTCGACGTTCAAAACCTCCCCCAGGAGTGAATCCGGAGGAAGGTCCCACTCCAACTTTTGCGGGCCGTTCTTCGTAATCTGTTGAGGAGGCAGGGCTTTTCCGTCTATGGTAACGGAAACCGAGGGCATGCCGACCTTGGAGCTTACGGCCTCGGCCATGACGAAATCCAGATAGAGCCTGCCACCGGTTTTGGCGTCCTTGGGCGGCCGCAGCGCCACGGCAAACTTCGAGGCGGTCCACCGCCAGGCGTTGCTCTCCAGGTCATGGAACCCGCGCAGCATCTGGATGGAAGACCGGGGATCGGCCACATTGATGGCCGTGGAGAGCTGCGATGAGCCCTCCTCGATGTACTCCACTTTCTTTTTATCTCTCTTGCAAGCCGTGGCCGGAATCAGGAGAGCGGCGAGCAGCGCTATTGTTCGTCGTGACATTTTTGAACTTCCACCAGACAGCTATAAAATGTCGCACCCCCGCCGAGATCCGTCAAGCGTTCGGAGATTAAGGAGTTCAATCCGCTGCCGTTTGGACTTCGCTTTGGCCAGCGCAGCGACGGAATGGCCACAACGCCGGGACGGGTCTTGCCGTCCACCTCCGCGTGCAGCGTGACGGCGCCCCGGGCGTTAAAAACCCGGACGGCGTCTCCGGAGGCGATGCCGCGTTTCCGGGCATCTTCGCTGTGCAACCAGACAATTCCGGTCTCCCGGTCCAATTCGTCGCGATAGCTGAAAGTCGAATTCATGGCGTCGTGCGCCTTGGGCGAGATCATCTGGAGCGGATACCGCTCGCGCTCGCCCGCGTGCTGTTCCGGAACCGGCTCGTAGCGCAGTCCTTCCGTACCGAGGCGGGCCTTTCCGCCGGCGAAGCCGCCCTCGGCGAAGGGAAGGAAGGGCGACGGAAGGTTCAGGCGGACGAAGTGTTCGCGATCCAGCCGCTCCAGCGTGATGCCGCGCAGGTGGGGATGATCGGTATCCAAAAGCGCGCGGATCATATCGTCGTCGCTGGCGTGCAGTTCGGGATCGTGAATTCCCATCCGCGCGGCCAGGAGCCGGAAGATTTCGACGTTACTCCTGCACTCACCTGGCGGGGGCAGGGCTGGGCGGGCTAATTGGAGATAGTGGTGCCCGTAGGAGAGGTAGAGGTCCGTGTGCTCCAGGAACGTTGTAACGGGCAAAACGATATCGGCCCAGTCGGCGGTATCGGTCTGGAACTGCTCCATAACGACGGTAAAGAGGTCCTCGCGGGCGAGCCCTTTCCGGACACGATTCGAATCCGGAGCCACCGCGGCCGGGTTTGAACAATAGACGACCATCGCTTTCACCGGCGGATCGGTTAGCTCGTTCAGCGCCGTGCCGAGCTGACTCATGTTTACGATCCGGGCCGGCCGGCCAAGCGGCGAACGGAGTTGCAGATCCGGCAGTTCCAGCGCCGCGCGGTTGAGCGCGAACGCCTGCGAGGTGGACAACTGCATGCCGCCGCCCAGTTCTCTCCAGGCGCCGGTGACGATGGGAAGCATGGCGATGGCCTGAACGGCCGTTCCGCCGTTGGGATTCCGCTGCACACCGTAGTTCAGCCGGATGACCGAAGGCCGGGTATTGGCATACTCGCGAGCCAGTTCCTCGATATCGGCGGCCGCGATGCCGGTCCATTCGGCCACCCTCCCGGGTGTGTACTCCCGGACCAACGCCTCCAGGTCTTCGGCGCCCTCGGCGTAGCGGGCCAGATAATCGGCGTCCTGCAGGCCATCGCGAAAGATTACGTGGAGCAGGCCGAGTGCGAGCGCCTTGTCGCTGCCGGGTTGGATGAAATAGTGCCGGTCGGCGAGTTCGGCCGTCTTGTTCCGATGCGGATCTATGACGATGAATCTGGCGCCGGCGCGGCGCGCTTCCACGATGAACGGCCAGAGGTGGACGTTTGTAGTGAGAATGTTAGCTCCCCAAGCGATGATCAGCCGGGAGTGCGAGAAATCGACGGTATCGACGCCATACCGGTGACCTTGGGTGGCGACCAGTCCGGCCGAACCGGCCGTGGCGCAAATGGTACGATCCAGCCGCGACGCACCGATGCGGTGAAAGAACCGGCGGTCCATTCCGTTGGCGTTGAGCAGTCCCATCGAGCCGCCGTAGCTGTACGGAAGCACAGACTCCGGGCCCCACTCGCGCGCCGCAGCTTGCAAGCGGGCGGCGATGGTGTCCAGCGCCTCGTCCCAGGTAATCTGGGTGAACTCACCCGACCCTTTCGGACCGGTTCGCCGCATGGGATGGAGTAGCCGGGCCGGCGAATATTCACGGTCCAGGTACTTCGTCACTTTCGCGCAAAGAAACCCACGCGTAACCGGGTGCTCCGGATTGCCGCGCAGTTTGGTGCCATGGCCATCTTCCACCTGGACAACGATGCTACAGGCGTCCGGGCAATCCAAAGCGCAAACCGAATGCCGCGTTTCAGTCATAGTTCATTATAAGAATCCGTTGCAACCAAACTGGTAGGCGTGTAGTCTCAGTTCAAGAGGACCATTTCCGGGATGCGCCCCGTCTACTTCGTCTCGCTGTTCGTACCGCTGCTGGCGCAGCCGCCGGCCATGCCGATATTTCCCCACCACGGCACCGGCTGGCCCGCTCCGGTTCTCGACAACCACATCACAAACCTGAGCCGCAGTATATCCGGCCGGCCGATGCTTTCGCGGCCAGACACGCCGTCTATTCCGATCGGATTCGGTTTCGGCTTCGCGGCCCAACCGTGGATGCAACCGGTCTATGCGCCGCCGCCGGCGCCGGTCGTAATCGTGAATCAGCAGGCGCCGCCGCCACCGGCGTTCGTCATGGTGAATCCGGAGTATCGCCCCGAGAACCCTAGACCCGTGATGACCGAATACTCGAACACGTCCAAGCCGTATGAGCATTTCCAACCGGGCGCGCCAAAGGTATTTCTGATTGCGTTGAAAGATGGCACACTGCGCCAGGCGGTAGCGTTCTGGCGGGAGGACGACACGCTGCATTTGGTCCAACCGGACCACAAACAGACGAGCCTGAAAATGACCGAGCTCGATTCGGCCTCGACGGTGAAATTCAACGCCGAGCGCGGAATCGAGATCCGGCTGCCGTAATGCGGAAGCGCAGACTTCTGAGTGCGGCAACGTCGCTGGCGCTGCTGGCGCAGGCTCCGGAGTCTCCTCCGGAGGGACCGCTCATCCGGGTGACGGTCAACCTGGTACAGGTGGACGCGGTCGTCACCGATCGCGCTGGCCGCATCGTCACCGACCTGACGGCGGAAGACTTTGAAGTTTTGCAGGACGGAAAAACGCAAAAGATCACACGCTTTTCCTATATTTCAACGCAGAGCGGGCTGGTGCGGAACGCGCCGAGGCCTCCGAAGAGCAATTCGCCGGCCACGCCTGTGCTGCCCGTGAGCGTAAGTCCGGAGCAGGTGCGGCGGACAATCGTCGTAGTAGTCGACGACCTGGCGTTGAGTTACGCGAGCATGTACTACGTGCGGGAGTCCATCAAGCAATTGGCGAATAGTTTGCAGCCCGGGGACCTGGTCTCGATTATCCGGTCCGGCGCTGGAAGCGGCGCGCTGCAGAGCTTTACGACGGACCGTCAACAGCTGATTCTCCAAGCGGAGGCGATGCGTTGGAATCCGCGATCGCGGACCGGACTGCATTCGATTCCGGCGATTAACGACAGTTCGCTGGAGGAAGGCGAGGAGGCCACGCAAGAGGAGAAGTGGGACGAGCAGGAGCGGCAGTTCCTAAACGGCGCGGCCGGACTGGGCACGTTCGGAACCCTGACATGGGTGATGAGCGGATTACGGGAGATGCCGGGCCGGAAGTCGATCCTGCTCCTGTCCGAGGGCTTTCAAGTCCAACCGGCTGCCCAGCAGAGCGCCTCGAACGCGGGTGCCGACCTGATGAGCCCGTTGCAGCGGCTGACCGAAGCAGCGACGCGAGCCGGTGTTGTGATCTACACAGTGGATCCACGGGGCTTGGAGACTTTGGAACCAACCGCGGCCGACAAGCTCAAGCCGGCGCGGATGGCCCGGCAGTTGGACGAACGAAGACAGAATTTCTTCGATTCCCAGGCTTCGCTGCGCCTTATTGCAGAAGCGACGGGCGGCCGCGCGTTTCTGAACTCGAACGACCTTGGCGACAGCTACCGGAAGGTTCTGGACGACCAGAGCGGCTTTTACCTGCTCGGTTACGACCCCGGCGATTCGACTTTCAACCGCAAGTTCCACAAGATCGCGGTGCGGGTGAAGCGCAAGGGCCTGCAGGTGCGGAGCCGGAGCGGATTCTTCGGGATCGAGGATAGGCCGGTGGCGGCCCCGCGCGTGTTAACCAAGGAACAGCAGTTGGTGCAGGCGCTGAAGAGCCCTTTCCATGCCTCCTCGATTCCGGTGAAGCTGACCGGTTTGTTTATTGTGGACGAGAAAAAGAATCCAGGCCTGCACACACTTCTGCATGTGGGTCTGGAAACGGTGCAGTTCAAACCGGCGGAGGACGGATTCCAGCACGCCTCCCTGAACGTTCTGGTGGCCGGCTTCGACGCTGAAGGGGCGACAACAAATCACACCTATGACACGTTCCAACTGAAGATCGAGAACGCGAAGCTCAACGAAGCGCGCAAGAAAGGGATGATGCTGACGGTTCGTTATCCGGTACAGCGGGCGGGTGCGTATCAACTTCGCGCGGCCGTTCGAGACGAAGCGTCGTCCGAGGCAGGAACCGCATCCCAATTCCTGGCCGCACCGGACACAACGGCTGGGAAACGGCTAGCCCTGTCGAGCCTGGTGCTAGGCGAGATGCCCAAGGATGGCAAGGAAGCCACAGACCGCATGACCCTGGCGACGCGCCAGTTTGCGCCGGGTTCGGATTTGGCCTACAGCATACAGATTTTCAACCCAAAGATCCTGGAGACGGGCAGCGGGAACCTGACTACGCAACTGCGCATTTTCGAGAACGGAAAGCAGGTGTATGAAGGGAAAGCGGCGCCGCTGGCACCCAAACCCCCGCGGCTGGCCGATACGACGTTTACGGCTTCGGGGCGTGTGCACCTGGGCCCGAACATGAAGGCCGGCGACTACGCGCTGCAATTGACGGTGACCGACCTGGGACATCGAAAGCCGGTGAGGCAGACGCAATGGACCGACTTCCACGTCGTGAGGTAAGCCTGTGCGGACTAGACTGGTTGCCCTGCAAGCAGGGCGAGATCGTCGCCGGCGACGCGAAAGATCGTCCATTCGTCTTGGGCTACGGCACCCAGAGATTTGTAGAAACCGATAGCCGGTTCGTTCCAATCAAGAACCGACCATTCCAGACGGCCGCAACCGCGAGCCCGCGCGACGCGCGCCAGTTCCACAAGCAGCGCCTTGCCAATGCCCCGGCCCCGGTGGGCGGGATCGACGAATAGATCCTCCAGATAGATGCCGGGCTTGGCCAGGAACGTGGAGTAGTTGTGAAAGAAGAGCGCGAAACCGGCTGGCAGGCCCTGGAAATCGGCGATCAGAACTTCGGCGAACGGGCGGGGGCCGAAAAGAGTTGCGCGCAGCGATGTCTCTGTGGCAACGCAAGCATCGCTCAGTTTCTCGTATTCGGCTAACCCCCGGACAAAAGCGAGAATTTGCGGGATATCGGCCTCAACGGCGGAGCGGATCGTCGTCACTCCGCCAGGATACCGCGCAATCCTTTCACACCGTCGGCAAGCGCGGCGCGGTAGACGGCGTAGTCGATACCCCAGCTCAAAACGTTGAATCCGATGGCCTGCCATTGACGGGCCGACTCGGCGTCACCCGGCTGTATGCCGGCGGCCTTGCCGTGCTTTTTGGCCGCGGCCGTCACGGCGTGCATGGCGGCCAGGAAATCGGGGTGTTGAAATTGCGCGGGGATCCCCATGGCCTGGGTGAGATCGAAGTGCCCAACCCACACGACGTCCACACCGGGCGTGGCGGCGATGGCGTCGACGTTGGCGACTCCGGTGGGAGATTCGATCATGCAAACGACGGTGGTGTTCTCGTTGGCGTACCGGAAGTAGCCGACCACGTCCGGCATCACATAGTCGTTGTGGGCGCCGCCGAGCGCGACGCCGCGGCGGCCAAGCGGCGCGTACTTGCAGGCGTCGACAATCTCCTTGGCCTGCGCGGGCGTCTCGACATTCGCCACCATGATACCGAGCGCTCCAACATCCAGCGTGCGGGCGCAGAAATGATAAAGTCCTTGCGGCACGCGCACCATGGGTACGACATCCACTCCGCGAAACCAGGAACAGAGATCGGCGATCCGCTCGGTATCGTAGCCGGTGTGCTCCATATCGATCATGACGAAATCGGGTTCGGCCGAAGCGACGATCCGGGCGATGCCTCGCGTGCCAAACTCGCTAATCATATGACCGACGGCCGAGCCCTTCGCGGCCAAAGCCTGTTTCATCTTGTTCGGTTTCATGCTTTACGCCTTCCAGGAATTCAGTTTCGATTTGAACAAGGGGGAATCGGCGACGGCGCGATTCACAAGGCCCGGCGGAATGTTGCCCGAGGCGACGGCGAGGATATTGTCGCAAGCTTCCAATCCGTTATCGCGGGCGATCTCCTCGGTCCAGGGCAAACCGTGCGGCGTGACAATCACGTTGTCCATGTGCAGCAGGGGCAAGTCCTTTGGTGGCGGTTCGACTTCGAAGACATCCAGGCCCGCGCCGGCGATCGCGCGATCCCGCAGCAGGCGGATGAGCGCTTCCTGATCGACGATGGGGCCACGGGCGGTGTTGATGAAATAGGCCGTTGGCTTCATCAGACGCAGAGACCGTTCATCCACCAGTCCCTGGGTCCGCTCATTCAAGAGGGCGTTCACCGTGACGAAATCGCTTTCCCGCATCACGGTGTCCATGTCGACCAGTTCGACACCCAGCTCGTCGACTTGCCCTTGTGTCAGAAACGGATCGCAAGCCAGCATGCGGGCAAAGCCGAACGGACGCGCAAGGCGGAACATCTCCTTCCCAATGTTGCCGCAGCCGATGGAGCCCAGCACCTGACCGCGCAAATTGCGGCCGAGCGCCGGCAGATCGCCGCGCCATTTGCCGGCGCGCGTGATCTCGCTTTGCACGAAGAGATTCTTCGCCAGCGCAAGCATGAGCGTGAGGATCGCTTCGGCAACTGGTGTCCGGACGGCGTTGGGCGTGATGGCGAGGGCGATGCCGTTTTCGGTCAAGGCCTCCGTATCGACCCGGTCGTAGCCGACGCCCCAACGGGCGACTATAGCGAGCCGCCGGCAGCCCCGAACGCTTTCGGCCTTGAACCACGTCGACATCGCGAAGATGGCATCGTAGCGGTCTAGGACATCAGGCGTGGAAACGTTGCCCTCG
>VFZO01000048.1 GCA_016871155.1 Acidobacteriota bacterium | reverse complement strand
TTGAGGTGGTGCTAAACCACGGGGCCGCGCCAGCGACCCCAACCAGCCGCTTTGAGCGGCTCACGAACGAAGGCCCCCGGCTCTGCCGGGGGATCGTTACAAGCATCATTACGAACAACTTAGCGTTTCTCATGGTCATTGCAGCGATACTTTCTCCAAGTCTTGAGCGGCCGCGCGCGATGAGGCACACAATTCGGCTCGCAAGCCTGCTATCGTCATTCTTATTGTAGCTCAATAGGGCCTTCCGCGAAGTTTTGTACTCGTAGTACCACGTACGGCATAGGTAAAGGACCTGGTAAGGAATATAACAAATGCCCTTCTTCTTAGCGAAAACAGACCCCGAAACCTACTCGGTGGACCAATTTGAAAAAGAAAAGAAGACCGTTTGGGACGGCGTGACGAATCCTCAGGCCGTGAACTTCATAGGCAGGATGAATAAAGGCGACTGGGTGTTTCTCTATCATTCCGGTGGCGAATCCGCCGTGGTCGGACTGGCCAAAGCCGAATCCGCCGGTTATCCGGATCCAGGCAACCCCAAACTCCGCGTCGTCGATCTCCGGTTCGTCAGCCGCTTGACTCCGCCCACGACGCTGGCCGAAATCAAATCCTCCGGTCTGTTTTCAGAATTTCTGCTTGTCCGCAATGGGCGCCTATCCACCATGGAATGCCCATCCAATTTCGTCGAATGGCTGCGTGCCCGGTACCCTAGGGCGAAGTTCTAGCCAAACGCCTTGCAGGGCAGAGAAGAATCGATATTGCGCAGCAGGCCGGTCAGTACTGCGCCCGCGCCGATTTCGGTGCATTCTGCCACACCTTCCGAGATCAGGACACGCATCGAAGCCAGCCAACGCACCGGATTCGGCACCTGCGCGATCAGACCCTGGCGGGCGTCCGCCCCGGTCTTCACCACCCGGGCCTCCACGTTGTTCACCAGAGGAATATCCAGATCGCGGAACTCAATCCGTTCAAGGTCCGCCGCTAGCCGCACCCGAGCGGGCTCCATCAGAGGGCAGTGGAATGGGGCGCTCACAGCTAGAGGCACGCACCGTTTGGCACCCGCCGCCTTGGCCAGTTCCATCGCCCGCAGCACGGCCGCTGCATGGCCGGCGATCACTGTTTGATCCGGCGAATTCAGGTTGGCGGCCGTGACAACTTCGCCCTGAGCCGCCTCCGCCAGCACCCCTTCCAGCGCGCCTTCCGGCAGTTTCAGAATCGCCGCCATGGCGCCAACGCCCTGAGGAACGGCCTCTTGCATATACTGTCCGCGCTTTCGAACCGTTCGCAGCGCGTCGCCGAAATCCAGGCAACCCGCCGCGACCAGCGCCGAGTACTCGCCCAGGCTGTGTCCTGCCACGAAGTCCGGCCTCTGGCCCTGCTCCCGCAACACAGTCCACGCCGCCACTGAAACCGCCACTAGTGCCGGCTGTGTATTCTCGGTTCTTTTCAGGTCCTCCTCCGGCCCTTCGAAGCAGAGTTTGGAGATCGCGAATCCCAGTGCGTCGTCCGCCTGTTCGAACACCCGTTTCGCCGAATCGTGATTCCCGGCGAGCGCCTTGCCCATTCCAGCGAACTGGGACCCCTGTCCCGGAAACAAAAATGCGGTTTTGGCCATGAATCCCCAGTGTAGCGAACAGGGGGCGTAACCTTAACGGTGCGGGAAACCACCCTAGAGTAAGCTTTATACAGGAGCTCGAAGTGTCTCTACCCGAAATCTGCGTTCGCCGCCCCGTTTTCGCCTTCATGCTGATCATGTTCCTGGTCACGCTGGGCGTCTTCAGCTTCATGGACTTAGGCGTCGATCTGTTTCCCAAGACCGATCCGGCGACGGTTTATGTCCGCGTCCGGCTCCCAGGCGCCACACCCGAGGAAGTCGTCTCTCAGGTCGTGCTCCCGCTGGAAGAGACTATCGCCTCGGTGAGCGGTATCGACGAAATGCGGGCAATGGTGAGCGAGGGCTCGGTCTCCATCATCGTGACCTTCGTTCTGGAGCGCGATATCGGTGAAGCGACTGAGGATGTCCGCGAGAAAGTTTCGGCGGCCATGCGAAAGCTGCCACCCAATGTTTTGCCGCCGACGGTGGCAAAGGCCGATCCGGACTCCGAAGCGATTCTGACCCTCGCCCTCTACGGCCCGCGCCACGTGCGCGAGTTAACCGAAGTCGCCGACAAGAATGTCCGCCGCGCTCTGGAGACCGTTGACGGCATCGGAACCATCGACGTGATGGGCGGGCAGATGCGCCAGATCAACGTCTTCCTCGATATCGACAAGATGAACGCTTACCAGGTGAGCGCCCAGGATGTGGAGCGTGCTCTCCGGACCGAAAACGTGGAGACCCCGGGCGGGCGTATCGTGCGCGGTGCCGCGGAGATGGGAGTTCGGACGTTAGGCCGCCTGGAGCATGTTGACGAGTTCAACGCCATTATCATTAAGAACGTTGGCGGCGCGCCGATTCGCATGCGCGACATCGGTCATGCCGAGGACGGCTACGCCGAGCGCCGCAGCTTCTCCTACTATCAGGGCCAGCCCGCCGTGCAGTTGGAGGTTCGCCGTCAGATAGGCGCCAACACGGTCCGCGTTGTCGACGATTTGCGCAAACGGATCGCTGGTGTCAACAAGTCCCTGCCGCCCGGCGTAACTCTCACCGTCATCAAGGAACAAGCCACGTATATTAAAGCCTCCGTGGCGGCGCTGGAAGAGCATCTGGTGCTTGGCAGCATTCTCGCGGCATTGATTGTGTTCGTGTTTATCCGGGATTGGCGAACCGTTTTGATCAGCTCCATCGCCATTCCCACGTCGATTCTCGCGACGTTCACCATCATGAGGCTGCTCGACTACAGCCTCAATTCCATGACGCTGCTCGGTCTCACGCTCGCCGTGGGTATCGTCATCGACGATGCGATCATCGTCATCGAAAACATCTATCGCTATCTGGATGAGCACGACATCTCGCCCTTTGACGCTGCCATCAAGGCGACGCAGGAAATTACGCTTGCCGTCGTCGCTACCACGCTTTCACTCGTCATCGTCTTCGTTCCTATCGCCTTCATCTCCGGCTATGCGCGCAAGTATCTCAATCAGTTCGGCTGGACCATGTCCATCTCGATTCTTGTCTCGATGCTCGTCGCCTTTACGCTCACGCCGGCCCTGGCCTCGCGCCTATTGAAACGAAAAACCGGCCCGCGCAAGTCCGCTCACGAACACGAATACTCCTTCTTTGACCGCCCGTACACCCGAGTCCTAAACTGGTCCCTCAACCACAAGTGGGCAATCTTCGTTCTCTGCGCCGCGGTCTTTTACTCCACCTTCCCGCTCTACAAAATGATTGGGCGGGACTGGATGCCGCAGGAAGACCAGAGCGAACTCGGCGTCTTTATCGAAATGCCCGAAGGCACGTCGCTTGCCGGGACCGAACGCGTTGTCAAGGCACTCGCGGAAAAGTATTCGAAGATCCCCGGAATTCTCGCGGTTGTCCCCGGCACGTCGATGATGATGGAACGCGTCAACATGGCGTTCATTACAATACTGCTGGAGCCGCCGGAGAAGCGCGACCCCATTTTGATCATGGGTAACAAAGTCCGCGCCGCCTCGCAGGAATACGCCATGGCCCGGCCCCGCGTGAACTTCCCGAACGTGCTGGGCGGCCGCGATACCTTCGCGCCGATTCGCGCCATGTTCCTCGGGCCCGATATTCGCGAACTCGTCAAGTATGGCAAGGCCGCGAATATTGAGTTGCTAAAGCAACCTGAACTGACCGACATCAAGGTCAACCTCAATCTCAATAATCCCGAGATGCAGGTCAACATTGACCGCCAGCTAGCGAGCGACCTTGGCGTCCGGGTCTCTGAAATCGCCGGCGCCGTTCGCTTGCTGATGTCCGGCGAGGACCAGATCTCGACTTTCAAGGAAGGCTCGGAACAGTATCCGGTCATGATGCGCCTGCTGCAGAATCAGCGCGACAATCCAGAGGTGCTAGGGCGCCTGCTAGTGCCCAGCGCATCGCGCGGCCTCATCCGTCTCGATTCCATCGCATCATTGGAACACGGCCTCGGCCCCAGCCGCATTGACCGGGTATCTCGCCAGTTCGCTGTGTCGGTCTACGGCAACGTTTCAAACACGTCGTCGTTGAACGAAGCCGCCGCGGCGGCGCAGCGCGTCTTCGCCCAGATGGAACTGCCGCCCGGCTATTCGGTGCGCTTTTCCGGTCAGGTGAAAGTCCTCGAGGAGACCACCAACAACATGTTGCTGGCCATCGGCCTGGCGAGCATATTCATGTACATGGTCTTAGCCGCGCAGTTTGAGAGCCTGGTCCATCCGTTCATTATTTTGACCACGCTTCCCTTGTCCATCCCCTTCGCCATTCTCTCGCTCCTGGTCACAGGCCGGTCGCTGAACCTGTTCAGCGCCTTAGGCGTCCTGCTGCTGCTCGGCATCGTGAAGAAGAACGGAATTCTACAGATCGACTACATGAATCAGTTGCGTGACCAGGGAATGCCCCTGCGCGACGCGATCATCGAAGCCAATCGGGTGCGCTTGCGTCCAATTCTAATGACAACGTTCTCGATCGTCGCCGGCTTAATACCCACGGCGGCCGGAGTTGGCGCCGGGGCGTCACAGCGCTCGGCAATCGCGGTGACTATCATCGGCGGCCAGACGCTTTGCCTGCTGCTCACGCTGCTTGTTGTGCCGATCGGCTACGAGATCGCCGAGCGTATCCGCGTCCGAATGTCTTCTCCGAAGCCAGCCGGTATGGACCGCCCAGCGCCCTCGCCCGCCCATGGCGATTAGCGCTGAATCCGCAGCTTTAGGAACTTCACTGTTCGCGCGCCTGCCACTTGTGCTGTCACTGGATAATCTCCATTCGGTAGCTCCGGGACTGTCACGTTGAATTGGTACAGCCCCGCCCCGGTCAGCCCTGCAAACGCTACCGGCACGGCTACAGTATCGATTTGAATGCGCACCTCGTTTAAAGTCCGCGCCGGTTCGGTTACGGTCTGACCCGCCGCCACTCCCGGCGTCGTGGGTCCGAAGCCTGAGCCGAATAGCAGAATCGTCTGTCCGGGGGACGCGGAGGCCACCACACGGCCATCCGAATGAACGGCTGCTATGTTCTGATCCGCGAACGCGAAGAACGACGGCTGGATACGCTTGAACTCTACAGTGGACGTTTCCGATGTACCCTGAGTCGTGGTTACCGTCACCGGCGCATTTGTGTCCACAGTGGTGTCTGGTGTCAGTACGTTGATTTGCGACGGGCTGACGTAGTAGACCGAGGCCGGCTGGTTGTTAATCCGAACGCTCACGCCGTCCAGCGATTCCGGCAGCCGGTTGTTTATGATGTCGTTGCTACGCCACGTACGCGTCGTCGATGAGAGCCCATGGCCATGTATCTCCAGCCACGATCCCGAAGCCGCCGTGGCCATGGAAACGATCGTTGGCCGCGTGACCTGTGGCGTCTCGGGTGCGGTATAGCCCATTACGATATCCCAGGAGACTGCCAATGCCCCGATTGGCGAACCTGCGATCACGCTCCACGGCCGGATCACGGAACTCCGTTGCGCCTCGTCCCGAATTCCGTTCAATACGCCGTCGTTGCCCGTTTCGCCCTGGACATAAAGCTGTGTAGTCAGCGACGTTCCGCCGGGAATGGTCACCTTGGCGTGCACGTGGCGCACCCGGCCCGGGTAGAGCCCGGGCTTAATCGTGCGGAACAGGTAGGCGCCGTCGGATGCCGTCTGGAAACGGCCATATCCTTGAAAATTGCCGTCCCGCTGCCCGTTTAGCGCGCCTCGGCTATGAATGTAGGAACCAAGATTGTCGGCCTGCCAAATCTCCACCAGCGCATTGCGAACCGGTTGACCGGTTCGGTCGAGAACCCTGCCGCTTAGCCAGGAAACGGTTCCAACGCCCGGCGTAATTGCGTCGTTGATCACCAGCAAATCGTTGTCGCGATCCAGAGGCAGTTGGTCCGGGTAGTAGGGGCCCTCCGTTTGGGCGGGCGTTTGCGTCAGTGCTTGCGCGAACAGGCCCCTTTCGGTGAAAAAGGCCGCCGATGCGGCGCCCAGGAAACCTCTGCGGTCGATGGAAATGCGCTTCATACAAGCTTTGAGCCCTCCCCGCCGCCCCAGGTTGCGCCCCTTTACCCACCTTAACCGATCATTAACCAGGCTTTACATTCAGATCGATTTCGTCGCGCCGCCATCGCAATCGATCAACGCCCCGTGCAGGTACCTTCCGGCCGGGCTCACGATAAAGCCGACGAGCTGCGCGATGTCCTCCGGCTCCCCGATCCGCGTGACTCGTTCCTTCGCCACGAACGCCGCTTCGCCGCCGCTCCCTAACCGCTTCTTGAGCCGGTCTGTTCGAATCGCGCCCGGATTCACGGCATTCACCTGCACGCCATCGGCGATGCCGGTTTCGGCCAAGGACTTGGTGAACGACAACAACGCCGCGTTTACCGAACCCCCTATCGAGAACTCGGCTCCTGGTGTCTTGCCGCCCACTCCGGCGATATTCACCACGCTGCCCTTGGTTTTCTTCAAGTGGGGCCAAGCCGCGCGTGTCACGCGCACCGCGCCAAAAAGCTTCAACGCGTAGCCATCTGTCCAGTCGTCGTCGCTCAACGCTTCAAACCCGCCCCGTTTCGTCGCCCCAGCGTTGTTGACCACAATGTCGATCCGGCCCGTTCGCTCGATCGCGAAGTCGATCAGCTTTCCCGCAGACGCGGGGTCGCGAAGGTCGAGTGCGATGTATGGCTCCCGCAGCAACGCCGTGTCCCGTCCCGTGGAGATCACCTTGATGCCCCTGGACATCAGGTGTTCGGCGATGGCGCGGCCGATGCCGCGGCTGGCGCCGGTGACAATTGCAGTCATTTGCGTTTGTAGGTGTGTGTGCGGAAGTCGAAATCGAACTCCGCGCGGTCCGGCTGCATAGGCGCCTGACGTTTCGGAATCCACTTCGCCAGCTCGGCCTTGCGCAGCGCGTGCTCCGGCTCGGCCGACAGATTCTTCCAGTCCTGCGGATCGGATCTCTCGTCGTATAACTCCTCGCCCCCATCGGCGTACCGGATGTAGCGCCACCGTTCGTCGCGAACGGCGAAGTTGCCGGGCATGAAGTCGATCACCGCCGGCTGCCGCCGCGCCGCCGCGTTTTCCAGTTGGGGCCGCAACGAGATGCCGTCCAAATTCTCGCGCTTCGCAAGTCCGCACAGGTCCACCAAAGTTGGATAAAGATCCAGCAAACTCACCGCCTGCGTCCGCGTCACGCCGGTCTGCCGTGTGCCCGGTCCTGCGATGATCAGCGGAATATGCGTCGAGCGCTGCCACAACGTCGACTTGTGCCAATGCTGCTTCTCGCCCAGGTGCCAGCCGTTGTCGGACCAGAAAACGACGATCGTGTTCCTCCCATACGCGCTGTTGTCAAGGCCATCCAGCAGCCGTCCGATCATTGCGTCCGCAAACGAAATAGCGGCCAGATACGCGCGCACGCCGTCGCGCCACTTGCCTTCTTTCACGATACGGTTATGCTCTTCGCGCCGGAATCCGGCGAATTTCTGCCCCTGTGCCGGTACGTCGGCCAGGTCGTTGTCCGGCGTGTAGGGGATCTTCACCTTGTCTGGCGGATACAGGTCGAAATACTTCTGCGGCGCGAACATCGGAATGTGGGGATGCCATAGTCCGATCGCCAGGAAGAACGGCTTTGCGTGCTCCTTGTTCAGGAATCGCAACCCGTAGTCGATCGCCTTCTGGTCGCCGTACTCACGCTCCTCGGCCGGAATCACTCCCCAGTCGAATTCACCCTGAAAATTCTTCAAGCCGTTGAACGGATGCCCTTCCGGAGCCGGTACCTTCTTGTTCCACGGATACCATTCGTCGCGACGGTACCACGGATCGTCGAATACCTGAAGCTGGAAGTCGTCCCACTGATCCGGCGGATTGAATCCGGCCACATGATGGAACACCTTTCCCGCGCCGGCCACCTCGTAGCCGTTCGCGCGGAAGTGCATCGGAAGGGACACGGCGTTCGGAACGTTCGGTTTCCAATACTGGTCGTTGTCGTAGATGCCCGTAGTCGAGGGACGCTGGCCCAACAATAGCGCGGTGCGCGACGGATTGCACAGCGGCGCAGCGCAGTGGGCGTTGGCGAACAGCACGCCCCGCTTCGCCAGCCGGTCAATGTTCGGTGTCTGCACGCCGTTATAGCCGCCGAGGCATCCGATCCAGTCGTTCATATCGTCGACGGAAATAAAGAGAACGTTCGGCTTTTGCCGCGCCGCGGCGGACGCTGCGAGCGAGCCGAGAAATTGGCGTCGAGTCATTCAGTGCTAATTTATCAACAATGCTCGTATGCACGGTGCGGGGATGCGGGGCGCCACTGGCGCGCGAAGGGGCCGCCATGCGCTGCGCCAACGGACATTCCTTCGACTGTGCGCGCAGCGGCTACCTCAATCTCCTGCAACCGCAGGACCGCCGTTCGCGCGTGCCCGGCGACTCTATGGCGGCTGTCGCTGCCCGCCGCCGCCTGCACGACCGCGGCCTCACCGCTCCTTTCGTCAATGCCATCGGCGAACTGCTGACGCCCGGCGACACCGTGCTCGATGTGGGTTGCGGCGAAGGCTTCTACCTCGGTACCCTGGCCGCCCGAATTGGTTTTCGGTCGCACGGTGTCGACATTTCCACACCCGCCATTGAGGCGGCCGCCCGCCGCTTTCCCGGCGTCGAGTGGACCATCGCTAACGCCGATCGGTTCCTCCCCTACGCGGACCGCTCCTTCTCCGCGGCTCTATCCATCACCGCCCGCCTCCCCGTTTCCGAGCTCCGCCGCGTTCTACGCCGCGAGGGCCGACTAATCGCCGCTCTCGCCGCGCCGGACGACTTGATCGAGCTCCGCGGCGAAGGCCGCGACCGCGTGGCCCGCACAATCGCGGAGTGCTCCCCGGCCTTCCGTCTCCGCTCTCAGCGCCGCGTCACCATTCGGGCAGCGCTTGATCCGGCTGGTGTCGAAGACGTCCGTCTCGCTATCTACCGTCCGCTGGGCGTCCGCGCCGTCTCGCCGGTAACCTTCAGCCTGGACATCCTCGAATTCGGCGGTTAAACTTGGCTCACCACAAACACCGCCACCTCCGCCATCAGGTTTGGCATCGACTTCACCTCGCGCGTCCCCGATAGAAAGTACCGGCGCTCTATTTGCCAATGTTCCCGCGCCGCGAGAATTTCGAAATCGTCCACCGTCAGGAAATGGATGTTCGGCGAGTCCCACCAATCGTACGGAAACAGTTTCGTCTTCGGCGCGCGGCCATTGAACAAGTGCGCCAGCCGCACGCTGTAGTGTCCGAAGTTCGGAAACGCGACGATGGCCTTCCTGCCTACGCGCAGAATGTCCCGCATCACTTGCATCGGGTGCCGGACCTCTTGCAGCGTCTGGCTCAGCAGCACGTAGTCGAACGCCTTGTCCGGATAGTCCGCCAAGCAGCTTTCGATGTCGCCCTGATAGGCCGACACGCCCCGCGCAATCGCCTTTTGCAACTTCGCCGGGCTAATCTCCACGCCGCGCGCGTCGACGTTTTTGTTGCCGGCCAGCCACGCCAAAAGCTCACCTTCACCGCAGCCTAAGTCCAACACGCAGGCGCCCGGTTCCACGATCTCGGAGATGAGTCCGTAGTCGCCGCGCCCAAATAGTTCGTGAACCAACGGCCCGTGCTCGCCCCTCATACGCGGCTCGCCTCTTTGATGGTTCGCGTCAGGAATCCGCCGATCAGTTCCGCCTGTTCCTCGACCGTCACCAGAAACGCGTCGTGCCCGTAGTTGGATGTCAGTTCGATATACGCGACGTCCTGATTGCGCCGCCGCAGCGCGCTGACAATCTCAAGCGACTGATAGGAAGGGTACAGCCAGTCCGACGTGAAGCTGATTACCAGAAAACGCGTGCGGCTCTTCGGCAGCGCCAACACCAGTGACTGCGCGCCTTGCCCCAGGTCGAACAGGTCCATCGCCTTAGTGATGTAGAGGTAGGAGTTGGCGTCGAAACGGTCGACGAATTGGCTGCCGCGATACCTCAGGTAGCTCTCCACTTCGAAGATGCCGTTGTCCTCGCGCAAACGCCGTCCGAATTTTTCGCGCATCGACGCATCGGACATATAGGTGATGTGTCCCACCATCCGCGCAACGGAAAGTCCGCGAGCCGGCGGCTTCCCGTCGTAGTAGTCGCCGCCGTTCCAATCGGGGTCGGCCATGATTGCCTGCCTCCCCACTTCGTTGAACGCGATCTGCTGTGCGCTGTGCCGCGCGGTCGATGCGATCGGAATCGCCGAGGCCACCGCCTCCGGATACTTCACCGCCCACTCCAGCACCTGCATGCCGCCCATCGACCCCCCGGCGACGCTCAGCAGCCGCCGGACTCCCATCGAGTCGATCAACATTTTTTGCAGCCGAACCATATCGCCGATCGTGATCACCGGAAACGTCATGCCATAACGCTTACCCGTCGCCGCGTGAATGGAGATCGGTCCGGTCGAGCCTTTGCATCCGCCCAGTACGTTCGAGCAGATGACAAAGTACTTGTTGGTATCGAACCCCTTGCCTGGTCCGATCATATTTTCCCACCAGCCCTTTTGCCCGTCTTTGTCCACGCCCCCGGCGTGGGCGTCGCCGGAGAACGCATGAACGAGCAGGATTGCGTTGGACCGCTCCGCGTTCAGCGCGCCATAGGTCTCGTACGCCACATCCACCGGGGCAATCACGACTCCGCTTTCCAGTTCGATCGAATCGAATCGCCTTATCTGTGTCTCAACAACCATCGGCAAGGGAGATCATTAGGATACCAATGGCCGTATCCCCCGTCATCCGGGCAGCAGACTCCAGTCCGGCCGGGGCGGAAAAAGCCTTGCATCCGGCTTATCTATGGGTGTAGTCTGTCTACAGCCATGGCCGCCGGCAAGTACCAAAACCGAATCGAACTCCTTCAAGGCACGCTCGACATGCTGATCCTGCAGACTCTCTGTTGGGGCACGCAACACGGCTATGGCATCGCCCAGGCGATTCGTGCAGGCTCCCGGGAGACGCTCCACGTGGAAACAGGCTCTCTCTATCCGGCGCTGCATCGTTTGGAAAAACAAGGCTGGATCCTTTCCGAATGGAAGACCTCGGAAAACAAGCAGCGTGCGAAATACTACAAACTCACCCCGTCTGGACGAAAGCAGCTAGCGGGTGAAGTGTCCAGATGGAACCAGCTAACTACAGCGATTTCGGGGCTCTTGGGAGGCGAACCGGCATGAGATGGTGGCGGCGCGAGCGGGAGCTGCGCGAGGAGTTGGACGCGCATATCAAAATGGCGATTCAGGACCGCATCGAGCGAGGCGAGGACCCCGCCGCTGCGCGCGCGGCCGTTCGCACAGAGTTCGGAAATCGGGGCTTGATTGAGGAGACCACGCGCGACATCTGGGGTTGGCGTTGGCTGTCCAGCGCAGGGCAGGACCTCCGCTACGCCGCCCGCGGACTTGCCAACCAGCCCTTGTTCACTTCCGTGGCTGTGGCTTCGCTTGCTCTCGGTATCGGCGCCAACATCGCGATATTCACCGTCTTCTACACCGTGATGTTGCGCACCCTGCCGGTCCAGGACCCGGACCGTTTGGTGGAGCTTCTGCAGAAGTATCCCGGAGAGCCCCGCGGCAACGGCTATTGGACGCGCTCCGCGTATGATCACTACCGGGCCGCGGCCCGTTCGTTCTCCGCCATCATCGGCTCGTCCTGGGATCATCAGGCGCGGATCGATTCCTCGGCGGAGCCCGTGACTGCTGAATACGTCACGCCAAACTACTTCTCGGAACTCGGCCTGCGCCCCTCGATTGGGCGATTTATCCTCGAGGGCGACGCCGGGACCGCCGTACTCAGCGATGCTCTCTGGACCACTCGCTTCCAACGCGACCCCGGTGTCGCCGGCCGGAAGATCCTCGTCAAAGGAGTGCCATTCACGGTTATCGGCGTCGCCGGGCCGTCGTTCCGAGGACTGCGCACCGATGTGGCTTCCGGCGTATGGCTTCCCGCGAAACCGGACGGCGGGATGGCTCTGGTGGCGCGTCTCAAACCGGGCGTCACTCTGGAACATGCCCAGGCCGAGATGAGCGCGCTCTACCGATTCACGATCGACGAGCGTCTGGCCTCGTCCAACGATCCGCTTGTGAAGAACCTGCAATTCGAAATGGAGCCCTGCGGCGCCGGGCTCTCCGGCACGCGTGATTATCTGGGCCGCCCTATCACCGTGCTTATGGCCGCATCCGCCGCGCTGCTGATGCTGGCTTGCTTGAATCTCGCCGGTATGTTGACGGCGCGCGGCACGGCGCGGCTGCGTGAGGTTTCGGTTCGTCTCGGCCTGGGCGCTTCGCACGGGCGCCTCCTTCGGCAGTTCCTCACCGAGTCGCTGGTGCTCGCGGCTCTTGGCACCGCGGCCGGTGCGGGCGTGGCGTACGCGAGTGTTGCGTGGTTGCTGCGAATGTTCACCAGCGGCCGGCCGCATCAGCAGGTCCATCTCGACATCCAACCGGACTCGACCCTTCTGTTGTTCGCCGTCGCGACGATGCTTCTCACGACGCTGCTCTTCGGACTCGCGCCGGCTGTCTCCGCCCTGCGTCAAGCCAGCCGCTCCGCCGCGCTGCGATTTCGCGGCGGGCCCCTCGGCGCCGGCCGGACGTTGATCGCCCTGCAAGTGGCGCTATCCATGGCCTTGGCTGCGTCGGCCGGTCTGTTCTCCGCGCATCTCCGTTCTTTGCGCAGCACAGATCTCGGCTTCCAGCGCGACGGCATCCTGCTGTTGTCCCTTGATCCTTCTCGCAGCGAGTATCGCGGCCAGAAACGCGCGGCGGGATACCGCGCTCTAATCGAGCGCTTTCAGAATGAGCCCGGCGTGGACTCCGCTTCGCTCGCCGCGCCCACACCTCTGCACGGCGCCGGCGCCGGTGGCTGGGGAACGGTCGAGGGCCGGATCGAGCAGCCCGAGGAACGCCGCCGGATCTCCATTTCCTACGCCGCGCCGCGCTACTTTTCGACGCTGAAGATTCCGCTGCTCGCCGGCCGAGATTTTTCCTACAGCGATCTTGCCAACTGGCGGGTGGCCGTGATCAACAGTACCCTCGCGCGCCACTACTTCTCCAATCCAAACGACGCAATTGGGAAGCGGATTACAATGGACCGCGTCACGCTCGCGCGCGAGCCAGTCACCTACGAAATCATCGGCGTCGCGGGCGATACCAACTACGGCGAGATTCGCGAGGACGCCTATCGCGGTCTCTATCTCGCCGCATTTCGCGATAGCGGTGTGCTCGGCGGTACGTTGGTGATTCGCACCAGGGCCAACATGGCGGGCTTCGCGGCGCGCGCGCGGCGGATTGTCGCCGAATCCACGCCTGGAGTCGAAGTAACACAGGTCAGAACACTGACGGACCAGATCGACTCATCCATCGTTCCTGAGCGGGCGATGGCGGCGTTGTCCGGCTTCTTTGGCGGTCTCGGCCTGCTGTTGGCCGGCGTTGGTTTGTACGGCCTGCTCGCGTACTCCGTCTCGCGGCGAACCAATGAGATCGGCGTGCGCATGGCGCTGGGCGCGACGCCCGGAAGAATCGCAACAAAGATCACCCGCGAGACTTTCGTCATAGTCGCCGCCGGTGTCGCGCTGGGAGTCCCGCTGTCTCTCTATTCGCTCAAAGCCGGCTCGCGCCTGCTCCCCGGTGTTGAAAGCACCAACGCGGTGCCCGCATTGGCGCTGGGAGGCGCGGCGATCCTCCTTGCCTCCGCCGCGGCGGCCTGGGTGCCTGCTTGGCGCGCCTCGCGAGTCAGTCCCGTCGAAGCGCTGCGGCACGACTAGACAAAACACGGCAAGCTCACGAAAGCTACTCGACCGATAAAGTCGATCTAAATCGGCGTAAGGGTGAGCCGCGCAATCGTCCTCCCTCCGAACAAACCGTTGCCCCGCTCGTCTCGTTAGCGCAGGATCCGGCCGCCTGGTGGCATGGTTTCGATTTGTGCCGGCAATCCGGCCTTAAGGCCGGAACGCTCTATCCCATCCTGACTCGTCTTGTGGATCGCAACTGGCTGGAGGCGGCGTGGGAAAAAGGGTCGCCAACGGGCGCCCGCCTCGATATCTCTACCGCTTAACCAAAACAGGATTGTTGCAGGCGCGCGAATTCAAAAAGGCCAAACCAGAGACGGCGAAGCCCAGCTCCCTGAGACTGCGAATGGGGGAAGCATGAGCGACCGGCCAACACGGATACTCCCTTCCGCTGTGCGGCGGATGCCGGCCGAGCGTGCCTAATGGGGCCAGGCCATGCTCACCGAACTTGCGCTTGTTCCCGAGCCGGTCCAGCGCTGGCGGTTCGCCTGGAACTGCTCACGGATTGCGTTATTCCAGCCGGGCCCCGGAGGCGCCACAGTGAATCGCGGGCTCGGGCATTGGCTCGCGGTCTTTGGAGTGGCGGCGGCCTCCGCCCTCCATTTTGCCGGCCCTGGTGCAATTCTTATAGCCTACGACAGGCCGCTTCGGCTAGCCCAATGGCTTGTTCTCTCCGTAGTCTTTGCCTTGATCGCTTACCGTCCTGAGGGAGACGAGCCCTCGCGAATGAAAACGTGGCTCTTTACTTACTGCAGGGCGGCGATTTTTGGCCTGGTATCGTCCACTTCGTTTGCCTTCCTCGAGGTCGGGAAATATCCGGGAATCCGGTCGGGAGAGGTTGCGTTTTCGTTCCCGCTCTTCCACGGACTGGAGCTTCTTTCCACAATGCTCTTTCTGGCAGCAACACCCATCGTGCGAGGATTCCGCGCGGGCGACAGCGTCCTGGCGCGTCCGATTTCTTTGGTTGTCCGCGTCGCGTTCATGGTGCTTGTCGCGACCGGCTGGTTCTTCCTCCTCACGGACCAGATGCCCTGTTTCCGCGAAATTCCGAACTGCGATTAACCTGCCGTTCGGCGTCTGAAGGAAACGATCCCCGCAGCCACGGTGCCGTCAACAACCGACGGGGGCACCGCAACGGAGCGGCTTGCCAACCACACGGACCCACGCACAGCGTCCCGCTTGCTCTCGTAACGGGGAGCCTTCGGCCCGTTATAGTATTACTGTCAACGTCAATCCGTAAAGGACGAACACAATGCCTACCAGCCTATACCTGACCGCCATTCTGCTCCCAGCCTCAATCTTCGCCGTACTCGCTCAGCCGGTGCCGATCCCCGCCGGGACAACTGTCTCGGTTCGCACCATCGACGCCATCGACTCCAAAACCGCCGAGGTTGGCGCCTCGTTCAAAGCGTCGCTCGATGCCCCTCTGAGAATCGCCGGCAAGGAGGTCGCGTCGAAAGGTGCCGAAGTCGCCCTCCGCTTAACCGAGTCCAAGGACGCCGGAAAGCTGGCTGGCAAAGCCGGGTTGACGGTGTCCCTGGTGGCGGTAGCCGGGGCCAGACAGCAGTATTCGGCATCCGGTGCCAACGTTAGCGTCGAAAGCGGTGGCAAGGGCAAATCCTCGGCCAAGAAAATCGGATTTGGCAGCGCCATCGGCGCAGGCATTGGCGCGCTGGCCGGTGGCGGCAAGGGCGCGGCTATCGGCGCCGGCGCTGGCGCCGCTGCCGGTACCGTCGTCGCAGTGGTCACTGGTCCCGAAGTGCGGATTCCCAGCGAAGCTGTGCTCGTTTTCAAGGTTGAATAGTTCCCCGCGATGACTGGCCAGATCCGAACTCGCACGCTTTTGCTTCTCGTCTTGTTCGCGCAGTCCGCCGCGGCGGAGCAGGTTTTGTACAGGGCTAGAGATTTGGAAGTATCCGCCCCGGACCGCCTGGACTGTTCCAGACCCATTCCCTTGGTCGCCAGGGGCCCGCGCAGTCTCTTCGAGGAATCGAATCTGGCCCTGCTCGAAACCGTCAAGACTGCAGTCGCCTCCGCACTCGGCCGCCAATGCCCCCGAGCTTCGGAAGTAATTCTGACCAGCGGACGAACCCGAAAGCTTGTGAGTCTTTCCGCGGTGGTGGCTGCCGCCTCAATACCGACGCCGCCAACGCCTGCGCCCGAGCCCCCTCCTCGCCAAGCGCCTCCCGTCGAGCCTTCGTCCAGACCCATGATGACGCCTGCCCGCGAGCAGGATCCCGAACTTGCCGGTACTTGGATCGGCGTCTATCAGGTCTATCCTTCGTTCGTCCAACTCACGCTCAAGATCGCTGCGGACCAGACGGGTGCGGAGATCCGCGTTGAAGGTCTCGAAGGGAAAAATGCTGCTCACATGGGTGTCGCGCCCGCAACCGTCCGGTATGAGCCCGACTCGCGGACACTGGAAATTCACGCCACGCAGGATGCGTACCGCCGCAGTCCTCTCATGGGCCTCGCCTTCCACGCCGTCTATGACGCGGAGCGCGGCGCCTTCGCCGGATACCGTCTAAACGCTTCGAACGACGCAAGTCCGTACTTCGTTCTGGTGCGTCAGGGCCAGGAAGGCAGGGCGCTCAAGCGGCTCTACGACATGCCGAATGGCGCCGCTCCCATGCGCCCAGGGTTTCCTCTCGGTGGCTCGTCCCCTTCCGCTGATACGCTCCGCACCTGGGCCAGTCAGATCTACAACGAGTATCCAACGATCGACCCTTATCGCACCGAATCCGGCGGACTCTACTCCATGGCGCGCAATCTCTTCCGCGACGAGTACTTCACTTCGCACTTCGGGAAACCCTTCGACCAGTTAAGCACCGCGGACCTTGGCAGGATCGCTCGCCGCCTCGACGAATTTCCCGCCCCGCGCGCCAATTTTCCTGAAGACAAAGCGAACGCCGCCGGGCGTTCCGTCTCACGAGGCTTTTTGGTGTTGACCGGCACCTACGCCGCGCCCGACATTACTCTCTCCGTCATCGCGCTTCGTTCCATCGCGGCCTGGATGAATCAAACCATGCGCCGTCTGCCCGCCCTGGCGCCAGCAGCCGATTCCTTCGTGCGCCTCAGTGTGTTGGAGGCCGAAGAACGGTCTGTGCTCTCCGGTCTGTGGCCCAGCGAACGCGCGGCATTTCTTAAGCTCATCGGCGAACAGCGTGCACGCCTTGCCGATCCCGTCTTAAGCGCCATGGTCAACCGGTTGATTAGCTCCGCGGTCCAGTTCGAGGATGTCCCTTCGCTGCGAAACGCCGCAAGTGCGCTGCAACAGCCCAGGGCTGTCTCCGCGCCCCGCGCCGCCGCCCCACCGGTGCCGATGCGCCGCGGAATGCCGGCGGCTCCGGTTCGCCGCGCGGAGTCCGCGGGCGATGGCATTGGCTCGCTGGCCTCTATGGCCAGCGATTCTCTGCGTCAGCAACTCCGAGCGTCCATCGAGACCAAGTCGGCGGCTCTTGTCGACGCCGAAGCCAAGAAGGATGCGGCGTCCATTGCGGAATTCCCGGCGGGTACGGCCGGGCTCGAGGCCGGCGCGCGCTGGTTCGCTGCGGCCGATCGAAAGTTCTCCGCCTACCGTTCCGTTCCCGCCGTCTCGGCGCTGTTCGAGCAGTTTGCCCGCGTGCGCGGGCAGCAGTTCGGTCAAGCCGCGGGCGAGTGGAAGGCCCGAATTGCCGTGCTGCAGTCCGCAGACGAAATCAAGGCGGTCCTCGCACGCTACACAGGAGTCTCATCTGATAGCTCCAATCCCGCCGCCCAGCCGCTTTATGCCGCCGCGCGCGAGCGCGAGCAGGAACTCGGCCGCGCGGCTGCAGAGCGGGCTCGCGCCGCCGCCGCCGAGGTCGCGCGCCGGGAGCAGGAAGCCAGGGAGAAGGCGGAGAAAGCGTGGCGCCGCCGCATGCCTTCTGGCACGGAGAAGATACGAATCGGCCTCATGGACATGAATCCCAAGCCCGGCTCCAAACCTCTCCAACAGGCGGTTGCGGCGGTCTTCACCGTGCTCACTTCGAAAGACACCATGGGTTCGGCGTTCATCGTGACCAAGGACGGCTTAGCCATTACTAACAACCACGTCGTCGAAGGTGCGTCCGCGCTTCAGGCTCTCTTCCCTTCCGGACAGAGATTTGCCGCCCGCGTGTGGCGTACGGATCCACAGAACGACTTCGCCCTTATCCAGATCGACTGCCCAAAGGATTGCCATACCTCCTATCTAACAGGCGATCCGCTGCCCGCCCCCGGCACCGACATCTATGCCATCGGTACACCGCGCGAGTTGCAGTACGTGAACACAATCACCAAAGGCATCGTGAGCGGGCTGCGCCGTAGTGGCGGCAAGATCGACATCCAATCCGACGTCGCTATCAACAGCGGTAACTCCGGCGGACCGATGATCGAAGCCGAGACCGGGCGGGTCATCGGTGTCGTCACCAAGAAACGCACGGACTCGGAAGGCATCGGCTTTGCCGGTTCCATCCTCGATGCGATGCGAACTCTGGGAATTATTCTCGAGTAGCGAAGCGGCCTTGCTCATAGGCCGTGACGATCTGGCGATCCGGTACCCGGCAAACCGCCGGAAAATCGAAAAAGTACAGGCACTTCGGCCGATCCTCTGAGAACTCCAGAATCACCGAGCCGCTCGCCCGGCCCTGCATGCCGTTGAACGTGTAGCTCGCCTCCACCCGTCGCGGGTTGCCGTCGCCATCCCGCGAAATCACCCGCGCTCCCGTTGCGCTCCCGGCGATGTACCGGTTCATGGCCCAACTCCGCGAGTTCGCACCGATCAACTCGTCGATCAGGCGTGTATAGTTCTGATTTGCCGCCGTCCGGCTCGGCGGCTTCGGCGGTGCCGGAGCGCCCCCGTCCTGCGCCAGCCGGATCGGCTTCTCGTCCAACGCGAATAGGCGGAGGTTGTCCCGAAAACGCCGCAATCCCCGGCTTTCGCATCCGTTCCGGCCGATTAAATCCTCCACCTCGCTCTTCAGCGCCAATCCGTTTCTCGCCATCCGCAGCATCTTCTGGCCGCCGTCCGTCAACATGGAGAACGCATCCCCCAGCGCACGGCCCGCGCCGATCCGCTCCAACTGCCGGCGAGCGTCCAGCAGGTCGGCTTCCGCGTACACAACTACGCCTGCCTGTTGATTCCAGTTGGTCACTTGAACCACGTCTCCGCGTAAAAAGGATCGACAATTGTTCGAAAACGCAACGATATACGAGTTCATCGTCACGCGCAGCTCCGCCGTGTCGCGCTCAAACGGAACGTCGCGGAAATTGCCCGCATAGATCGCGTGGAACGTGGATTGGTACTCCATGCCCTGTGTCTTAAAGTCAGCCGCGGTCAGCTCGAAACTGGGCAGCGGGATCGCGGCCCGCACGGGCGGTTCCTCGACGGGCGCTGCGGCCGCCGGCTTTGCCGTCAATCCGGCGGCCGCAGCGATCGCCGCCGGTGACACCGCTGGCGGGCAAGCTTTCACAGCGCTCTGTACCAGTTTGTTCAATGGATGCGCCACCGGTATCGCCCCATGCCAAGGCGGCGACGCTCCCAGCCAGTGATGTGTCTCGTTTGTCCCGCCCGCGCCGTCCGAATAGACGCAGGTCAACACCGGCAGTTCGCGGGCGCTGCTCGGAAGCGATGGCCGCTGCGTCTCCGCAGTGGTTCCCGCGATTACCTTCCCTAGCGCCTCTTGCCGCGAAGATAGCAATCGTCCAGGTGCCTGTCCCAGCAGCGAAAAAGCACAAGGCGTCCACAGCGTCAAACCGGCCAGATATGTGCACCACCCAGCGCGTTTCATCGGCATCTCCGTGCTCCGTCAAGCTATCAAAGGCACATCATAACATCGGGGCCACACGGCAGGCTCTACCGTTCGCACTTCTCCCGTGTGAACTTCCAACCTTCGGGCTCGCAGCGCAACAAAGCGGTCTCCCAACACGCGTTGCCGCCCGCGGGGACGGCTTTTCCTTCCCAAACACAGCCGCCGGTGCGAGGAATCGGTTTCTCGGCCACCAACCGCACCAGCCGTTCGTCGAGCTTCATGACGCTCCAATCCGGCCGAGCCCAAACGTCCTCGTAGCGCAACACGCGAAGCCCCGCGAACAGCGAAAGCAATTCGTTGTCTCCAAACGTTCCGGCCGGCCAGACCCGTTTCGTGTCCAAATGGCGGTCCTCCACAACCACAATGCCGCCGGGTCGCAGTGCCCCAACAACCTTCGGCGCAATCGCCTTGGTCGGCTCGTAGGTCAGTACGATCAGATCCCACTGTTCCGCGCCGAACGCAAACGCTTCGATGGTGTCGACACTAGCCGTCAGCTGTAGCCCAAGCCGCACGGCCTCGGCCTTCGCCTGCCGGACCCCTTCGTCGGAGGAGTCGAAACCAGTCACGGCCCATCCGTTTTTCGCAAGGAAAATCGCATTGCGCCCCTGCCCCATGCCAACATCCAAGGCGCGTCCCGGCTTCCGGTTCCGAACGGCCTCAACCAGCAACCGGTTCGGCTCGCGAACGAGAACCTCCGAGTTCCCTGCGTAGAGCGGGTTGTATTCGCCAGGTTGCCCCAAAGCGCACACGCACAATAGTGGAAATGCCGCCAGACGTTGCATCCCCTTCAGTTTACTTGCGCCTGCATCCGGGAAGCAGCGCCACTCAGCCACGAATCATCGACAGAACACTGAGTTCACTGGCTCCCGTCACGCCGACGGATCTGTCCGCGCCACCAAAAGCGCGGTCGTTACAACCAGCAAGCCCAGCGACGCGTTGAGTTTGGCCAGCCTTTGCGTACCACGGTTGATTGCCGGCCGCTCCGGTACCGGCCGGGCGGCACCGCCAAACCGCTTTTCTACGGCGGCCTGGGCCACGCCGGCCCAGGAAAGTTCGCTCAACAACACCAAGAAGTCCTAGATATTGGCGATTCCGAGGCAGTCGAAGGGGCCTATGCGAACGACGCTTGCCCCCATAGAAAGACGCTTTCGAGAAGGACCATTTGGTCCCGGCCCGGATACGTGGAACCAGCAGTTCGCCGTTCTCAAGGACGTAGCTCTCCACGATCTTTCCGTCCCGTTCTGGCCGGGCGAGTGTCGATAAGCCGTCATTTCTCCTTCGCTGGTGCCTGAAGGGAGCCAGTAAAGATGTCCGCCCAGGAGAGGCGTCGCGCTGAACGAACTGGACTCGCCGGCCACGTCCGACGGCCTGACGTGACCAACTCTACGCGATTCTCTAACGAGCCACTCCCCTAGACGCGCCATGTTCACCCAGAGACCGTTATGGGAGAGTCAACGAGACCAGCTTCTCACCCTTCGCGGACGGTGCATTCCGTTTCCAGATCATGGCGCACCTCACCAACCTCCTCTCAACGTGATATAGCTATCGGTATGCGTCCCTACGACCACGAGATGTCAACGATCGACAAACTCTCCGCGACAACTCCCCTTACCGCACACCAGTCCGTCGTCATCAAGCAGACCTACATGCTCTTCGGCCTGGCCGTTGTTGCCGCCATCACAGGCGGCGTCATCGGCGCGCAGTCGGAAACCCTCGCCCGTTTCTTCTCCGGCTGGATCGGCTGGATCGTCGCCATCGTCGCGCTCAACGCCATTCCTATGGCCGCCCTTGCTGTCCGCCACAATCCCATGCTCGGCGTCTTCGTGCTGTTCGCCGACGGCTTCGTCTCCGGCATCGTCCTCTCGCCGCTGCTCTACTTCGCAGCGCAAGTTGCGCCGGGGCTCATCTTCGCGGCCATGGCCATTACCGCCGTCGTCTTCCTGGCTGTCACCGCGTTCATCTTTCTCTCCGGAAAAACCTTCAGCGCCCCGCGAGGCATCATGATCGGAATGTTCGTCTCCATCATGGCCGCCGTCGTGCTCAACAGCTTCATGAATATTGGCTGGCTCGGCATGCTCATCAGCGCCGGCATCGGGATTATGGGCGTACTTGCTCTTATCAGCTCCACCAGCGGCGTGCTCAACTCCTCCGATTCCGATAGCGTCGTTCCCGGAGCGCTGGCCCTCTTCGCCGGCGTGTTCAACATCTTTGTCGCCGCGCTCAATATTCTCCTCCGCCTGGCGGGCGGCGGGCGCAGTGACGACTAACACGCTGTGACCCGGCGTCAATTCGCCGCCGCGGCGGCTCTGCGCCAGGCGCCGCCACGCAGGAATATTCTCCTCATCGCTGTCGACGATCTCAATTGCGATCTCGGCTGCTACGGCCACCCCCTCGTGCGAACGCCGGAGATCGACGCCTTTGCCCGCCGCGCCCTCCGCTTCGAGCGCGCCTACTGCCAATACCCCGTCTGCAATCCGTCGCGGACTTCGCTTCTCTCCGGATACCGGCCGGAAGCCACGAAAATTCTCGACAACCGCGAGAACCCGCGCCGGCACGTCACGACGAAGTTTCTACCGGAGTTTCTCCGCTCCAACGGCTACTACACCGCCCGCGCCGGCAAGATCTATCACGACGGTATGGACGGTGCCGCGGATTGGGACCTTCAGTCCTCCCCGCGCGGTGCGCCCGGCGTGCCAACCTGCGAGGGCCGCAACCTCACCAACGGCAAATTCGCCTACTTCGAGTGGCGCGCGTCCGAAGCGCCGGACGACGATCATCCCGACGGCCAAACCGCCCTCGAAGTCGAAAGCCTTCTCCAGGCCAAACGCGACAAGCCCTTCTTTATCGCCTGCGGATTTCGCAAACCCCACGACAAATATATCGCGCCGAAGAAGTACTTCGATCTTTACCCTCCCGACACGATTCCCAATGCGGTTGGACCGGCCGATGACCCCGCCGACATTCCGCTCGCCGCCTACCCGAATCGCGAACTTCGGCTCGGCCCCGCCGAAGGCCGCGAATTCCGGCGTGCCTATTGGGCCTGCATCTCGTTTCTCGATGCACAGGTGGGCCGCGTGCTCCGCGCTCTGGCGGCGAGCCCGCACGCCAACAATACCCTCGTGCTCTTCTTCTCCGATCACGGCCTCCATCTCGGCGAACACGATTGGTGGAACAAGGTCGCTCTCTGGGAACGGACCACCCGCGTTCCAATGCTCCTATCCGTACCGGGTGCTAAACATCACGGCGCAGCGACCCGTTCCATCGTCGAACTCCTCGACATCTATCCAACCTTCGCCGCATGGGCTGGCCTGCGGCCTCCTGCCGGCATAGAAGGGCGTAACCTCCTGCCGCTCGTTGCAAATCCCACCACGAATTGGGACCGCGCCGCCAACACCGTCGTCGTTCGCGGAACTGGGCTCGGCCGCACCGTCCGCACCGATCGCTACCGGTACACCGAGTGGCCTGAGGGCGCGGAACTCTACGATCACGACTCCGATCCCAATGAGTTCCACAACCTGGCCAACGACCCTCAATATGCCGCCCGCCGCGCCGGCCTCCGAAAAACGCTGCTTAGTTTTAACAGGTAGGACTAACTCTGTCTGCGAAACACCCGGTTTTTCGACACTTGGCGGCCTTTCGCTTTACCCCTCAAAGCTATTCCGAGCGAAGCGCAACCGCCGGATGGATTTTCGCCGCACGGCGCGCCGGCAGAAAACTGGCCAAGCCGGACGCCACCACGAGCGCCGCGATCGCCACGGCGAACACTGCCGGATCGCCCGGCGCAACTCCATAAAGCTGCCCTTGCACGAAGCGCCCCAGCGCGAGACTCGCTGCCGCGCCCGCTCCAATCCCCGCTAGAATCACCGGCGCCGTCTCCCACAAAATCAGCCGCATCACCCGCGAGTACTCGGCGCCCAGCGCGATCCGTACTCCGATCTCCTTCGTCCGCTGCGCCACGATAAACGTCAGCACGCCGTACAGCCCCACCACCGCCAGCAAGGTCGCCAGCAGCGCGAATGCCGCCGCCAGGAAGGACACTAGCCGCTCGTTCACCAGGCGCCCGGCCACTACATCGTCCATCGTCCGCATGGTCGAGATCACCAGATTGTTATCGATCCGCGCCACCTCGCGGCGCATCGCCGCCATGATTTGCGACGGATCTCCCTGCGCCTTCGCGTAGATGTTTACGCTGGTGAGTGTGGGGAGCATCGAGTCTAAGTTCATGAACATCTGCCGCGGGTAATCGCCGCGTACGTCGTGATAGCGGGCGTTCCCAAACACGCCGATCACCTCCACATCTGCCGTCACCCGCATGCCGCGGCCGATCCGGCTGCCCACCGCCTGCCGGTCCGCGAAATACTCCGACACCAGGCGCTCGTTCACCAGTGCCACCGTCCGGCCGCTGCCCCAGTCGGCCCAAGTGAAGTCGCGGCCCAGCTTCACAGGGATCCCGAGCGCGTCGAAGTATCCCGGCGTGACCCAGTTGAAAAAGCTCGCCGCCTCGGCATTCTCCGGAATATGCGGGATTGTGATGGAGCCGTCCGATTGCCCGCCGGTGAACAACGCAGTCTGATTCGCTCCCACCGCCGCCACGCCCGGAATGCGCGCCAAACTCTCGATCAGCGTTCGATACAACTGCCGCTTCCTCTCCGCGTCGTAGGGAAACGACGGCGACACGGCAAACGCCACGACATTTTGCGTTTTCAGGCCCAGTTCGATCTCCCGGAGCTTTTGCAGCGACCGCACGAACAGGCCGGCACTCAAGAGCAGAATCACCGACAGCGCCACCTGCAATCCAACGAACGCCTTCCGGAATCGAACGTGCGCGATCGATCCGGCCTGCTCGCGCAACGTCATCGACGGCGAGGCAGCCGAGTTCCGCCAAGCAGGCACCAGCCCGAACACCAGCGCCGTCGCGGCCGTCAGCGCGATCGTGAACAACAGAATTCGCCCGTCGGGAGCGGCGGAAAGCGAAATCTGCGCCGGATCCACCGGCAGGGCGCGAATTAACACCTTGGTCAGCCACGCGCCGAGCGCCAATCCCGCCGCGCCGCCGGCCGTGGCGATAAGCAGGCTCTCGACGAGAAGTTGCGTCACAATGCGGCCGCGCCCCGCGCCGATCGCACCGCGAATCGCCAGTTCGCGCTGCCGTGTGGCGCCCCGGGCCAACAGCAGGCCGGCCACGTTACTGCAAGCGATCAGCAGCACAGCGCCCACCAACCATTGCAAAACGACCAGCGGCCGTTCCAGCCGGCCGCGCAGTGTCGCATCGCCCTGGGACGCCGGCTCCAGCAAAAATGTCTGTTGGAGAAATCGCTCGCGAAGTCGAGGGAATCGCGTGAACAGCTCGTTCTGCAACTCCACCTCCTGACGCTGTTTCCAAAGCACACGCATTGCCGCCTGTGCCTGTTCGAGCGATACGCCCGGTTTCAGGCGCGCGAACGGATAGAACCACGAGAACCGCTCGTCGTCCATTCGCGCGTTCGACGTAAACGCGGGCCGCATCATTACCGGCACCCAGAGCTTGACCGGAATGCCCGGCGTCGTCCCTTCGAATCCCGGCGCCGCCACGCCCACCACGGTGAACGGCGTACCGTTCAACCGGATCGCTTGGCCTATGATGTTTTCGCGCCCTTCGAACGTGTTGCGCCAATAGTCGTACTGCAGCACCGCGACCGCGGCCGTATCGTCCGGGCGCAGCAGCCGGCCCAGATGCCGCCGTACGCCGAACACTTCGAAAAAGTTGCCATCCACTAGCCCGAACGTAACGGACTCCGGACGCTCACCGATCTGAATACTCGTTGGGCCCAGGCGCTGCCCGGTCATGCCGCTAAAGACGCTCTGCTGGTCGCGCAGAGCGAGATAGGTGGGATAGCTGAACGTGTGCGTGCCATCGCCGGAGTTGCTGCCCACGCGGCCGCCGTTGACGCGCAGTTGCACCAACGATGCCGGATCCGCCACCGGCAGCATCCGGACCACCACCTGGTCCAGTAGCGTGAAGATGGCCGAATTCGCGCCGATTCCCAACGACAGCGAAGTGATCGCCGCCACGGCGAAACCCGGTTGTTTCACCATTTGGCGAACGCCAAACTTCAGGTCCTGGAAAATCGAGTCGAGAGTCATGGCATCTACGAATACGGCTGGCCACGCTAAAAGTTTCGCCCGATTCGATAAAATCTCTCCATCGATGCGGATTCTCCTGTTGCTCTCCCTCTGCCTGTCCGCCGCTCCGCGTGTGCCGTGGACCACGTCCCGAGTCGTGGGATCGCCCGAGCCACCTTCGCGGTACAAAACCGAACTGGCCTTTCCAAATCTGAAGCTCGATCAGCCAACCGTCATCACCATCGCGCCCGGCGGAGACCGCTTCTATGTAGGTACCAACGACGGCAAAATCGTATCTTTTCCCAATCAGCGCAATGTTGCGCAGGCGGAACTGTTTCTCGATACCAACGTGAATCTGCCGGCTGCAGCGGGCAACGCCAAACGCGTCGTGCATGGCCTGGCGTTTCATCCCGGCTACGGGAAGAACGGCCACGTCTACGCCTTCATCACGGAGCCGTGGCCGCGGCCGAAACGCACGCGCATCGCCCGCTTCACTCGCGACTCCGCCAATCCGCTGCGCGCCCGGCCTGGTTCGGAGCAGGTTGTCCTAGAATTCCCCTCCGATGGCCACAATGGCGGATCGCTGAAGTTCGGGCCCGACGGCTACCTCTACATCGGCACCGGCGACGCGTTTGGCCAGAACGATCCCATGCACACCGGCCAGTTTCTGGGTGATCTGCTCGCGTCGATCCTGCGAATCGACGTCGACGGTACGCACTCGGTGAAGGGCTATCGGATTCCGCCAGATAACCCGTTTCTTAAGACCGTAGGCGCGAGCCCGGAGATCTGGGCCTTCGGCTTTCGCCAGCCATGGAAGATCAGTTTTGACCGCAAAACGGGCCAGCTCTGGGCGGGCGATGTGGGCCAGGATTTGTGGGAGTCCATCTATCGCGTGCAACGCGGCGGCAACTACGGGTGGAGCGTCGCCGAAGGGCCGCAGGTGTTTCGCAAGGACCGACCCATGGGGCCGGGGCCGATTCTAAAGCCGGCCGCCGCGCACTCCCACGCCGAGGCCCGTTCCATCACCGGCGGCTACGTCTATCGCGGCACGCGCTTGCCGGAGTTGGACGGTGCGTATATCTACGGCGATTGGGAGACGGGAAAAATATGGGGCCTCCGGCACGACGGCGAAAAGGCCACTTGGCACCAGGAACTGGACGACACAGAACTCGACATCGTCGATTTCGCCGAGGCCCAGGACGGCGAACTCTACATCATGACCCACCACGAAGGCCGCCTGCACCGCCTGGCGCGGCGCGAGAACGCGGTGGATACTTCCAAAGGTTTTCCAAGGCTGCTGAGCCAAACCGGGTTGTTCGCCTCGACCAAGGACCACCGGCCCGCGGCCGGCGTTTATGGCTACGAAGTCAACGCCGCACTGTGGAGCGACGGCGCGGACAAGTCGCGTTTCGTCGCGATTCCCGGCGAAGGGAAGATCGAGATCGTCAATCACAACCGCTGGAATTTTCCGACCGGCACCGTGTTCGTCAAGACGTTTGAACTCGGCGGCCGGCGTCTGGAGACGCGGCTGCTCACGCTGCAACCCAGCGCTTCGACGCGCGAACAGTGGGCGGGCTACGTCTACGTTTGGAACGACGAGCAAACCGACGCTGAATTGATCGGCAAGGAGTCGTTGGAAAAGACCTACACGCTCGCCAACGGAAACAAGCAGACGTGGCAGTTTCCGAGCCGCACCGATTGCATGATATGCCACAACGAGAAGGCTGGCTTTGCGCTGGGCCTGAATACGTGGCAATTCAACCGGGGCGGCCAGTTGAAGGAGTTTGCCAGTTCCGGATTCTTCGCCAAACCGCTGCCTGCGAAGTTGGTCGCGCTGCCGGATCCGCACGACGCCGGCCAGCCTCTCGATGCGCGCGCCCGGGCGTATCTGCACTCCAACTGCGCGCACTGCCACCAATCCGGCGCGGGCGGCAACGCCGACATCCGGTTGCTGTTTCCCGAACGCCTCGACACCACGCAAACCATTAACGTCCACCCTTCGCACGGGGATATGGAATCGGTTGGCGCTAAGTTGATTGTGCCCGGCGACCCGGCCAAGTCCGTGCTCTATCTGCGCACCGCCACACGCAAGGACGGCAAGATGCCGCATATCGGAACCCTGCGCCCGGACACGAAGGCGGTGGAACTGCTTCGCGATTGGATCCTCTCTCTCAAATGAGGAAACTCCTGCTTTTCGCCCTACTCCTATCGCTTCCCTCCGAGGCGAAGCTGCGCGCCGGGGCCGCGGCCACGGACATTACGCCGCAAGAGTGGCCCGTACGCGTAATTGGGAACTTCGGTCTGACGATGGCGTCCAAGGCGCACGATCCGCTGCACGCGCGGGCGCTGGTGCTGGAAGAAGGCGGGGTGAAAATCGCCATCGCATTGATCGATAGCTGCTATGTGAAGCGGGAGGAGATGGACGAAGCGAAGGCGATCGCGTCGAAAAGAACCGGTATTCCTGCGAGCCGCATATTGATCTCGGCCACCCATACGCACTCCGCGCCGCCTTCGCGCGCGGCAAAAGGCAACGCACAAGAGGAGCGCTACGTCCGGCTGTTGGTTGAACAAACCGCCGAGGCGATCTCTCTGGCGAATCAGCGGATAGCCGATGCACGTATCGGCAGCGCCGTGATTCCCGTGCCGGACGAGTTGTTCAACCGGCGCTGGTTCACTAAAGAGGGTTCAAACCCTCCCGATCCGTATGGCGGCACCACCGATAAGGTGCGAATGAATCCGCCTGCCGGTTCGACCGAGTTGCTGCACCCGGCCGGGGGCACCGATCCTGGTTTCAGCGTTATCTCTGTGCAAACGCTTGACGGGAAACCGCTGGCGGTTCTGGCCAACTATTCGCTCCACTACGTGGGCGGCGTTCCCGGTCCTGAACTCTCGGCGGACTATTTCGGGGAGTTCTCGAAACAGGTGGCCGCCCAACTCGCGCCGGATGACGGGCGGTTTGTCGCGATGTTGACCAACGGCACCAGCGGCGATGTGAACAACGTCGACTTCGTGCACCCGCGGCCGCGTGCGCAGCCGTATGAGCGTATCGGCATCGTCGCCGGAAAACTCGCGCGGCACGCCGTTGAAGCGGCGCGGTCGATCGCCTACTCCGTCAGCGCGCCGATCCAGATGGCGGAACAGGAACTGCGGCTTTCGTTCCGTAAGCCCTCGGCCGAGCAGCTCCGTTTCGCCAAGGAGGCTCTTGCGAGAAGCGACGAGACGAAGCTGCCGCGCAACGCCAAAGCCTACGCAGAGCGGGCGCTAAACCTGCACGCCGGGCCGGACCACGCCGATATCAAGTTGCAAGCAATCCGGATAGGCGGTATTGGCATCGCGACGATTCCGTGCGAGGTCTTCACTGAGACCGGTCTGGCGATCAAGGAGCTGAGCCCGTTCCGGCCCAGTTTCACGATTGAGCTGGCCAACGGCCACTACGGCTACCTGCCGACGCCGCGCCACTACGAACTCGGAGGGTACGAAACCTGGCTGGGGACGAACAATCTGGAGAAAGACGCGTCGGTGAAAATCACACGTACGCTGCTCGAACTATTGCAGCGGCTCAGATAGTACCATCTAGAAATGCCGGTTCGAATGAAGGACATCGCCGAAGACGTTGGCGTGTCCGTCATAACCGTTTCGAAGGTGGGCTCTGGGCGAGAATGTGAAGGGGCTATGGTCAAGCGGCCCTTCTGAGAACGACGACCTCGAGCCTTAGGCTGGCGAATCGCTGGGCCTTGAGGAGCAGATAACGGAGATTGCGATACCCCCGCCC
>VFZO01000047.1 GCA_016871155.1 Acidobacteriota bacterium | reverse complement strand
CGAACAATCCACCCCGTTCGATTTCGTCGTCTCCGGCAATCACTCCCTCCGCCTCACCGTCAAATAACATGCGATTTCCCTTACTTCCGGCCGCGCTCGGCGTAGCCCTTGCCGTCGATACCCATTTTTGGGTGCACTCCTCCAAGGAAGACCAGGACAAAGCGAAACTGACCCGCCTGTCCGTCCGCAGCGATGGAAAAATTTCGCTAGCGCCCGCCACTCGCGAGCTATATGACCCATCGGTCTCCTACTTGTGGGCCATCGCGCGCGGCGCGGACGGCACGCTGTATTCCGGCGGCGGCAATCCCGGCGCATCGACGGCGAAGGTCTTCGCCACCAAAGGCGGGCAATCCCGTGTCGTCGCCGAACTGCCAGGGCTGCAGGTGCAGGCCATCGCGCTCGACGCGCAGGGACGCGTCTACGCCGCCACCGCGCCGGACGGCAAGGTCTATCGCGGCTCCGATGTGTTTTATGATCCGAAGGCCAAGTACATCTGGGCGCTCGCGTTCGACAAGGCCGGCAATCTCTATGTAGCCACGGGCGACAAAGGCGAAATCCACAAAGTCGCACCGTCGGGACAGGCGAGCGTATTCTTCAAGACCGAAGAGGAGCACGCGCGCTCCATGGCCGTCGATAGCGCGGGAAACGTAATCGTTGGTACCGAGCCGGGCGGTTTAATCGTGCGCATCTCGCCCTCTGGGGACGGCTTCGTGTTGTATCAGGCGGGCCGCCGCGAGGTGACCGCGATTGCGATCGCCCCCGATAACGCGATCTACGCAGCGATTGTCGGTTCGAAACCGCCGTCGTCCAGTTCGGTGCCGCCGCCCGCCCCGATCGCCGCTCCGGTGACCGCGCCGGGTACCAGCGTCACCGTATCCGCTTCGGCCGGGCCGGGGCCGCGCACGCCACCTCCCCCGCCGACGCTCACGCCGGCCTCGGTAAGCGGAGGCAGCGAAGTCATCCGGATCGCCGCCGACGGATTTCCAACGCGCATCTGGTCCGACACCGCCGAGATCGCCTATGCCATCGCCTTCGATAAAGACGGGCGCGCCATCCTCGGCACGGGCAACAAAGGCGGAATTCACCGTATCGATTCCGGCCTGCTGTCCACGAAGCTTGTCTCGTTGAACCCAACGCAGGTCACGGCTCTGGCCAGCGATTCCACGGGCGCCTTGTACGCGGCCACGGGTAATATAGGCAAACTGTTTCAGATTGGACCGGACTTCGAGAAGGACGGCATCCTGGAAAGCGAAGTGCTAGACGCGGGATGGTTCGCCGAGTGGGGCGCTCTGACTCATAAACTGACCGGCAATGTGAAGTACGAAACACGCAGCGGTAACCTGGACCGGCCGCAACAGAATTGGAGCAATTGGGCAGCCGCGCCGGGCCGCATCCCGTCCCCCGCCGCGCGCTTTTTGCAATATCGGGCGACGCTGAGCGGCGCGGACGCCTCCATCCTCAGCACCGAAGTGGCGTATCTGCCGCGAAACGTTGCGCCAAAGGTGGAGCGCATCGAGATCACCAAGGCGAACTACCGGTTTCCGAACCAGTCGCTCACGCTCACACCGTCGAACACGCTCACTCTGGCGGGCATGTCGAGCCGGACGGCCGGCGGCGGATCGTTGCCCCCGTCCGACCCCGGTTCGGTTACGCTGAACTACGCCAAAGGCTATCAAGGCGCGCGTTGGCGCGCGGCGGACGCAAACGGAGACGCCGTCCTGTATAGCGTGGAGATTCGCCCGCGCAACGAGCCAAACTGGCTGCTCCTGAAGAAGGAGTTGCCTGTGCGGCAATTCAGCTTCGACTCCTCGGCGTTTCCGGACGGAGAATACGTCCTGCGCGTCACCGCGTCGGACGCCAGCGGCAATGCGCCTGGACGCGGCCTTTCCGATTCCCTGGAGAGCGATCCCTTCCTGATCGACAACACGCCGCCCGCCATTCGCAATTTGACCGCGGCGGTCAGCGGCGCGAACGTCGCGCTTGCCTTTGCCGCCGGCGATACCGGCAGCATCCTGGTGAAGGCGGAGTACTCCGTCAACGCCGGCGAATGGATCTACATCGAGCCGACGACGCGGCTCTCCGACGCCAAGGAACACGCCTATTCCGTGCAGATCGAGAAACCGGCGGGCGAAAGCAGCATCGCCGTCCGGGTGACCGACGAGTTCGATAACCTCAGTGTGGCCCGCACCGTTCTGAGATAGACTCTTCGGGAATGCCTGAGCGCCCGACTCGAGTCCGCCACGCCGTTCTCTGGGTAACGGTGGTGGCCTACATGATCACCTACATGGACCGCGTCGTCATCGCCACGACCGGGACTACGATGCGCGAGGAGTTGGGGCTCGACATTGCGACGTTCGCCTGGGCGCTGGGCGCGTTCCGGTTGGCGTACTCCATCTTTCAGCTTCCCGGCGGCTGGCTCGGCGATCGCTTCGGGCCGCGAAAAGCGCTGACGCTGATCGTCACCTGGTGGAGCGTTTTCACTTCGCTCACCGCTTACACGTTTAACGCCGCCAGCCTCTTCGCCTGCCGCTTTTTATTCGGCATGGGCGAGGCCGGGGCGTTTCCCATCGCCACGCGCAGCCTGTCGCGCTGGATTCTTCCGGCCGAGCGCGGCTGGGCGCAAGGCGTCACGCACGCTGGCTCCCGGCTGGGCGCCGCGTTCACGCCTCCGCTGGTTACCTGGTTGATGGTCGTTTACGGCTGGAGAGTTCCGTTTCTTGTGTTCGGATTGATTGGGATCGTCTGGGCCGCATTTTGGTATCTGTGGTATCGCGATACGCCGGAGGAGCACAGTTCGGTGAATGAAGCCGAGCTGGCGCTGATCCGCGAAGGCCTCGGAAAGAAGAAACAAACGCCGCTGAATACGAAGGTGCCCTGGTCCGCCATCTTCTCCAGCCGCACGCTGTGGGTGCTCTCGGCGATGTATTTTTGCTACGGATGGTGCCTGGCGATCTATCTGGATTGGTTTCCCACCTACCTGAAGGAATTTCGCGGCTACGACATCAAGAAGATGGGCTACTACGCGGCGCTGCCGCTGCTTGCCGGAGTTTTTGGGGATCTGCTGGGCGGCTGGTGGACGGACCGCTGGGCGGAGAAAACCGGCAACTTGAAGGCGGCGCGAACCACGGTCGGCGCCATCGGCTTCGGCCTGGCGCTAGCGGGAATTCTGCCCGCCACCATGACCGGAGATCCCGAGCTCTGCGTCATGTATTCGTGCCTTGCGGTGTTCGGCATTGAAGTAACGGTCGGTGTGTCGTGGGCCGTACCGCTCGATATCGGCGGCGATTTTGCCGGGTCGGTGGCCTCGGTCATGAACATGTTTGGAAATTTCGGCGGGACGATTTCGACGGTGGCGCTGGGCTACCTGGTAAAGTCCTACGGCTGGAACGTCCCTTTCTACGCGGGAGCGGGTTTTTGCCTGCTGGGCGGGATCTTATATCTTGGTATTGACGCCTCGCGGCACATTTTCGCGAGCGGCGGAGAAGCGCATGAGAATTAATCCTGATAAATGCGTGGCGTGCGGCAACTGTACCTACGTTTGCCCGATGGGCGCCATCTACATCGACCCGGCCATAAAGCGGGCAACCATTGATCGCGACGAGTGCGTCGAGTGCTACGCCTGCTACAACGGCCTGAGCAAGGAATCGTTGAACCCCACCATGGTTCGCACCGTGCGGTCCCTGTTCCAGATGTTCCGCGTCCGGTTCGATCCGGAACCGGACGTCTGCCCCACCTCCGCCTTCGAGCCGGACAAGCTGGAATGGCCGCGCGTGGTGCGCCGCGCGTTCTCCGATCCGCGCGTGCCGCATGAATCCACCGGCATTGAGGGCCGCGGCACCGAAGAGGTGAAGACCAACGACGTCAGCGGCCGGGTAAAGGAAGGCGAGGTGGGTTTCACGATCGAATTCGGGCGGCCCGGAGTTGGCGCCCGTTTTCATCAGATTGAGCGCATGTCCACGCGGTTGGCCAAAGCCGGCGTCGATTTCGAAAAGAAGAACCCCGTTACCACGCTCATGACCGATCAGGCCACGGGCAAACTCCGGGAAGAAATTCTGAACGAGAAAGTCATGTCGGCGATTCTGGAAATCAAGACCTCGGTGGACCGCGTGGAGGAGATCATCCGGATCGTAAAGGAAGTAGAGAAGGAGATCGACACCGTGGTGGTTCTGGGTGTTGGCGTGCGCTGCGACGCTAAAGGGGAAGACCACATTGTCGCGCCGATTCTGGAAAAGCTCGGCTATGAGCTTCATCGCGCCAAGACCAACATTGGCTTAGGCCGCATTACGAATCCCGATCTCGTGCAAGTGCAACAATCCGAACCCGCCGGAGCCGCGAAATGACGAACACGCTTCACCGCTATGGGGCCTCGCCCAGTTTCAACGACGACTACATTGTCTTCGCCATCTGCTGCCGGGGCAAGAACGAGAAAGACGCTCTGCCGCGCCTGAAGAAGTTTCTGCACATGGCCATTCCCTTCAAGCCCGTTAACCTTGGTGACGCGCGCAACGGCGGCTGCCTGCGCCCATCGGCGCAATTGAATCCAACGAACCACTGGAATCGCGACATGACGCCGGACTTCGAGCGCGTGGCCAACGGGCTGGACGCGCCGACAACGGTTGCCGCGGTATTCGATAATCGCAAGGCGGCGACCGATTTCATCGCTCAGGTGAAAGCCGAGAATCTCGGCCTCAGCATCAACGTGTCCACCTCGGTCGACAATGCGGTAGCCTGCTGCGATGAGACTGGCCTGGTCCGGCACTCGGTGGGATACTCGCTTGGGTTCGAGGGGAAAACGGAAAAACTTCCGAACACGCAGACTCTGACCTTGTCCACCATGTGCGGCCACGGCATGGTGAGCCATTCGCTGGCCAAGAAGATGATCGACTGGGTGAAGGAAGGAAGGCGCTCGCCGGAGGAGGCCGTCACGTACTTAGCGCGGTTCTGCTCCTGTGGAGTATTCAATCCGAGCCGGGCGCGGCGAATTCTGGAGGATGCCCGCCGGTCGATGCAGTAGGACCGGCGACAACCTGTGCGCCGAAGCGCTTCGGAATCGAGGTGTCCCCCGAGACGCGCACGGCGGTCGCCAGCGCGTCGGCCGTCATGCCGTTTCGCGCGACGGCAGAGACTTCGAGTTGGGTAGTCATCGACAGGCCGGAGCGCGGGTCGATGATGTGCGAGTAGCGCACGCCGTTCCGTTCGAAGTACTGGCGCGCATCCCCGCTTGTAGAAACGGCCGCGTTGCGCAGGCGCAGCGTGACGCCGGCCGCTTGCACCCGCCACCCGCTCTCGCCCGGCGGCGCTCCCCGGCAGACGATGTCGCCGCTGGCGGCGATCAGCACGTTATCCAGTTCACAAGCGCGAGCCGCGGCATCGGCGGCGAATCCTTTTCCGATTGCGCCCAGGTCGACCTTCATGCCCGGCTTCGTGAACCAGACGCGGCCACGCTCCAGCCGCAACGCCTGCCAATCGACCAGCGCCTTCGCCTCCGGAGTCAGCGGGAGCTTCTGCCGCCACAGGCGTGTCAACGGGCCGATCGTCACGTCGAAAGCGCCGTTCGATGCGCGGCTCACCTCGCGGGCGAAGCGCAGGATTTCATAGAGCTCACGGCTGACTTTTCGCGGTGTAGTGGAGAGTGCATTGACCTCGCTGTCCTCCAGATAGTCCGAAAACAGACGGTTCAACGCGGCGATTCGCGCGAAGCCCCGCTCGAATGCGGCCTTCGCCATGGCGGGGTTGGCGGCATAAAGCGTAATTCCCACCAGTGTTCCCATGTGAGGCTCCACAGCCTCAAACCGGGAGAGCTTATTCGCGTTCCACGCCATTGTTCCAGTATTGGAACATCCGTTCGGCCGATGGTACTTTCAGGGGCCGGACGAGCCGGAAGCCCAGGAACTGCGCGTCTGTCAAATACCAGATGGACTTTGGCAGTTGCGGATCCTGCATCTTCCACGAAGGGTCCGAGGAGGTGCGGGCGCCGCATCGCTGGCGCGAGGCGTCATCGCTCCAACCGCCGCCTCTGGCCACATGCGGATACGGTGTTTTCGACGGTTCAAAGCCAATGGGCGGCAGCGGCCGGGCGTAGGCCTTCGGATCGTACTGATCCAGAGTCCATTCGGCGACGTTGCCCAGCATGTCGTAAAGTCCCAGCTTGTTGGGTCTCTTTTTTCCCACGAGCTGATACTTCTCCTCGTTGAACCAGGCGGCCTCCGCCACCGGAAGGGACTCCGTTTCTCCGGCCCGGCAAGCGTACTCCCATTCGGCCTCGGTGGGCAGGCGGTAGAAGTGCCCGGTCTTTGCGCTCAGCCACTGCGCATATTTATTGGCGGCGTGCTGCGTCATGCTGATAGCCGGGAAACCGTTGATGCCCATGCCGAAGCTCATCTCCACGTACGGCTTGGTCGGCCGGCTGATCGCGTCGACGTTGGCGTCGGCCCCAGCCGTCTCGTTCGCCAGGTTCTGGAACATAAACAAGCGGTATTCGTCCCAGGTCACTTCATACTTGCCCATCCAGAAAGCTTCGACTTTAACCTTCCGCTGCGGTCCTTCGTCCGGAGTCCGGCCCTTCTGGCCTTCAGGCGTTCCCATCGTGAATTCACCGCCCGGAACCGGCAGCATTTCGTAGACGGCGACGCTGTTCGGAATCGTTTGCCGGTAGGGCTGAAAGGCGCCGGTCTCCTTGATTTTCGACGCGATCCGCGATGCCAGGGCGGAGTCGTCCTTAGGTCTCGCGGGCGCCTTGCCGATCTCTACGCCGGCGGGCCACCGGGCGCCTTCGGCCAGCCATTGACGAATCACGGCGCGCTCGGCTTCCGGTACTTGCGGGCCTCCGGGAGGCATAGCCAAAGGCTGCCCGCTTGGCCGCTCCATGGTCAGCAGGAGCGGGCTCGTCAACGGTTCGGCGGAGTTCAGGGCTCTCGCTGCGTTTACGCGCGTCGACAAACGGAGTCCGCCCAGAGCGCGGTCCGGACCGTGGCAGGGGGTGCAGTGTTTTTCGAGCAAGGGCCGCACCTGCTTGGCGAAATCGACCTCGCCAAACGCGAGCGGCGCCAAGGCCAGTGGCCACAGAATGCGCATCTAGATGAACCGCGTTCGGCCCGGCAGCGCCAGCGGCGGCACCTCCAGGCTCCCGCTCCATTCGAGTTTCTCGGGGACGAGCCGCTCCTGCGAATTCAGCGCCTGCTCCCAGGTGATCTGTTGTCCTGTATAGGCCGCCATCCGGCCCATGATTCCAAGCAGCGTTGACGAGCACATACGATCGCCGTCGTTGAGGACTTCGCCCTTGCGGATCGCCTGGAACAGAATGTCGTGCTCGCGCTGGTACATGTCGTACTTCTGGCCGGAAAACGTCCATTCGTTCGCCCCGGTCAGGCGCGGATTGGGCCCCCGGCCGATAATTGCCTGGCCTTTGGTGCCCATAATGTAGTCCGAGTTCTCGTTGTAGCAGCCCTCGATCTGCCGGTTGGCGACCATGGCGCGAACGCCGTTCGGATACAGGTAGTTCACTTCGAAATGGTCGAAGATATTCCCCCCGTGCGCGGGAATCTGCCGCCCGCCCACCGCGACGCAGGAGACCGGCGGCTGATCCTTCATCGCCCAGGCGACCTTGTCGACGCTGTGAATGGCCTGCTCAACCAGCGAGTCGCCGCAGGTCCAGGTGAAGTTGTACCAGTTTCGAATCTGCCATTCCACGTCGCTCATGCCGGCGGGCCGCTCGGAGGCGGCGGGCATCGGTTTCACCGGGTTCGTGTAGTAGGTCGCGTAATAGGCCACGATATCGCCGATGTCACCCTTCGCCACGCGGTCGAAGGTCTCGACGATGTAGTTCGAATACCGCCAGCAGAACCCGGCGACGAGGTTCAGCTTCTTCTCCTTTGCCATCCGCACGGTTTCCATCACGTGCCGCACGCCGGGCCCGTCCACGGCCATCGGCTTTTCGCAGAACACGTGCTTCCCTTTTTCGATCGCGTAGCGGAGTTGCTCCGGCCGGAAGCCGGGCGGAGTCGCCAGCACCACGACATCCACGTCCGAGTCGATCAACTTCCGATAGGCGTCCAGGCCGACATACATGTTGGCCGTCTCCACCTTGACCTTGTCGTTGTACATGCGCTGCAAGCGGGCCGCGGAGTCGTCGATCCGCTCCTGAAACACGTCGGCCATGGCGGTGAGCGTCGAAAAATCGTCGGCTTTCAGCGCTTGCGCGGCCGCTCCGCTGCCGCGGCCTCCGCATCCAACCAGGCCGACTTTAATCGCCTTGGTGGCCTGCAGCGCCGACAGGACGGCGGGTGCGCCAAGGGCCAGCGCGCCGGACTTCAGGATCGCGCGACGGGGAGCTTCGTGACTCATAACCATATCCTAACTTGAGATGCTTTCCGGCGGGCACCTGGTTACGGCGCCGGGAACCGGAGGCCGGCGGCGCTTTCGGCCAAACGAGCGTTACCCGCTCATTTGGCCGCGGCCATTTGAGCGGCATGTGCTAATACGGACGCCTGTATCCGAGGGCTCTCGCGCTTTCTATTCAGGAGCTTGCATTCGGGTTCGGAAAGATCGCTCTCGTTTCCGGTCCGCGTCAATCTGGCAAGACGTTCCTGGCCCGCCGCCTCGCCGAGGGCCGCGCCCATAGCTCTTATGGCAATTGGGACGAGACCGGATTCCGCCGCCGGTGGGCGGCGGAGCCGGATTCGATTCGACAGGGTCTGCCTGACGAACCGCGGCCGATCATCCTGCTGGACGAAATTCATAAAGCCCGCCTCTGGAAGAGAACACTCAAAGGCATCTTCGACGCCGCTCCGGCTCCGGCCGATTGGCTGGTGACCGGCAGCGTACGGCTTGATGTGTTCCGCCGCGGAAGCGATAGTCTGCTCGGCCGGTTTCTCCCGTTCCGGCTCCACCCGCTCACTCTTGCCGAGGTACTCGGCCGTCCGGCTTCGACGCCGGAGCAGTTCGAAGCCTATCGATCCCGTCCCGGAATCGCGCCAAAGGGCGCCGCCGAAGCGCTTTCGCTGCTGGACCGGTTCGGTCCGTTTCCGGAGCCGCTGGCGCGCCAGCACACCCGGTTCGCCAATCTTTGGCGCCGGAGCCGCCAGGAAATGCTGATCCGGCAGGATCTCCGGGAACTGACGCGCCTGCCGGAACTCGGGGACGTGGAACTGCTGGCCGCATTGCTGCCGGAGCGGGCCGGGTCCCTGCTTTCGCGAGGCAGCTTGCGCCAGGATCTCTCCGTGGCCCACTCCACCATCGCCCGGTGGTTGCGGCACCTGGAGGCGATCTACTTGTTCTATGAAATCAAACCCGACTCGCAAAAAATTCAGCGGTCCCTGCGCAAAGAGGGGAAGGCATATCTCTGGGATTTCGCTGCCGTGCCCGATCCGGGTGCCCGGTTTGAAAACCTGGTGGCCAATCACCTTCTAAAAGCCGCCGAGTATTGGGAGGACTCGGGCCAAGGTCGTTTTGAGCTGGGTTACATCCGCAACAAAGATGGGCGGGAGCTCGACTTCGTCCTCGTGCGGGATCGTAAGCCCTGGCTGGTGGTGGAGACCAAACTCTCAGACGCTACCCTTTCAAAGTCGTGGAGCACTTTCCTGGGTTCGCTACCCGCGGGCGTTCAGGCGGTTCAGCTTGTAGGTTCGCCCGGCATGAACCGGCGGCACGGAGACATCCGAATCCTGTCGGCGGCGGACTTCCTCGCGCATCTGCCGTAACGCCCGGGATCGATGGAGCTCGGATAGACCCGGTGGCAACGCGTCTTGGCGATGAAGATCGGAAGGCCCGGTCTCAAATCCGGCCATGCTTACCGAAACACGGTGAACGGCCACCGAACGACTGTCGTATCCAACGCGATGATGTCCGTTTCATTGCCGCCGAAGCTGCAATACACCACTGCGCCGGAGCGATTGGCGCCGATTCCGAGCGGTCTACGAATTTCCCTGGCGATGACCGCTCTTTTCCCGTTTGCAAGATTCATGCGGACGATTTCAACGGCGGGTTTGTTCTGCAGGGAGTTAAAGAAATAGATGTCGCGCCCCGCGATGACCCAGCGGTGCATGGCTGGCGACGGCCCGCCCGGAACAGCCGACTCGGTTCCGGAAGAAAGCGATCTCCGCAGTACGGGACTATTGTCGTTCGCTCTTGTGTAGTAGATCGTGTCGCCGTCGTCGTCGGCAAAGACTTCAACGCCCCCGCCTGTGGTGATTTGGCGCGGAGCTGGATCGCCGTCGGCAGCCATGCTCCAAATCTCGGACCGGCCGCCCCGGTTGGATCGGAAGTAGATCGATTTGCCATCGGCCGACCACGCTGGCGAGCCTTCGTCGTGGCCGGTAGATAAGCGCCGGAGGCCTTGGCCATCCGCGCCGACTAGCCAGATCGACGGCCGCCCTTCGTGGCGCGCGGTAAATACGATGCGAGACTCGTCGGGCGACCAGCGGGGAGTCATAGGAACGTAGGTTTCCAAAAGAAAGGTCAGTTGGCGGGCGCGGGCGCAGGGATAGTCGCAGAGCCAAAGATTAGCGCCGCCAGCGCGATCGGAATAGAACACGACCTTGCCGGAATCGGAGATGGCCGGCGTCTCCTCGCCTTGCGTTGAGGGCGCCACAATTTCCCCGGTTCTCGCCCCTGGACGCAGTAAGGCGAGTTCGGAACTCGAGCCAACTCGTTCGAACCCGATGCGGAGTGATCCATCAGCGCGGGCGATCACGCGCGGGTTGAAGTGATCGCCTCTTCCGAAAGGTACTAGCGCTGGTTCGGTGCCCGCGACGGTGTCAAGGGTAAAGATTCCGAGGTCGGTCGGTGAGGAACCAGAAAAAACGACGGTTCGGCTATCCGGCAGCCAGTCTACTCCATTGATCCAGTTCCGCTGTTGTGTAAGGCGGTTCGCGGTCTTGGATCCGCGGCGCTGGAGATAGACGTCGCCTTTGCCCACGTCACCGTATCGCGCGAAGGCGAGCAGTTCGCCGTCTGGTGATTCGGCGACGCTGGTATCGCCCCACGTTCCTTCCTCTGGGAAAGTGGCTTGAACGACCGCGTTGTCTTCCAGTACGTAGCGGAATATCTTCGATGGCGCGGCTCCGATCCGTTGGGCAATGTATACAGCCGAACTATCGAACGACCACCCGAGTTCCGGGCCGCCCGGAACCGGCGAACCTGGCCGGACCGTGCCGCCGGGATCGACGATTGCTACCCGGTAGCTGCCGTTCTCGCCCTTTTCGGCGATCGCGATCCATTTGCCGTCTGGTGACCATCTCGCGCAACAGGGTTGAACGAGAGGAATTTCACGGAGGGTACGAACGTTGCCGTGACCATCCTCGACCAAAACGGCGCGCGAATCTTTGACGTACGCAAACGACACGCCGTCAGGGCTGAAGGAAACCCGTTCTTCCGAACCGGGTGAGGCAGTCAGATTGGTCAGCCGGGAGTCGGCGAACACCAGAGGCTTCGCTGTAACCAAGAAGGCGGCGCAACCTAGAACGGTCAATGCCCCTGCGCCTATGAACCAGTATCGCCGAGTTGTTGCCGGCGTCTCTCCGGTAACCGGTGCGTCGAGCAACTCAGTCGTTCGCGCCTCGCGCCAGGCATCCAGTTCGGACCTGTAGGCGATAATCGATCCCCGCTTCACGTGCTCCTGGCGGTGGACGGGCAGTCCTTCGACCCGTTCCCAATTCCGGACGCAAGATTGGGACCTGCCAAAGTGATCGGCGATGGCCTTCCAGGATTCAAGCCGGTCATCGTTCTGACGAGGAGAGGGAGCTGTGCTCACGGGGTTTCCCACGGATGAGTGGTGGTCGAGGGCTGCCGGGGTACTGGATCGGCGTGCTTTACGAGCATACCCGTTTTTTCAGCCGTCATAAAGAGTCAACCAGTGTCAAAAAGTGTCAAACCGGGTGGTTTGACAGTGATTGCGGTCGACGAAAGGCAACTTCCGGGTTACGGTTACTGCCGGAGTTCAATTTTTCCGGGAGTGATGGCATGAAAGCTAGACTGCTGATGGTGTGTTTGGCGGGGGCCGCGAGTTGGGGGGCGACGATTATTGATCGGGGAGGGTCGTTTGGCGGTGGATGGGGTGGACTTGGGCTATTTTTCCCCTCCGCAGTAGGATTCTCACTCGCAAGTGAGTACACCAATGTATCGATCGACGTTCCCTTCTTTACGAACAGTTTGGGTGTCGGCAACCTCACCGTATATTTAACGACCCAACTGGGCGCCGGGACAACTGCGGCCAGTCACGAAATCTGGAATTCGACGGCACCGCTTGTGTTGCCGGGATCGATCCCACAGTATCAAACGATTCTCACCGGGCTAACGCTCGGTCCCGGCGACTTTTACCTTACACTGGCTGGCTCAGGTGTGGCTGTCGATGCACTTTGGATCTCGTCGACATCCCCAAACCTAACGACAACGACATCGGGCGGAGCCGTGCTCACGGATTCTCTCCTGTATGCAGCACCGCCCGGTACATACCTTCCGGCGAGCACGTTTCTGCAGCAAGACCCTTATAGCTTCTGGTTCCGCGTCACCGGCGACGCCGTTGAATCCGTGCCCGAACCGGGAACGGCGGTCTTTGCGATTCCGGGGTTTGTTTTGATTTGGCTGCTTCGGCGGCGGTTAGAAGAGTAGACAGATGCACAAGATGACTTTGATCGCCCTCGGAGCGGCTCTGCTCCGAGGGCAGGCTTATACGATTAGCACGTTCGCCGGGGGCGAACCGCCGCTGTCTGGTGTCGCCGGTACCGCTTCCGTCGTGTACCTGCCTGAGGAGGTCGCTACGGACGGCGCGGGTAACGTATATATCGCCGAAACGCCCCGGCATCGTGTGCGTAAACTCGGAGCCGATGGAACGATCTCCGTCCTCGCCGGGACGGGCATCCCTGGCTTCAGCGGCGACGGCGGTCCGGCGTCCGCCGCGCAGCTCACTTTTCCGGTCGGCTTGAGCGTGGATCGCAACGGAGCGGTCTATATCGCCGACCTCAGCAATCATCGAATTCGCAGGGTGGCCGCGGATGGAACGATCTCGACGGTCGCGGGCACTGGGTTCGGGTTCGCGGGGGACGGTGGGCGGGCGCTGGAAGCGCGGCTCAACTCTCCTCGCAAGGTGCTCGTCGATGGAGACGGCAACATTTATGTTTCGGACCTGGGAAATCAGCGCATTCGCAAAATTGATCGCAATGGAATCATCTCGACTATTGCGGGCACCGGGACTGCCGGATATTCCGGCGATGGCGGGCCAGCGACAGAGGCTCGGATCAACAATCCGTACGGCTTGGCGCTGGATCCGCAGGGCCGGTTGCACTTCGCCGATCTCGGCAATCATCGCGTGCGCCGGATTGCGAGCGATGGGACAATTTCCACCGTCGTTGGCACTGGCATTGGCTCAAACTCGGGCGATGGTGGCCCGGCGCTTTCGGCTGGCATCATAAATCCGCGAGGGATCGCGATCGACGGCGACGGCGTGTTGTATGTGGCGCACAACGCATGGATTCGCAAGGTCACAAACGGGCAGATCAGCCGCCTGGCGGGCGTCGATATCAACGGTGGCTTTAGCGGCGATGGAGGCCGCGCGGTCGAAGCGCAATTGAGCACGCAATTCGGGATCGCCGTAGCGAGAGACGGATCGGTGTACATGGCCGATCGATCCAATTTTCGCGTGAGGAGGATTACGCAGGCCGGTATGATTTCCACGGTGGCCGGCGGAGGGCACCAAGTGCCCGATGGCAGCCCGGCGAGCACAACACCCTTGCTCCGGCCGGCTGGGATGGCCATCGACAGAAGCGGAAACCTGTTTGTAGCGGAGATAGAGCGGAATACGGTGAGCCGGATCTCTCCATCCGGGGCGTTGACGCGGGCGGCGGGAACGGGACGTACGGCCGGCGTGTTTACGTTAGGGGCGACCGCGGGCGCGACCGATCTCAACGTTCCGGTAGACGTCAGTGTGGACGCCGCTGGAAACCTGTTCGTTGCCACGCAACTATGGCATCGGGTGCTCCGCGTCTCCACCGGCGGGAATGTCTCGGTATTCGCAGGTACGGGCGCGGCGGAGTCAGGTGGCGACGGCGGACCGGCGGCGCAGGGATTGCTGAATCAACCGCAAGGCGTGACGCTGGACGGGGCGGGGAACCTGTACATCGCCGACACGGAAAACGACCAGATTCGCAAGGTATCGGCATCAGGAACGATTGAGCGTTTGGCCGGGCAGAATCAATCCGGCTTTCGCGGCGACAATGGACCGGCGAACGCCTCGTTGCTGAATCGCCCGATGGGACTCGCCGTCGATTCGACGGGATCGGTCTATTTCGCCGATACCAGCAATATGCGTGTCCGCAAGATCACGGCGGCGGGTGTGATTAGCACGGTCGCCGGCAACGGCGGCACGATTTTCGAGGCGCAAGGAGTTCCGGCGGCGTCGATCGGCATCGGCTTGACCACTGGTGTGGCGCTTGACGCAACGGGAAACTTGTATCTCGTTGCGTCAAACCGTGTCTACCGCGTAACGCCGGACGGAAGCATGACTCGGATTGCGGGTACGGGCGCGGTAGGGTTCTCCGGTGACGGAGGCCTCGCGACTTTGGCGCGATTTAACAATCCAACCCGCATCGCAGTGGCGCCGGACGGTCGAATATTCGTTGCCGATACGGGCAACCATACGATTCGCGTGATGACGCCGATCACGGCGGCGTCTCTGGCTATCACACGGGGCGACAATCAAACCGGCCCGGTGAACGGGCTGTTACCGGTTCCGCTTACCGTGCGCGCGGTGAGTTCGGCCGGCATTGGTGTGCCGGGCGTGGTTGTTGGATTTGCGATTGCATCCGGCGCGGGACGGTTGAGTTCCGCTTCGGCGACGACAGGCGACGATGGCACGGCATCCGTCACGCTGACACTCGGTGCGACGGCCGGAACGGTGACGGTGACAGCTTCCGCACCCGGATTACCGGCTGTCACCCTCACCCAAACGGCTACGGCGGCCGGCGGGACGGCTGGCCCAACGCCCCCGTCGATCGCTCCCGGCGGACTGCGCAGCGCGGGTTTAATGTACGCGGCCGGGCGAGTGTCGCCGTCGGCCATCGTCAGCATCTTTGGTTCGGACTTTGCGCCGGCGGGCACGTTCCGGCAGGCCGGCGCGGCCGATCTGGACGGGGCGGTTGTGCCTCGAATTCTCGACGGTGTGTGTGTGCTGTTCGGCACGACCCGCGCGGCGCTGTTTGTGTTGACGCCGGCGCAGATCAATTTGCAGGTGCCTCCCGTGTCGGGTTCCGTTGGAGTGCGCGTCGTGAAGAACTGCGGCACGCCTTCGGAGGTGACGAGCAACACGTTGACCGTGACCGCGCAGCCGGCGACGCCGGAGTTCTTCTCGTTCGCGTTGAATGGGGATGGGCGCAATCCGGTGGCGGCGGTGAATGCTGTCAGCGGTGCGATGGTCGGGCGCGGCGGATCGTTCGTACCGGCGAAACCGGGCGACTACCTGACGATCTACGCGACGGGCTTCGGCGCGACCGATCCGGTGGTTCCCTACGGCGAGTTGGCCGCGGCAGCGGCGCGGGTCACGGCAACCGTGCGTGTGAGAGTTGGCACGGTCGATTTGGACGCGGCGGATATTCTCTATGCCGGCGTGGCGCCCTTCAACGCCGGACTGCATCAGTTGAGTATTCGGCTGCCGGAGTCCACGCCCGCCGGCGACCTGCCAATCGTTGTGACGATCGGCGGGGCGCCGTCGCCTGCGGGGTCGTTTGTTGCGGTAGAGCCGTAAGGGCGATGGCCGGCACGAGGGCCCCAGACCCCCCGTTTGCTAACCTAAAGTTTCGCCCACATCATGTCGTTTCAAATCCGTCCGCAGCGCGAGTTTCTGGTCCAACCGGCCCTTCCCGCGCCCCTCTCCCGTCTTGCGGAGCTCGCCCACAACCTGCTTTGGGTCTGGGACCGGGAGATCCGCTCCATGTTCCGCCGCCTGGATCCGGTCGAATGGCGCGCCTCATCCCACAATCCGGTGCGTATGCTCGGGCAGGTCTCGCAGGCTACGCTCGAAAAGGCGGCTGCCGACGCGCGATTTGTGACGATGTACCGCCGCGCTTGCGAAAAGTTTGACGCCTATATGGCATCGGCCCCTGCCATGACCGGGAAGGTCATCGCCTATTTTTCGATGGAGTACGGCCTTGCCGAAGCGTTGCCCGTCTACTCGGGAGGTCTAGGCGTACTATCCGGCGACCATATGAAGGGCGCATCGGACCTCGCCATGCCGCTGGTTGGTGTCGGACTCCTCTACCAGAAGGGTTACTTTCGTCAGTCGCTAAACCCCGATGGCTGGCAGATCGAAAAATCCCCCGATAACGACTTCTACACGCTGCCTCTCAGCGAAGTCAAAGCGAGCGATGGGCGGGACCTGCTAATCGACGTGCCGATGCCGGGCGGCGACGTTCTGGCGAAGGTCTGGCTGATTCAGGTCGGCCGTGTAAAGCTGTACATGCTGGATACGAACATCCCGCAAAATTCGACCGCGGAAATGCGCGACATCACAGAGCAGCTCTACGGTGGCGACAGCACCACGCGGATTCGCCAGGAGATTGTTCTGGGTATTGGCGGGCTTCGCGCCCTGCGGGCGATGGGCTACGAGCCAACCGTTTATCACATGAACGAGGGGCACTCGGCGTTCCTGGCGCTGGAACGCATCCGTGTCTTGATGGCTAGCTACGGCCTGTCGTTCGAGGAGGCGCTCGAAACCTGCCGGTCCAATAACGTCTTTACGACGCACACCCCTGTGCCGGCCGGCATCGATCTTTTCGATGCCGGGCTGATGCATCACTACTTTAATGAGTACTGCAGTCGAACCGGGTTTTCGATCGAACAGCTTCTCTCGCTGGGAAGGCGGAATCCGCACGACCAGGGCGAGCCGTTTTCGATGGCGATTCTGGCCATCAAAGCGAGCTGCTGGCGGAACGGCGTCAGCCGCCTGCACGGTGAGGTCTCCCGTCAAATGTGGTCAGACCTGTGGCCGTCTCTTCCCGCCGCGGAGGTGCCGATCACGTATGTGACGAACGGCGTCCATATTCGATCCTGGCTGAACGGGGACCTGGTGCAGGTCTACGACAACTATCTGCAACCGGACTGGCGGGACAAGGCCACCGATCCCGACACCTGGAAGCATGTGGACGACGTGCCGGACCACGAACTGTGGGAGGCGCACAAGAAGCGCAAACGCCAGCTCATCAGTTTCGTTCGCGGCCGCGTGCTGCAGGGTGCGCAACAGCGCAAGGCATCCTCGCTGGAGATTCGGCGCCTCAATGAAGCTCTCGACCCGGACGTCTTTACGATCGGCTTTGCCCGCCGCTTTGCGACCTATAAGCGCGCGACGCTGATGCTGCGCGACCTGGGCCGGCTGAAACGTCTCCTGACAAACAACCGGATGCCGGTGCAGATCCTGATCGCCGGCAAGGCGCACCCGCGCGACGTGCCCGGAAAAACGCTCATTCGCGAGATCTTCCAGCTTTCGCGCGACCCGGAAATCGCGAACCGGTTGATCTTCATCGAAGATTACTCCATTGCCGTGGCCCGTGAGCTGGTGCACGGCGTGGACGTTTGGCTGAATAATCCGCGCCGGGGCGAGGAAGCCTGCGGGACCTCCGGAATGAAGGCGGGAATCAACGGCGTGTTGAACCTGTCGATTTTGGATGGATGGTTCGATGAGTCCGACGATGTCTCCGGCGGCTGGGCCATCGGAGACCGCGAGCACTATAGCGACGACCAGGACGACATGCACAATTCGTCGCTGCTTTCGATGCTCGAGAACGAGATTGTCCCGCTCTACTATTCGGCGCGCGAAGACGACGTTCCGCACGAATGGGTGCGCCGCATGAAGCAGTCCATCAAGGCGCTGACGCCCCAGTACGATGCCCGGCGGATGCTCGACGACTACGACCGGCTGCTCTACACGCCGGCTCACGAGCTGCGCGCGGAGACGCGCGGCGGCAACTTCGCCCGCAGCCGCCAGCACGCGGCGTGGGATCGAAATATCCGGGCCGCCTGGCACAACGTTCGATTCCTGGATTTCGGCGGTGCGCCGGCGGGCGCGGTGTTGAGCGGCCATGCCTTGCCGTTGCACGCGCTGGTGGAACTCCATGGTCTGGAACCGGTCGATGTTCGCGTGGAGGCTGTGATTGGCCGCGTGGACGCCGGCGGAATCCTGAAAGACACCGAAATCGTGGGCCTGCAGGCAGCAGAGCAGCACGGCTCCGCCTGGCTCTTCCGCTGCGACTACTCCCCGCAACAGACCGGCCGCCTCGGCTGCGCGTTCCGGGTCTCCTCCAACCACTTCGATCACCCGCTGACCCGGCCCACCGACGCGCTTCTGAAGTGGGGTTGATCTCCTCGCCAGGGGTTCAGTAGGATTGAAACCAATGGCAAAGACCGCGCTCTTAATACTCGCACTCCTTACTCCGCTTCTGGCGGCTGAAAAGACGCTCGACATGTACTTCATCGACGTGGAGGGCGGCCAGGCCACGCTCGTGGTCACGCCGGACAAACAATCCTTGCTGGTCGACACAGGTTGGCCGGGGTTTGAGGACCGCGACGCGGACCGCATTGTTCGCGTGGCGAAGAAGGCGGGCGTGAAGAAACTGGATTTCCTGGTCATCACGCACTACCATCGCGATCACGTCGGCGGAATCATGCAATTGGTAAAGAAGATGCCGGTCGGCACCTTTGTCGATCATGGGCCGAACCGGGAATCCGGCGCGGCGGCCGATCAACTGATGGAAACCTATTCCAAGGCGACGGCGACCGGCCAACGCCTGCAGGTGAAGCCCGGCGACCGGATACCGCTGAAGGGCGCTGAGGTTCTGGTGCTGACGGCGGACGGGAATCGCGTCGGTCAAGCCGTTCCGGGCGGAGGGCAGGCCAATTCGTTGTGCGCCAACGCCACGAAGAAAGGCGACGATCCCACGGAGAACGCCCGCTCTGTTGGGACCCTCTTCACTTTTGGCAAATTCAAATTCGTCGACCTGGGAGACCTGACCTGGAACAAGGAGTTGGAGCTGGCCTGCCCTGAGAACCTGATCGGCCCGGTGGACCTGTATTTGACGACCCATCATGGAATGGATATCTCTGGCCCAGCCGAACTGGTCCACGCCCTGCGGCCTCGCGTGGTGGTGATGAACAACGGCTCCCGCAAGGGTGGCTCGCCAGCGGCATGGAAGGTCGTGAAGGCGTCACCTGGTCTGGAAGATCTGTGGCAGTTGCACTTCGCCAATGCCGGCGGGCAGGAGAGCAACGCCCCCAACGCGTTCCTTGCCGATCTGAACGATACCGGCGAGGGCAACTACATCAAAGTCAGCGCCACAAAAACCGGTGCGATGACCGTCTACAACTCCCGGAATAAATACACGAAGGCGTACGCGGCAAAATAGAAGTTGCCAATGCGATTTCTCCACACGGCCGATTGGCAGATCGGAATGAAAGCCGCCTCTGCCGGCAGGGCCGCGCCGCGCGTGCGGGAAGCGCGTTTCGCCGCCGCCGAACGGGTCGTCGCCCTGGAAGCGGATTTCCTGCTCGTGGCCGGCGACACCTTTGAAGACAATGGCGTCGACCGGGCTATGGTGGAACGCACGGCGGCCATCCTGGCGCGCTTTCGCGGCCCCGTGTTCCTGTTGCCCGGCAACCACGACTCGCTTGTACCGGGCTCCGTCTGGGATCACCCTTCGTGGTGGCAGTACGCGAATCTAAATGTGGTCCGGGCGGCCGGCGCCATTCCTGTCCCTGGCGGCACGCTGCTCGCCGCGCCACTCACCGGGACCCACTCCCGGAATGACCCTACTCTTTGGCTGGAATCCGTTCCGAGGCCGCCGGGGATCGTGATCGCCATGAGCCACGGCACGGTCGAAGGAATCGACCCAGAGACCGAGCACTATCCGATTTCCCGTTCGGCCTGGAGGCGGGCTGGGCTCGACTACCTGGCGCTCGGCCACTGGCACTCGACGGCGATCTACGATGGCGGTCGAATGGCATACTCCGGCACGCACGAGACGACCAGGTTCGGCGAGCGGGCCAGCGGCAACGTTCTGCGCGTGACGCTCTCCGGTAGCGTGGCCATCGAGACTCTCCCGGCAGGTACGATTCGTTGGGAAACTTTGGACGCGGATTTGCGCGGGCCCGGTGAGTTGGAGCCGCTTCGGGCCGCGCTGCAGGCGCTCCCGGACGAGTCGCTGGTTCGTTGCCGGCTCTCCGGCCTGCTCCACGCCGGGGATCGCGCCGCGCTTGAGCAGCTACGCGATATCGGTTCGCGGTTCCTGCACTTTTCCCTGCGAACGGACGGCCTGCTGCCCGCTGCCGGTTCGCAGTGGATGGAAGAGCTCCCGCCTGGTGCCGTGCGCGCCGCCGCTGCGCGCCTGCTCGGCGCAGCGCGGGAGGGTGACCAGAGCGCCTCCGATGCCTTGCTGGAACTCATGGCCTTCGCAGCCAGGGTTGAGCCATGATTCTCGAATCCATCCACCTGGAAGGATTCCGGTGTTTCGATCAGCCGCTGCGCCTCGACGGATTCGGGCCGGGCCTGAACATACTCTCCGGGCCGAACGGCTCGGGCAAGTCCACGGTTCTTCGCGGGCTGCGGCACGCTTTGGTCGACTCTCACGCCACGACGGGCACGGCAGTGAAGGAACAGATGCAGCCGTGGGGCCGTGCGCTGAGCCCCCGCCTTGCGGTTGTTTTTCAGAACGGCGGTCAGCGCTGGCGCGTGGAGAAGCAGTTCCTGCAATCGCCGCGCGCCCGGCTCGAGCGGGAGGAAAATGGCCAGTTCCGGCCGGTGGCTGAAGGAAATGCGGCGGTCCAGCGGCTGCAAGCCATGTTTCATGCCGACGCGCCGCACCGCGGCTTGGCGGAGAACGCGAATCTTGGGCTTCTGCAAGTACTCTGGACGCCCCAAGGCCGGCCGGATACTCCGGACTGGGGCCAGGGAGTCCGGGCCGTGGTGGAAGCGTCGCTGGGTGCGGTGGTGGCTTCGCCGAAGGGCCGCGCGATCGAGGCGGCCGTGCAGTCCGCCGCGCTCGCTTACTTTACTCCGGGTGGCAAATACCGGCCCTCTGAGGAGGAAAAGCGGCTGGACGGAGCCGGTGAGCGGCTCACCCAGGCGCGGGCCGCCTGGAGGGAGGCGTCTGCGCGCGGAGCCCAGCTTTTGGCGGTGCGGCAGCGTGCGGAAACGGAAGCCGGGGCGGCGGCGCTGGCGGAAACGAAGCGAAAGGATGCCGAGGCGCGCGTCGCCGCGCTCTCCGGCCTACGGGAAAAGCTGGCGAACGCCCGCGCGTCGGAAGCCACGGACCGGCGGGCGTTTGAGAGATTGCGCCAAGCGATGGATGCCATAGGCCGGGAGCGCAGCCTCGTTAAGGAGCTGGAACAAGCTGTCCGGCGGCTCAGCGCCGCCCGGGCGGCCATCGAGCTGTCGATGGACCGGCGGGCGGATTTGGCCGTGAAATCGGCGGAGTTCGAAGCGCTCGTCCAGATTGGGAACGATGCCAAGGAATGGATGGCCGCCCAGCCGGCCCGCTTGATCGTCACACCGGAACAGCCGATCCGCGTGGAGCACGGCGCCGGGGCCACCGGCGCCGTGCCCGGCCAGGAGGCGCTCTTCCCCGGGGATGGCATCCGGCTGCCCGGCATCGCGCGGATCCGGGTGGAGGCCAGCGCCGCAAGGGAGAAGATCCTCGCCCGGCGTCCTGAATGGGCCACTCACCCCCCGGAGTTGGAACTGCTGCGGGAACGGTATAAATCTATGAAGACCGCGCTCGACGCCGCCAAAGCCGGGTTCGAGACGGCGAACAGCGCCGCGGAGCGGGAGCTCGCCGCCGCCGAAACCGTGGAGCGGCAGCTCACCAACGAATTGGCCGCCGTTCGAGCGGAGTTAACGCAGCGGGAGTTGCCGCCGGACCTGGCTGACCAGACGGACCAGGCGGCCATTCGAGCCACCGCGGCGCGCGCATTGGCGGAGGAGTTGGAGCGAGAGTTGGCCACGGCCGGCGGCGACCCGGAACCGGCCGTCCGCGCGGCCGCCGCGGAAGAACGCGCCGCCAAGTCGGCGCTCGAAAGAACCCTGCAGGAGGAGGCGCGCCTGGAGGGGCAAATTGAACTGACCGCCACCCAGAACTTGTACGGACGGGTGACCGAACTGGAAGAGGAGGAGGCTGTGCTGAACGCCGCGGCCGTCCGGTATCGCCGCCGCGCCAACGCGCTCCAAACACTGCGCCAGGCGATCGCCGCCGCTTCGGCGGAACTGGCGGCCGCGCTTCCGGAGCGTCTGTCCGGGCCGGTGAGCGAGATATGGGGGCGGCTGACAGGCGGCGGTCCGGTCGCGCTGAACGCTCAGTGGAAGCCGGCGGCCGTCCATGTGCCCGTGGACCATCTTTCCGGCGGCGAGGCCGAGCAGGTGGCCTTCGCCACCCGGCTTGCCCTGGCCCGCCACCTGGCACGCGAAGAGCGCCAGCTTGCCGTCTTCGACGACGCTTTTCTCGCCACTGACGCCGCCCGGGCTGCGATTATCCTAGAAATCCTGCAGGAAGCCACAGCGGAGCTTCAGATCTTGATTCTGACGTGCCATCCAGAGCGCTATGATCGGCTCCCGGCTGCCGTTCGAATGGAACTGGGTCCTCGGTACTAGCCGGGTCCTGGTTAAATTGGGACGAAAGACAGGCTTGGCCGGCCTCAGGAGAAACCGTATTCTAAGTGCACCGGCGGACGTCACAGTCTACCGGTTAATTCCTCCGATGGCGAGCCGGAATGCACTTTCCGGCTCTTTTTTTCGGACGCCCCGCTTCGGCCGAGCGGCCTAGAACACATCGAGCAGGTGGCCCATCTTCTCTCTTTTGGTTCGCAAGTACTCCTCGGCGTGCTCCTGCGGGGCCACCACGGCCGGAACGCGCTCCGCCACGTGGACCCCGGCGCTTTCCAAGGCGGCGATCTTGTCCGGGTTGTTCGATAGAAACTTCACCGAGTTCAGACCGAAGTACTTCAGGATGGCTACCGGCAATTCGTAGTTGCGGAGGTCGGCGTCGAATCCTAGCGCCAGGTTCGCCTCCACGGTATCCGCGCCGTGGTCTTGCAGCTCATACGCTCGCAGTTTGTTCATTATGCCGATGCCCCGGCCTTCCTGGTGCTCATAGATCACCAGGCCTCGCTCCTCCTCCGCTACCTTGGCTAGAGCGAGTTCCAGTTGCGCGCGGCAGTCGCAGCGGAGCGAGTGGAAGACATCGCCGGTCAGGCACTGGGAATGGATGCGAACCAGCGGCGGAGGGCCATCCAGCGGGCCCATACGGAGCACAACGGCCTCTTCGGTCCTTCCTTCCCAATGTCCCACGAAGCCGTAGATCCGAAACGGCCCAAAGCGGGTCGGGAAGTCTGCTTCCGCTACTTTTTCCAGCCGAAATGCTTGATTTTCCGCCATCTAACGAGCATCGCCCGTACAATGCGGCGATAATTCCATTATAGCTCGATGCTGGAGCAACACCTTGTCATCCTACTCTTGAAGCTGGCCGTGGCCGCGTCGCTCGCGTCGATCCTCGGGCGTTCCGGCGCGTTCCTGCGCATGCTGCTCCGGGAGGAGCGGACGTATCAGCAGCGCTTCCAGATGGCCATTGGATTCGGCGTGATCTTCGGCGGCAGCATCGCGCTGCGCGTGCTTTCGAACAACAACTTTCAGGCGCTGGATCTCGGCCTGGAAGGCGCGCTGCTCGCGGGAATTCTCGGTGGCTACTTCACCGGCCTGACGGGTGGTGTTCTGATTTCGCTCGCCGCTTGCGCCAACGGCGAATGGCTGGCCATGATCCTCTACGCCGGCGTGGGCGTGTTGGGCGGCCTGCTCCGCGACGTCGCGCCCGCGACCGACGACATCTGGAGTTTTTCTCCCTACTTCGACCTCAATGTCTACCGCCTTTTCCGGGCCAAGTACGACACGCGAATCACCGCGTTTCATCTCTTTCAATTCCTGACCATCGTCTTTGCCGAGTTCCTGCGATGGGCCCTCGACCAGATCTCGCCGGACCGCCTGCTGCATACGCTCTATGCGAACTGGGACCAGCCCGGCTGGCTGGATATGGTCATGATCTACACGACCACGCTGTTCGCCTTCGCCATTCCGTTGAAAATCTGGAACTCCATCCGCCAGGAGAAGACCCTGGAGGCGCAGCAACTCCTGTTAACCGAAGCCCGCCTGCGCGCCCTTACGAGCCAGATCAACCCGCACTTCTTATTCAACACGCTGAACACGGTGAACTCGCTGATTCGTACCGATCCGGAACAGGCCCGCGCCGTGGTTCGCAAGCTCTCCAATATTCTTCGCCGCCTGCTGCGGAAGGATGACAACCTGAGCCCGCTCCGCGACGAACTGAGTTTTATCAACGACTACCTCAGCATCGAAATGACCCGCTTCGGAGAAAAGCTCCGGTTCGTGAACGAGGCAAGCGCCGATACGCTCGATCGCCTGATCCCGTCGATGCTCCTCCAGCCAATCATCGAGAACTCCATCAAGCACGGCCTCAGCTCCAAGGTGGAGGGGGGCACGATCACCCTTCGGACGCGGATCTTCAACGAGCGCGTCCATATTGAAATCGAGGACGACGGTGTCGGTGTGCCCGAGGAAAAGCTAGGCACGATGTTCGACTCCGGCATCGGCGTGTCGAACGTCAACGAGCGCCTAAAAGTGCTGTTTCAGGGCGATTACCGAATGGATATCGATACCCGGCCTGGAGAGGGAACCCGGACCCACATCGAGTTCCCCGACTTGAACACCCGCCATTGAGGTACAATTTCGCAACGACTGCTTATGCAGACTGCTGTCGCAATCCGCACAAACAAACTGCCCAAAACCATAGCGGCGCACACGCGTTTTGTCTATGACCATCTGGCGTCCGTATATCCGGCGTCGACCTATTTTTTCCACTCCAAGGCGCACAAAAAGACCTTGGAGATGAGTGAATTGCGCAACGGAATGACCGTGCTGGAGATCGCCACGGGCTCCGGGGAGATGTTCCGGCGCCTGGTGCGCGCCAACCCGGATGGCTATACCTGCGGCGTGGACCTGTCTCCTAAAATGGCCGCCCGGACCCAGCGCGTGGCCCGGTCGCGCTTTCCGAAATCGTCCCTGAATTGCCAGGCCGTGGATTGCCGCGCGCTGCCGTTTCTCGACGAGACGTTCGATTCCATTTTTTGTTGCTACCTGTTTGAGCTGCTGGCGAGTGACGACATCGTGCTGACGCTGGACGAAATCTATCGCGTCATGAAGCCGGGCTCCAACTGCAACTTCGTCTTGATCGGCCAACAGGCCGGCATGTTCAACCGGGCCTACGACGTCGCCGGCGCGCTAGTTCCCGCGTTCTGGGGCCGCCAGGTGGCGAACGCCATTCCGGACCTGGTACACGCGGCCGGGTTCCGGATCAAGCAGGATCACCTCGTGCGGCAGGGCTTTTACCCGTCGCGTATCTTGATTGCCCGGAAAGATTAGGAGTACCGCCATGTACACGCCACGCCGCGAAGTGCTGGGAGCGCTCGCCGCCGCGCCATTGCTCGCCCAAACCGGCTCCAAGGTCACCTACGCCATTATCGCCACCGGGGGGCGCGGCCGCTACCTGATGGGAAAGTTCAAACAGTTGGGCTGCGTCTGTTCGGATATCTGCGATATCTACGAACCGAATCTGCAAAAGGCGGCCGAGTTGGAGCCGGAAGCGAAGCGTTGGGTGGACTACCGCGAGATGCTCACCGCCACCAAGGCCGACTGCATCGTCATCGCCTCGCCCGATCATCACCACGCGCCGATGCTAATGGCCTCGCTGGACGCGAAGAAAGACGTTTATCTCGAAAAGCCGCTGTCGCACTCGCTGGAGCAGTCCGAGCGGATGATCAAGGCGGTTCGCGCCTCCAAGCAGATCGTACAGATCGGTATGCAGCGGCGGTCCGCACCCGCGCTGATTGAGGCCAAACGCCTGGTCGACGACGGGCTCCTCGGCTTCGTCAGCATTGTCAAAGCGCAATGGAACTGGAACATCTCGGCCGATCTCGACAACTCTGCGTTGCCTGGCAAGCTCGATTGGAAACGATTCATCGGCACGGCGCGCGAGCGCGACCTGGAGCCCATGCGCTTCCGGCGCTGGCGCTATTTCCTCGACTACGCGGGCGGCAATATGACCGACCAGGGCACCCACTTGATGGATGTTGTCCAGTGGTTCACCAAAAACGGGGCTCCCGCCGCCGCGCAGGCCTCCGGCTACGTAGCCAAGATGCGCGGCTCCGAGCATCCGGACGTCTTCAGCGCCGTGTTTGAGTACCCGCGCATGTTGGCCACTTGGACACTGGATTATTGCAACGCCTACCAGAACGGCTGGTCCATCTTTCTGCAGGGCGACAAGGCCACGATGATTCTGAACGACGCGGGCTACACCGTCTACGCCGAGCCGTGGAAGCGAACGGCCGCGCCCACCATGGAAAAGGAGTCCCCCGTTCCCGTTGAGGCTCATATCCAGAACTTCCTCGATTGCATGAAGTCCCGTCAGGAACCGAATTGCCCTGTCGAAATCGCGGCCGCCGCCGTCGCCGGGCCGCACATGGCCAATAAAGCGATGTTCGAAGGCCGGAAGTTCGTCCGCGCGTAGCCGCCCGCCGTCCATTGATCGGCTTTCACGGAGCACCCATGGTGGGAAAGGGGACTGACCTCAAAGGCCCCCGAGGCGAAACGCCGGCAGCGCAGTAGGAAAACCAATGGTTATTACTCAAATCAAGTGTTACCAAGTTGGCTTGCCACTCTATGAAGGCAGCTACAAATGGTCGGGCGGGAACTCGGTGGAAGTGTTCGACTCCACCGTCGTCGAGGTCTGCACCGATGCCGGCATCACCGGCTATGGCGAGATCTGCCCGCTTGGCGCGGCGTACCTGCCGGCCTACGCCAACGGCGCCCGCGCCGGCATCGCGGAACTTGCCCCGCAACTGATCGGCCTCGATCCGACGCAACTTGCGCTCATCAATCAGGCGATGGACAGCGCCATGCGCGGACATCCCTACGTGAAGTCCGCCATCGATGTCGCCTGCTGGGACATTCTCGGCAAGGCCTGTGGCCAGCCGGTCGCGACGCTGCTCGGAGGACGCTTCGGAGAAAGCTTCGCTTTGTATCGCGCCATTTCGCAAGAAGCGCCGGAGCAGATGGCGCGCATGGTGGGCCGCTACCGCAGCGAAGGCTACACGAAGTTTCAACTGAAAGTCGGAGGCGATCCGGATGTCGACATCGAGCGCATCCGCCTCGCCTCCGCCGAACTCCAGCGCGGCGACGTGCTCGTCGCCGACGCCAACACCGGCTGGACGCAGCATCAGGCGGTCCGCGTCGCCCACGCCGTGCGCAACATCGACGTCTACATCGAACAGCCTTGCATGCGCTACGAAGAGTGCCTCGCCGTGCGCGAACACACGGATCGCCCGTTTGTGCTCGACGAGGTGATCGACGACATCGGCGCCGTACTGCGCGGCTATCAGGATCGCGCCATGGACGTGATCAATCTGAAGATCTCCAAAGCCGGCGGCCTGACGAAGGCGCGGCAGATCCGCGACCTTTGCGTTTCGCTCGGCATCGCGATGACGATCGAAGACACGTGGGGTGGCGACATCGTCACCGCGGCCATTGCGCACCTGGCGCACAGCACTCCTCCGCGGCTTTTGTTCTCCTCCACGGACTTCAACAGCTACGTCACGGTCAGCATCGCGGAAGGCGCGCCGCAACGCGACGGCGGCCGCCTGGCGGCTCCACTGCGGCCGGGCCTCGGATTCACGCCGCGCATGGAGGTTCTCGGGAAACCGGTCTACGCATCATGAAGCGGTCCATCCTTTCGTTGCTTGCGGAGGCTGCGCTAATCCAATTGGCTGCCGCGATGAATACTCTGGACGACTTCGCCGCCAATAGCCCATGGTGATTGCGATCTACCTGGCTCTGGCGGCGTTCACGGCATACTATGCGTACGTCTTCCTCGGCGCGCTCCGCGGAGTCCGGACATCGCTTAGTCACGTCCTCACCGGATTCGGCACGAACTTCTTCGACACGCTCGGCATCGGCTCGTTCGCGACCACCACGGCCATTTTCAAGTTCCGCGCGATGACTCCGGATCACCTGATTCCCGGCACGCTGAATGCCGGCCACACGCTGCCCACGATCTTGCAGGCCTTCTTCTTCATTACGGCCATTCAAGTGGAGCCCCCAACGCTCGTCCTCATGATCGCCGGCGCGACCTTGGGCGCCTGGTTCGGCGCCGCCGCCGTCGCCGGGCTCTCGCGCCGCGCCGTGCAACTTGGCGTCGGGGGCGCATTGCTTTTCGCCGCAGCGGTCCTTATGATGCGCCAGTTCGACCTCTTTCCCGCCGGCGGCGAGGCGCTCGGCCTCTCCGGTTGGAAGCTCGCCGCCGCCGTGCTCGGTAACCTCATTTTCGGCGCCATCAGTACGCTCGGCATCGGATTCTACGCGCCTTGCATGACCTTGGTGAGTCTGCTCGGGATGAATCCCGCCGCCGCATTTCCCATCATGATGGGTTCCTCGGCATTCCTGATGCCGGTGGCGAGCGCGCAGTTCGTCAAGCACAAAGCCATCTTGGCGCCGGTAGCGCTCGGGCTGGCGCTGGGCGGGCTGGCTGGAGTTCCGCTTGCGGCGTTCGTCGTCAAGTCGCTCCCGCTCGACACCCTGCGCTGGCTGGTGATCCTCGTCGTGCTCTACGCCGCTGTGTTGATGCTTCGTCGCGAAGAATCGAAATGAAGGCCGTCGTCCTCTCCCTTGTGCCGGCCGGTCTGCTCTGACGGCCAGACCACGCATCTGATTCGCGCGGCCCCGCAAGCGCCGCGCAATACATCGATCACCGGCATGCCCGGGGCCGCCGGACCGTTCGAGCGCATAGGCGGCCGGATCGCGGTGCTGCCCGAGGTCAAGACCGGGAAAGCGGGCGTTAGTTGTTTCCATTGGGTTCGCTCCGAAGTGTGGCAAAGTCCTCCGTGAAGGCGGAGGCGATGAGTTCGTCGTCGTAGTATTGGTCGTCTGCCTGCGAGAATTGGCACATGTACTCGCGATTGAACGTGGATGTGTCCTTGGTTCGCCTTTCGCGCTCCAGGAACTGGCTGGAGATGCGCGGGCACATTTCGGCCGTGGCTGTGTAGACGCTCCAGCCGCTGAGGGCGTTGACGGCGGTGTGATAGAAGAAGCCGTCGCGCGCGTTGGCGGAACTGAGCAGCCAGATGGCGCCGTTGGTGGCGGCCAGGGCGGGCGTGATGGCGTCGAAGAATTCGTCGGAGACGAAGGCCGCTTCATCGACGACAACGAGATCGGCGGTGAAGCAGCGAATTCGTTCCGGGCTTTGCGGCAAGGCGAGAATCCGGCTTCCGTTGGGAAGCTGAATGCCTTCGCTGACGGTGCTGAAGTCCGGAGCGAAGCGCCTGATTTTGGCGAGCAGCGCGCCCGATTGGCGGAGGCTGGCGCTGGCGATGAGAATGGCCGCGTGGGGATGGGTGAGCGCGAAGTGAAGCGCCTTGATGGCGGCGACGGTGGACTTTCCCCATTGGCGGGCGCAGAGCAGCAGGATGCGGTCCGACGGGTCGTCGAGAATCGCGGCCTGAAGAGTATCGGGTTGAAAGCCGAGTGTGTGCTGCGCCCATTCGGACGCCGCGGGTAGAGACACTTCGCCTGTCCGGGACAGGGTGGGGGCTGCGAATTCGGTGACGATTTTGCCTAGGGCACTCATGTCCGCCGTTCAATTTCCGGGGCGGGAGCGGGAGGCGCGGGCGGGGCGGGTGGATAGTAGGGTTGGAAGGGCTCGAGAGGCGGGAGGGGCTGTGTTTTCTCGCATTCGCGGGCGTCGGAGAGGAGAATCTCATCGACGATTTGGGACCCTTCGTCAGAACTGGAAAATTCGCGTAAGTCCTTGAGCGTCTTGATGAGACGGGAGACCTCGCGGGAGTGCTGGCGGGCGC
>VFZO01000046.1 GCA_016871155.1 Acidobacteriota bacterium | reverse complement strand
GTCCTCAGCCTCTCGCTTTTCGAAAAAATGCCCATTTTACAGGCCTTCCACGACATCGACTCCCAAGACGATTTACCTAACACCGCCAACCAATTGATTCTGTTCGACTTTTAACCGGACAGCAGTGAGGCTCAAACTTTGGCCGCAGCACGAATCAGGCGAACCGCGGGCGTGAAGTGCAGTACACGCTGCGGCTCCAATTCTGACTCCCGCTACTTGCCGCCGGAAATCTCACCGTGCGGTTTGCCGGCCTGCTGCTCTTCCATGATCACTACCGCTTGCTGGCCCAGACTCTTTCCGATCCAAGTCTTTGACTTAGGCGAGAACCCCAGAGCGATTTCCAACTTGCCGTCCATTCCCATCTTGGTTAAGTCGTCCACGGTCTTGCCGCTCTTCCGGAGTTTGGCGACGCCGGCGTAGATCTCACGCAGGAAAGTCTGTTCGCCGTCCAGCACTTCGGGGCCGCCCGGCCGGCCGTGGCCGGGCAATACATGCTGCACGGAAAGTTTTTTGGCGTTGGCGATGACGTTCGGCCAATTGGCGACATTGCCGTCGGCCATGAAATTGTAGGGACCGTTGGTGACCGCGTCGCCGGTGCAGAGCACCTGTTCCTTGGGCAGGTAGACGAACCCGTCACCCCGGGTGTGAGCCCAGCCGAAGAAATGGAATTCAACGCGGCGCGTGCCATCGTCAAGAACGAAGGGTGTTTTGTCGAAGGTCTGTTTAGGCGGCTCGGCCGTCGCGCGGCTTAGGTCCTTCACGTCCTTCCGGTTGGTCTCCGCCCAGCGCTTGGGTTCGTACCGCTTCATCTCCTGCAAAACGCCGGCATAGGCGAGAGTCGTGGCGCCCATCTGCGTCCAAACGGCGTTGCCGTAGGCGTGGTCGCCGTGGTGGTGGGTGTCGAAGACGTACTTAATTGGCTTGTTCGAGTACTTCTTCGCATCCGCCGCGGCGAGGCGGGCTCCATCGGGGAAATTCGCGTCGACGACGATAAGGTAGTCCTTCATCTCGATAATGACGTTGTTGCAATGCCCCTGTTTTTCAATGTCGCCTTCGCGGAACCACACGCCCGGTACGATCTGCCTCACGGAGTTGGGTTGTGCCGTTAGAAACACAGTGGCCACGAGGCCGGAGAATATCACCATCAGAAGGATTCGGGCGTTGGACATGCCTGGAAGTATATACTGTGCATCTGTCCCATGGCTAGATGCGAAATGCTCACGCTGCTCGCGGCGATGGCCGCCGGGATCGGCGGACGCGCTTGAATTTGGCGCGATGGGCGAACGGTTCAGGATCGGGGCGGCCAGGCAGTGAAGCAGGATGTCGCCTCTTCTGTGAAACTCGTGATGACGACGCTTCCGCCGTTCGCCATGGCGGAAGGCAGGAATGGCGGCCTTGACGCTCGCATCGCCGAATTCGACCGCCTGGAGACGCCGGGCGATCCCGCCTCGCCGGCAATCCTTCATATGGGCGCCGTGGTGAGCCGATGATCATTCTGTTGGTTCTACTCTTTCTGCTGTCGTGGATCTTGTATCTGGACCGCGCGGCGATCTCCACGGCGAAGGATCTTGTCGCGGCCGACCTGGCGCTTTCGAACGATGCGATGGGCGTGGTATTCGGCTCGTTTGCGCTGGCGTACGCCCTTGGTCAGATTCCCGCAGGTTGGGTTGCGGACCGCTACGGCCCGCGATGGACGCTGGCCATAGTCGTGGCCGCGTGGAGCGTTTTCACCGCGATCACTGGAATGGCGCCGGAGTTCGTGTCGTTGGTGGTGATCCGGTTTCTGTTCGGCCTCGCGGAGGCCGGTGCGTTCCCTGCATCGGCTCGCGCTTTCTACACCTGGCTTCCGGCGGAGTTGCACGGCCGGGCCAATGGCATTATCTTCTCGGGATCCCGACTGGGCGCTGCATTGTCGTTCCCGATTCTTGCCGGGCTCTTGGATAGCTTCGGCTGGCGAGTGGCGTTTTATCTGCTGGGCGTACCGGGCTTGGTCTGGGCGGTTGTATGGTTCGCGTGGTTTCACGACAAGCCTGCTCCCGTCACGCACGCCGCCGCCGATTCGCGGGTCTTCCGGTCCCGCGGCATGCTGCAAGCGATGGCGCAGTACTTTTGCAGCAATTTCACGTTTTTTCTTACCTTGACGTGGATGTTGCCCTATCTGATGGAGCGCTACCATCTGACTCGCGAACGGGCGTCGTGGTATTCGACGGTCATTCTGCTGGTAGGCGCGACCGCGCAATGGGTGAGCGGCTTTACAACGGACTGGCTGTATAAGCGCTACCCTTCCTGGAGCCGGCGGGGACCGGCGCTCGGCGGTTTCCTGCTGGCCGCTTCGGCTTTGACAATGCTCACGCAGGCGGAGAGTGCGGAGAGCGCCGTGGCCTTTTTTACACTAGCGACGTTCGGAACGGAGATGAGCATCAGCCCAAGCTGGGCATATTGCATCGACATCGGTGGCGGAAAGTCCGGCGCGGTTTCCGGTGCGATGAACATGGTGGGGAACCTGGGCGCCTTTGTAAGCGCGAACGCGTTCCCATTCCTGGCGAAAATGAATGGCGGCGACGCATCTCTTTATTTCACCGTCGCGGCGGGATTGAACCTAATAGCGGCGTTCTTGTGGTGGACGATGCCGGGACCGGCCAAGCCAATTCGATAAAGTAGGGGCCTATGCGTTGGATTCTGGTGCTTGCATGCACGTGCGCGGCGGAAGATTGGCGGCAGTGGCGCGGCCCAGGGAGTTTAGGCGTTTCCAGCGAGACAGGGTTAGCTGCCGAATGGTCCGCCACGAAGAACATCGCGTGGAAGGCGCCGTTGGCGGGCACGGGAACCTCGTCGCCAGTGGTCACAGCCGGCTTGGTAATTGTCAGTTCTCAGGTAGGCGCCTACTCGGCGGCGACGGGCGAAGATCCCCGCTTGGCACGCGACGACCGTTCTCTTGCGGTGCGAGAGAAGGCCATCGGCGGAGCGAAAGGGCGGGTGTATCTCAGCGTCGAGGCGTTCGCCGTGAGCGACGGAAAAAGGGCCTGGGAGTTTCGAATGCCCGCCGGCGGCGAAGAGCCGGAGTTGCACGAAAAGCACAATCTGGCCACGCCGACTCCGGTGACCGACGGCGAGCGCGTGTACGTCTGGTTCGGGAACGGGCAGGTGGCCGCCCTGGACATGCAGGGGAAGCTGATTTGGCAGAAAGCGCTTTCGCCGGAGCACGGGTCGTTCCTAAACAACTGGGGCCACGGCAGCTCGCCGGCGCTCTATCGGGACGCACTGATCTTGCTGTGCGATCACCGGCCGGTTTCGTACCTTCTGGCGTTGGACGCGAAGACCGGAGCAGTGCGCTGGAAGGTGGACCGTGGCCGCGGCAAGGTGTCCCATAGCACGCCGGTGGTCATTCCGGGGCTGGATGGCGACGCGCTGCTGGTGAACTCCAGCGAACGTATCGACGTGTACGATCCCAACACCGGCAAGCCGTTGTGGAGCTTCGGAACTGAACGGCAAACGCCGATTCCATCGGCTGTGCACGCGGGCGGACTGATTTATTTGACCCGTGGATACCGGAATAGCGATGTGCTCGCGCTCTCGCCCTCGGGCGAGTTGAAATGGCGGCTCGCCAACGGCGGATCGTATGTGCCGTCGATCGTTCATCACGACGGCTTGCTGTATATGTCGAATGAGGTGGGCGTCGTGAGCTGCGTGGAAGCCGCCAGCGGAACGCTGCTTTGGAAAGAAAGGCTGGCGGGCATATTTTTCGCTTCACCAGTCGCGGCCGACGGCAAGATTTACTTCACCGGAGAGACCGGTGAGGTGTTCGTCCTGCGAGCCGGGCGAACGGCGGAGCTACTGGCGAAGAACACGCTTGAGGAGAGGTTGTTGGCGTCTCCAGCGGTGTCCGGTGGAACCATCTTTCTGCGAGGCGACGGGACGTTGATCGCGATTCGAAAATCATGACGAGCGTTCCTGCATGCCAGTGGCACGAAACCGGTAGCAGTCCAACCCTAACAACGAGAAAGGGAGCATAATGGCCGAAATAAAACTGACCGTAAATGGCGTCGCGCATACGGCGGCCGTCGATCCGGAGATGCCACTGTTGTTCTATCTGATGGACGATTTGAAGCTGAACGGACCCAAATTCGGATGTGGGCTCGCGCAGTGCGGCGCTTGCACCGTAATGGTGAATGGCGAGGCAACGCGCAGTTGCACCTATCCATGTTCCGAAGCGGCGGGCAAGAGCGTTATGACGATCGAAGGCTTGGGAACAGCCGAAAAGCCGCATCCGCTCCAGCAGATGTTTATTGAGGAGCAGGCCGTACAGTGCGGCTTCTGCATCAGCGGCGTAATGCTGCACGGAAAGGAGTTCGTGGATAAGAACCCGCGAGCGACCCGGGACGAGATCATCGCCGGCCTGAACGGCGTGATGTGCCGCTGCTATGCGCATGCGCGGATGGTCCGCGCGCTGGAACGCTACGCGGAGGGATTGCGCACATGACCATACAAGAATTCGACCGAAGAGGATTTCTAAAGGGCCTTGGCGTTCTGATCGCCGGCTATTCGGTGAACGCGGAGTTGACCGCGCAGACTGCGGCCGGCCCGCCCTATCCGGTGATCGCGCCGGCACAGGTGGATTCGTGGGTGGCTATCGCTTCCGACGGAAGCGTGACCGGACTGACCGGCAAGTGCGATTTCGGCCAGGGATTCGGCCTGGTGCAGAAGCAGCTTGTGGCCGAGGAACTGGGCGTGCCGTTCGATCGCGTAAGGATGATCATTTGCGACACGGCCTTTACTCCGGACCAAGGCGTGAGTTCGGGCAGCCTTGGGCATCCGGCAAACTTTAGCAGGAACTCCGGCCTGCGTCAGGCATTAGCCACGGCGCGGGAGACTTTGGTGCGCATGGCGTCTGAACAACTGAACGTGCCGGTGGACGACCTGACCGTGGACAACGGCATGGTCATTTCGACCCGCGACGCCTCGAAGAGGATTAGCTACGGGACCCTGATCGGGAACCAGCGGTTCGCGGCGACCGTGTCCAATCGTGCGATACCGCGCGACCCGGAAACGTACAAGGTGCTCGGCAGGTCGATTCCGCGCGAGGATATTCCGTTCAAGGTGGACGGCACCTTCGAGTATGTGCATCACGTGCGCGTGCCCGGCATGTTGCATGGCCGTGTAGTGCGGCCGCCCTCACCGGATGCGAAGGTGGTCAGTGTCGACGAAGCGTCGGTAAGCCGTCTGCCGGGCAACGTGAGAGTCGTGGTGAAAGGCGACTTCGTGGGCGTGGTGGCCGATGGGCAGTGGCAGGCGATTCGTGCGGCGGAGACGTTGAAGGTGAACTGGTCGAACGTCGCGCCGTTGCCGAAGTTCGAGAACATTCACGAGTATGTAAAGGCTCAGCCGTCGCGCGACAACTATATTGTCCGCGCGGCCGATATGGACGAGAAGTTCGCCTCGGCGCGGCGAGTGATCACGGCGGCCTACAAACATCCCTACCAGATGCATGGCTCGCTAGGCACCTCCTGCGCCGTGGCCGATGTGCGTGACGGCAGCGCGACAATCTGGTCCGCCACGCAGGGCGTCTATCCGCAGCGCGATAGCGTGGCGGTGGTGCTCGGCATCCCCGCGAACCGGATCCGCGTGATTCACAAGGAGGGTTCGGGCTGCTACGGAATCAACGGTGCCGACACCGTTTCCTATGACGCGGCGCTGCTGTCGCAGGCCGTAGGCAAACCGGTGCGCGTTCAGCTTTCGCGAAAAGACGAAAACACGGGAGCCGAAAACTATGGCCCGGCGTACGTAATCAACCTGAAAGCCGCAATCGGCGACGACGGCCTGATTTCAGCGTGGGATTACGAAGGATGGACGCTCTCCAAGGGCGGCCGGCCAAACGCCGCCAACCCTGGCAATATTCCAACCGGCGCTTTGGTGGGCCGCCCAACGCCGCCCGTCGTGCCGACGGCTACACCAACCGTCGCCGCAGCATTCAATAACAACAGCAACGCGGCGTCTGCGTACGGTACGGGCTGCGTGGGCGGCGCCTGCGGCGGCACGGGCCGTATCCGGAGCGAACGGGTACTGGTGCACACCATTCAGTCGCCGTTCTTTACCGGGCCTCTACGCTCTCCGAACCGCTTGCAGAACAGCTTTGCCAACGAGAGTTTCATGGATGAAGTGGCCTCCGCGCTCGGACACGATCCGCTCATCTTCCGCCGCATGCATCTGAGCGATCCGAGAATGATCGACGTGATGCATGAGGCGGCCGTAGCCGCGAAGTGGGAGTCCCGGCCGTCGCCCAAGCGCGGCAATCCGCGCACAGGCGTCGTGACCGGACGCGGAATGGCGATTCTTCTCTACGAAGGCGACAACGGCTACTCCTGCGTCATCGCCGAAGTGGACGTGAATCAAGCGTCCGGAGCTATCGTGGTGAAAAAGTTCTACCAGTCGCAGGATTCCGGCCCGGTGTCGAATCCGGACGGCCTGAAAAACCAGATGGAAGGCGGCACACTGCAAGGCATGAGCCGCGCCATGCGCGAGGAGGTCCGCTGGGACGACTTCGGGGTGACGTCGGTCGACTGGCGCCGCTACAATGCGTTCCGTTTCGGCGAGTTTGTGCCGGAGTTCGTGAACGTGCTACTGGATCGCAAGGGCGAAACACAGATGGGCGCAGGTGAGGGTACGATCACGATCGCCGCCGCCGCAATCGCCAACGCCGTGTTCGACGCAACAGGCGCACGTCTGCGCGAAGTTCCGTTTACCCCAGACCGCGTGCTCGCCGCGCTGCGAGCACGGCCAGCGTGACGCATTTCTAACGCCGCCGATTCACCGGCGTTCGCGAACCTCTTACGCGGTGACCGGTTCGCGAACGCCTAATTTTTGCAGGCAGCGATCAATCCACTGCTTGGTGAGTTTCTCCTGAGTGCCGTTCTGAGACAAGCGCTGTCGAAGGTTGGCCCAGTCCACATGATCCAGGGATTGATCCTGATTGAAGCAGGAAAACACAGCGGTCTCCTTGCCGGATTCCGGGTCGCGATGCAGTTGCAGGCACTGCGCGCAAATCTCCTTCATCATGCACTGCATCGGAGAATTAATGGAGCCGATGCCATGATGCTTCTTCGTCAGATACGGCGCCAATACTCCATGACGGGCGCGGGCGACGGCGGCCATCATGCCATCGGAACCGATAGCGATCACACGGTCCACGTCGCTTAGCGGGATGGTGCCAGTGAGTTGACCCTTGCCATAGGATTCCATGGCTTGCACGATGTTCCCGACAAAGGTTAAATCCTGCGGACGGTTTGGCCGGAAGCCCGGGGCCTCATCCGAGCACCACACGATAACGTCGGCGGCGCGCGATTTCATCCACCTTGTACCTGTCGATCAACTTCTTGTACCCGGCGAAGTAGATCACCTTGCTGCCATTGGCGCGCAACGCCTGCCCGATGGAGAATAGTACGGCGTTGCCCAATCCTCCGCCTACAAGCAGCGCGGTCTCCTTCTCCGGTGTTTCGGTGGGAGTGCCCGTGGGTCCCATTAGAACGACGGGTTCGCCTTCCTTGAGCAAAGAGCAGAGATCGGAGGACCCTCCCATCTCAAGCACGATCGTGGAGAGTGTGCCGGCCTCGCGATCTACGGAGGCACCCGTGAGCGCGAGGCCTTCCATGGCCAACACGGTGTCGGTCGTGCGCGGAGCCAGCGATTCGAAGTTCTGGAGACGGTAGAACTGACCGGGATGGAAAGCGCGCGCGGCGAGCGGCGCCTTGACGACTACTTCAATAATCGTGGGAGTCAGGCGGATGACCTTGTCGACGGTTGCCCGAAGTTCCACGTTCAACCGGGCGATCAACTGCGCACCCGTCTCTCCGGCCGGCCGGCCGCGATCCTTCAGGATCCGGCTAATGACCGGGTAGCCTTGTTTGGCAGACCCCATTGCCTTCACAACGTTGCCGCTGAAGGAGGGGTGAAGGTCTCCGAAGAAGCTGACGGCGCGGCCGTCCGGCCGCATGGAAGTCAGAACCCGCACTTCGTTCGGTTTCGCGATTCGTTCCGGTTTGACTGGCGAACCGGTTTCGTCCAGTGCCTGGAAGTACTTGCCGTCCAGAACGAAATTGGCCGAATCCTCGCGCTCTAAAACGGTGTTCGGCTGCGTGCCGGCAGCGACGAGGATCGAGCGCGCCGCCAGAGTCGCCCTGTCGCCCGTGGGGACGAGCTTCTTCTGTTCGGCGTTCCAGGCAAGTTTCCCGAATGTGATCGAGGAGCAGTGGCCATAGGCGTCTATGGCCACCTCTTCCGGCGACAGGTTCTCGGCGAAATGAATGCCTTCTTCGAGCGCTTTGGCCACTTCCTCGTGATTCAGAGTGTAGGAAGGCGAATCGATCAACCGGCGGCGATAGGCAAGCGTGACACCGCCCCACGATTGCAACATTTTCAAATACGAAGGGTCGCGGCCTTCGGCTGCCGCACGGCGGTCTTCATCCCGAATCGCTTGGGCATGGCCGATGAACTCATCGGCGATTTCTTGCTCCTCCGCGGTCCACACCGCCCGCACGTTGGCCTCGCCAGTCGCCGTGCAAAGCTCCTCGTACCGGTCGTAGAACTTCCGAACTTGCACAGGATAGTAGGCGAGTGATTCTGTCGCCGTATCGATGGCGGTCAAGCCGCCGCCGATTACAACGACCGGCAAACGCAGTTGCAAGTTTGCGATGGAGTTGTGACGGGCCGCACCAGTGAGCTGCAGCGCCATCAGAAAATCCGACGCCTGCCGCACCCCGCGGGCCAGACCGTTCTTCATTGAGATGACGGTCGGCCGGCCGGCGCCGGCGCAAAGCGCAATGTGATCGAAGCCAAGTTCAAAGGCCGAATCGACGGTCAGGGAGCCGCCGAAACGAACGCCGCCAAACATGGCGAACTGACGGCGGCGCTCCAGGATCATGCGGATAATCTTAAGAAAATTCTTGTCCCAGCGGACAGTGATGCCATATTCGGCCACGCCGCCGAAGCCGGCGCTGATGCGGTCGTCGAGCGACTCGTAGATCTCGTGGATCTCCTTGACCGGGCGGAACGCGGTGCGATTGCCAAGCGAGTCGACACCGGAGAAGGCTTCCGGCAGCGGTTCGATTTTCAGGCCATCGACGGCGCAGACCGTGTGGCCGTCGTTCATCAGGTGATGTGCCAACGCATAGCCGGCCGGCCCGAGACCAACCACTAAAATCTTGAAGCCGGTATCGGCCTTCGGAAGCGGACGGCGGAAGTTCAAAGGGTTCCACCGGGTGAGCAAAGAGTAGATCTCGAAGCCCCAGGTAAGGTTTAGAACATCCTTGAGAACCCGCGTCTCGGCCTGCGGTATGTTGACCGGTTCCTGTTTTTGGAACACACAGGCCTTCATGCAGTCGTTACAAATGCGATGGCCCGTGCCGGCGGCAAGCGGATTGTCGATTGTGATGATGCCAAGAGCAGAGAGTGTCATGCCCTTGACCATCGCCGAGTGAAATTCGCTGATCTTCTCCTCGAGCGGGCAGCCGTTGAGCGTTACGCCGAAGACCGACTTCTTGAATTCGCCGGTCTTTTCGCGAAGACCTGTCGAGCAGGAATCCTTGCCCTGATTGTGACAATGAATGCAGTAGTTGGCCTCGTCGAGCGCTCCGGTGCGATCCGTGCCGGAATCGGTAAGCGCGAAGCCTTCACGGTTGCGCCACATCTTCTCCGGAAAAACGAAGCGTTCGGCGTTGTCCTGCGTCAAAGTCTCCACCGGCACCAACTGCTCGAACTCCAGTTTGTGCGGCTTCTTGAAGAGTATTCCCGACTGGTGTCTCTCCCGGCCCGGCTTTGAATAGTGCGCCCAGGCGGCGTACTTGGCGGCCAGATCCAGGTGGTGCGCATGGGCCTCGGCGTCGTCGAGCCATTTGGTCACGTTTCGGGCATAGGACAGCTCGGTGAGCTTCTCTCCCATGAACGACTCCAAATCCGCCCGGAGCGTTTTGCCGTGAAACTGTTGGGCGTCGGCTTCCTTAATGGACGTCAGAGCCTTGCGCTGTACGAAATTTCGCTTGACCGTGTAGAGCGGTGCGAGTTCGCTATGTGCGTGCTGAAGCTCGCGGACCTCGGCTTGAATATTGAACAGCTCTCCCAGGAAGTCTTCCATGTGAGGCGCAAGATCCAATATGAGCGCGGACTCCGCCTTGCGATCAAGCGAGGAGGGGTCGATGCGCGTGGCTTGAAGACGGATTCGCAGATCTTCGGGAAGAAAATTCTGGAAGGCGGCGTCTAGTTTCGCCAACCCACCGTTTTCGTATAGGTCTTCAAAATGCAGACCGAAGGAAAGAGAAAGAGTATCGCCAGATTTCATTACGACTGAATCTTTTAGTTTGACACGCTTCAGCGTGCGTTCGCTTCAAAACAGGCGGCGTGAAACGCCATGCTCCTGGAACCCACGAAGTCATAGACGCCCTTTGCGTCGTGTTTGACGTTGGGAACAATGATCTTTTCGTACCGGATTCCCAGGCTGTCGAGATGCGCCATCCAATGGAGATTCGGCTCGTAGTTCTGGTCGCCGGTGCCGACCGAAACGATCAGGCGCGGTTTGTGCTGCTTGCGTGCGGCGTACCGTTTGGCCAGATCGTAGGTGTTGAAGCCCCTCTCAAACAGGTAGTAGGCTGGGGCGCCCTCGTTGCCATTGTTCTCGTGCGCGTGCCGCTCGTATTGATGACCACCTCCAAACGGAGCCGCCGAACAGAAGAGCTCCGGATGATGGAATGCGATCCGCGCCGAACCTCGCCCACCCTGTGAAAATCCCTCAATGGCCCGTGCCTGCCAGCGGGCATCGGTACGGTAGGTCATGTCGATATGAGGAATCAGTTCCTCGATCAAAGTCCGTTCTCCGTGCGACTTGTAGGCAGGGTAGTCGTAATGGCTCACGGCGCCGCCGTTTGAAAAAACGTAGATCATCGGGCGAACCTTGCCGTCAGCGATGAACTTATGAAAGTGTTCCGCCATGCGGACGCTCTTGTGCTCCCCGCCCGGACGGCCGCCGTGCAGGTAGTAAACGACTGGATACCGGGCTGCCCCTGCATCGTAACCGGGCGGCAAGTAAATGGCGTAGCCGATGGCGGTGGAGTGAATCTTCGAGAAGTACTGGGAGTGCTTGACCAGTTTCGTAGCGCTGGCCGGCAGCGGGTTGATCCACCTGAAATCGACCGGCGGATCCGGATGCTTCTGCGCAGTCAGCGAAATTGAGAGCAAACTGGAAATAAGAGCCGCGGCTCGTGGCATTTTCACATTGCAAAGGATATCAGTCCGATGGAAAGACTACTGGGAAAGAACGTATTGGTCACCGGCGCCTCGTCTGGCATAGGCCGGGCCATCGCCATACGATTCGCACGGGAGGGGGCGAACGTCGCGGTGAACCATTTCCGCGATGAGCGCGGCGCGGAGGAGACACTCGGCATGTTGTCCGGCGGACGCGGCTTCGCGGTTCAGGCCGATGTTTCCGACGAGACACAGGTCGGCGCGATGTATGAACAGGTGATGGCGCGTCTCGGCGGACTCGATGTATTGGTGAACAACGCGGGCATTCAGAAACCCTGCGCGTCCCACGAGATTGAGATGGCGGACTTCGACCGCGTAGTGAGCGTGAATCTGCGCGGTGCATTCCTGTGCGCGCGAAACGCGATCCGCGCGTTTCTGAAACAGGGCAAAGGCGGCGTTGTGTTGAACAATTCGTCGGTCCACGAGGTGATTCCGAAACCGAAGTACGTGAGCTACTCCATGACGAAGGGTGGCATGGAGAATATGACAAAATCGCTGGCGCTGGAATACGCCGGGTATGGGATTCGCGTGAATGCGGTGGGGCCGGGCGCGATCGTAACGCCGATCAACCTGGCGTGGATCAACAACGACAAAGCGCGCGCGGAAGTGGAAAGCCACATCCCGATGGGCCGCGCCGGTTCGGCCGACGAGATCGCGGGTGTGTTCGCGTTCCTCGCGTCCGACGAAGCCTCCTATATCACCGGCCAGACGATCTTCGCGTGCGGCGGGTTGACCCTCTATCCGGAATTTCGAGTGGCCTGGGCGTCGGGAGAATAGGGATCGCGGTGCTGCTGGTTTACACGGCGATTGGATTGTGCCTGGCGGTTGAATTGGGGTGTGGGTGAACGCGCATCTGAAACACAGCGTGCTCTCTGGGCCGTGCGTGTCCGCGATACCTACCCGCCGTTTGCCCACCGCGCTTTGTTTTCGTTTCTCGGGCCCTTGGCTTGGATGGAGATCGGCGCACGCGGAAATTTGCAGCCAGACTGATCTGTGGATGCCGTCATCTCGCGTGACGCCGGTGAACTCGGCGATGCTATCGGCAAACGCTGCTTTGCCCTCGAAAGCCTGACTCTGCGGTTGGCCGCCGCCGTCTCTCTGTTGCTACTGCATCGCCGCGAGTTGCCGGTTATAGGTGCGCTGCTCCAGGCGGTGGCCGTCGGTGAGAAACTGCACCTGCCCTCCAATGTCGGTGCGCAACACGCGGATTCCGCGTTGCGCAAGGCGAGTCAGCACGTCGGGATGGGGATGCCGGTAAAGATTTTCGAATCCGGCCGACACAATTGCAAAGCCCGGCCTGGCGGCGTCGAGAAATTCGGCCGTCGAAGATGTGCGGCTGCCGTGATGCCCAAGCTTTAATACGTCTGTGGACACTGGCATCAGTCGCTCATCCAAGATGCGATATTCCAGTTCTTTCTCCGCGTCGCCTGTCAGTAGAAAACTTCTACGGCCATAGTGAATGGAGAGAACCAGCGAGTCGTTGTTGCGCGCGATCTCGGTTGCCTGATAGTCGGGGAATGGTGCGAGCACGCGAATCTCTGCGCCGCCGAAATCGATCCGTTCGCCGCTCTTCTTGGGAACGATCTTGACGCCGTTGCTGGCGGCGGTCTCCCGGACGCGCCGCCATACCTCGCTCTCGCCCATTGCGCCCACCCAAAGCTCCTTGGGCTTAAAGTTCGCGATGAGTGCGGCGAGACCGCCAGAGTGGTCTTCGTGCGCATGGGTGAGGGCGATCACGTCGACAGCTTGGAATGAGCGTGTCCAAAGATAGGCGGACACCACGTCCTCCCCGATATCCAACCTCGGCTTCGGCCGGCGGCGAAACGCGGGAATACCGCCAGCATCGACGATCAACGTGTGGCCATCCGGCGAAACGACGAAGACACTATCGCCTTGGCCCACATCGATCACCGTGAGTTCGAGTTTGGCATTCTCCCGAATGGGCTGGAACGGATGAACCAAGAGCACTCCGAAAAAGATGAGGACGAGGGCGGCAACGGCAAGACGGAGTCGAGCCCGCCGTCGCGCCAGGATCGCCAGCCAGACAAGCGACGATGCGAAACCTATGGCCAGCCAGGTGGGCGGGTCGGGAATTCGCCAGTTCGGTTCGATAGCGGCGAACTGCGCCGCTATGGATCGCGACAGTCCCAACAGAGCCCCCGCCAGGGCTGCAAGCCACGAGAAATTGGTCAGTACGGCGGCGAAACCGATTAGGACAACGGCGTTCATGATCGGGACAATGAGGACGTTGGCAGCTAATCCGCTAAGCGATGCGCGGTGAAAAAATAGGGCCATGGGCAGGGCCAGCGCGATCTGCACGACCGCCGAGAGTACGAAGATTTCGAACAGGCCGCCCGCCTTGCGAACGATCGTCGCGACGATTGCTTCCATGCGTTTTCGTGACAAGCCCGTCCACTGTACGGCGGTGTCCGCAGCAAGTTTGGCCTCCACTCGCAGCACGGCGACGTTCCAGGGAATCTCCAACTCCGCGCGATCGAGTCTCAGATGATAAAAGCCCTTAATCAGCGGTTTCGTGGAGATTTCGAACAGTGGTTCCGCGAGTGCACCGATGGCCAATATACTCAGCACACTGAGTTGAAAGCTGCCCTCGAAGAGTTGGCTGGGATCCACGAGCAGGAAACACAGGACGACGATCGACGTGACGTTGACGATCCGCGTCTCCCGGTAGAAGAAGCGCGCCAGCAGAAACAGCGTGAACCCTCCGGCGGCGCGGGCCACCGGTGCCATCATCCCTGCGGCGAGCGCGAAAAGCCAGCAGATGAAGAACGCCAGGACGAGTGAGAGACCATGGCGGCCCGAAGTTCGGCGCAGCAGCGCCAGAACGGTACCCGCCAACAGCGTGAGGTGCAGCCCGCTCACCACCAGTGCATGGTAGGTTCCAGTTCGCCTGTAGTCTTCCGTCCACGATTTCTCGAGACGCGTCGACTCACCCAGCAGCACCGCCTGCATCATTAGAGCTTTGTATTCGTCGTCTGCGTAGAGCGAATCCAGACGCTCCAGTGCCGCGCCCCGCATCGAGTACAGCGCCCGGTCCCATCCATTGCCGCATTCGCCCTCCAGCACGGAGACGCTCGCGCCTGTCCGGGTGGATACGTTCCAATAGATGTCCCGGCGCGCCAGATAGTTTTCGTAGTCGAAGGCGCCAGGGTTGCCGAAGTTGTGCGGAGTGCGAATGCGCCCCTCAAACTCCACCCGCTGCCCGTACCGAAGTTGGGGCGCCGCCTGCCCTTCGCGCAAATTCAACGTCACGCGCGCTCGCGCTGCCGGAGCCAGTTCCAGCGTGAACTGTTCACGGCTCTCCGCGAAAACGGACGGTTCGACAACGCAGCCGGCGATCACGACAGTCTCCTGTCCCGTGGCATCGATCACCGGTCTCGGTGCCGGCTGGTGAAACCGCGCGGACGCGATGCCCAATGCGGTACCTGTCAGACCCACACAAAGCCGCCGGCGCGCCCTCGCTCCGGGAAGAATTGCGAACACGAGGAAAACCGCCGCGCAAAAGAGCGCTTCGGCGAGGTTAAACGGCGCCGCGCGGTCCAACAGCACGCCGGCGGTCACCCCTGCGGCGGGGATGAGCATCGGCTCATTCCACACTCGTTCCGCGCGCACCATACATATAGGTAGTGGTTCGGCGGCGGGAAAGTTCTCACCGAAATTGCAACGGGCGGCCTTCCCAGCAGGCGTGCGGCTTCAAGCCCAGCAGCTTCACCACAGTTGGGGCCATGTCGATATTGCGAACGATACCTCGAATTTCGCCCGCTGGAATCCCGGGGCCCGCGAACAGCAGCGGCACTTCCAGTTCGAACGTAGTGTCGCTACCGTGCTTCGTGCCCGTTCCGCCATGATCAGAGACCATGACAATCAGGGTCTTCTCGGCCGGAACTGCTGCTGCCAGTTGGCCCACCAGGCCGTCGATCAACGACACCTCTTTCTTATACTCGTCTGATTCCCAGCCCTTGCCGTGGCCCGCGTGATCGACGTCATCCAGATGGACCCACAGCAAATACGGTTTGTTCGCCCGCCAATATTCGATAGCCGCGGCCGTGGCCTTCGGTGAGCCAAGTACATGCTCGACGTCGGCCGTCTTCCGCTCCACCAGCCGCCCAAAGCCTTTCCAGTCGTGGATCGCGGCCAGCTTCGCGTTGGGCTTCGCCGCATGCAGAACGCCGAACAGTCCGGGGAAGATGCCATCCGGGCCAGTGCAGGCGGGGTCGATCTTCTTGTTGAATCGCTCCCATTCATTGGAGTGGACCCCATGCAATTCGGGCCCGGCGCCGCTGAGAAGCGACATCCAGTTCGGCGAGCTAACCGTCGGCATTACACCGCGGGATCGGAGAGTCCACGACCCGCGGTCGATCAGCCGTTGCATGTTGGGCGTTCGATCTCTGGAGATGGCGGCATTCGAGAAGCCGTCGATTCCGATGATCAGTACATGCTGGATGGCGGCCGCCGCCAGGAAGGCAAAGGACATAGTCTTCAGGGTATAGAATTGTGCTGCTATGCGTTTTTCCGCCATCCTTGCCGTTACCGTTTGCCTGCAGGCGCAAACCTTCACGTTGGAGTCCGCCGAAGGCCTGCACACGCGCAAGGTGGAGGTCTCGGCTGTTACGCATAAAGGCAAGAAGGGCCTTCGCATCACGCAGCCTGCCGCCGCGGCCGGCGAGAACGAAGACCGGGTGGCCCTGCTGCCCGGCGTAACATTCGAGAGCGGAGAAATCGAGGCTGAGATCAGCGGAGAGCCGGGCCCCGGCGCCGCGGGCGGTGCGCGAGGGTTCGTCGGCATCGCGTTCCGCGTTGCCGACGAACCGAATAAGTTCGACGCTTTCTATCTGCGTCCGACCAACGGGCGCGCCGATGATCAGGTTCGGCGCAACCATTCGGTACAGTACATCTCTCACCCGGCGTGGCCGTGGCCCCGGTTGCGCAAAGAGGAGCCAGAGAAGTACGAGAGTTACGCCGACTTGCAGCCTGGCGAGTGGACGCGGGTGCGCATTGTTGTGGAAGGCGTGAAGGCGCGGTTGTACGTGCACGGCGGTGAGCAGCCGGTGTTAATCGTGAACGACCTGAAACAGGGATCGTTGGCGGGCAAGATCGGCTTGTGGATTGGCCCCGGCACCATCGGACATTTTCGAAACATAAAGGTGACTAAAAAATGACTCGACGCGACTTTTTCGGACTCGGCGCGGCAGCTGGCATCGTGCTGCCGCCATTGGCTTGGGCGCAAGAGAAGAGCAAGCTGAAGATCACGGACATCAAGATTGTAAGGACCAGACCGAGAAGGCCGTATCCGGCCTATACCCCCTCGGCCGGGGCCTGGTCCACGCAAGGTGTGGAAGTGGCGAACCCGGTGTCGATTTACCCCGAATTCAAACCGCGTCGCGAGCTGTTCGCCGCGACGAACGTACCCAGCTTCACGGTTGAAGTAACAACCGACAAAGGCATTAAAGGCTACGGCAACGGCGGCCCGGGCGGAGGCGCGATCGTCACTGGGCATTTCGCGAAACTGATGATGGGCCGCGACCCCTTCGACATCGAACGGAACTGGGACATCTGCTGGCGGGCCACAATGTCGTACGGCCGCATGGGTGTGACGATGAACGCCATCTCGGGTTTCGACATGGCGTTGTGGGACATCGTTGGCAAAGCGTTGAACATGCCCGTTTACAAGCTCCTCGGCGGCGAAACGAAGGACCGCGTGCCCACCTATTGCACGGGCAACGACATTGAGCAGCACGTCGAGTTCGGCTACAAGCGGCTGAAGCTGGCGATCCCTCACGGCCGCGCCAGCGGCCGCCAGGGCATGAAAGAGAATTTGGAACTGGTGCAGCGCGCGCGCAAGGCCCTCGGCCCCGATGGGGACATCATGCTGGATTGCTGGATGGCGTGGGATGAGTGGTACACGATGGAGATGTGCGAAATGCTGGCGCCGGAGCGCGTCTATTGGGTCGAAGAAGTTTTGCAGCCGCACGACTACGCCGGCTTTGGCCGTCTGAATGCGTCAATCAAGTCGACTCGAATCGCCACCGGCGAACATGAGTACGGCCGCTACGGATTCCGCTACCTGCTCGAAGCCAAAGGCGCGTCGATCTGGCAGCCCGACATTCAATGGTGCGGCGGCTTGACGGAGTTGCGCCGTATTGCCGCGATGGCCTCCGCTTACGACATCCCGGTGATTCCGCATGGCGGCGGCTTGAATGGCGCGGTGCATTTTTCCATCGCCAACGTCAATGCGCCTTGGGCGGAGCTCTTCCTGCCGGCGCCAGGTGGTCCGAAGGAGGTCTACTCGATTTTTGAGGAGCACTACAACGTGTCGCGCGGACCGGAAGGAATTTACATGCGGCCGCCGGATCGGCCCGGCTGGGGCTGGGACACCGAGGTCGTAGGCTAGTGCTTGCTGCGGCGTTGGCGCTGGTGGTTTCGTTGACGCCGTGGCCGGATCCCTTTGACGCGGCGTTCTCGCCGCCTCGGGCGCGGGCCGGAGAACCTGTTGAGTTCCGGCCCGTACCGTCGCGCGCGTGGGTGGACGCGGTGCGCGGCATGCAGGAGAATGCCCCGGCTAAGCAACAATATGTGTCTTTCCTCAAGGACACATACGGCTATAACATCGGCACGCTGAACGCGGCGTACGGTCTGGAGGCCGGATCGTTCACCGAGCTGGGCAGTCTCGACTACCGACGGCTCGATCGTTCCCGGTCCGCGGTGCAGCGAGACGATGCAGCGTTCCTGAAACTGTTGACGGAAGCCGCGCTCGCGGCCGTGCGGGAGAAACGATGAGAGTGTGCCTGGTTTTTGCCGCCCTTCTTGCAAGTTGCAGCGCGCCGGCCCCACCGCCCGCTCCAGAGATCCCGAAAGGGCCGGAGGTGCAACCCGCCGGTGAAGGTGGAATCCTTCGCGTCGACCCGGCGTTCGACGCTCTGGTCAAGCCCGGCGCGAGGATAGAACGCGTGGCCACGGGCTTTACCTTCACGGAAGGCCCGCTGTGGTTTCGCGAGACTGGCGCGCTTTGGTTCACCGATGTCGCGGACAACGTTGTGCGCGAGTGGTCGCCGGCCACGGGCATTACGGAAATCCTCCGCCCCGGCGGCTACGACGGCACCGATGCGCCGGCCGGCGCCCACATCGGCCCCAATGGATTGGCGTTTGACCGCGACGGCAATGTCCTCATCTGCCAGCACGGCAATCGGCGCATTGCGCGCCGCAACAAAGCCGGCGTCGTCACCACGCTGGTGGACCGTTTTGAGGGGAAGCGCTTGAACAGCCCGAACGACATGGCGTTCGATGCGAGTGGCGCCTTGTACTTCACCGATCCGCCCTACGGTCTGGTGCAACAGGACGAAGACCCGCGTAAAGAGCTGCCCTTCAATGGCATTTACCGCTTATCCAGCGGCCGGCTTACGCTTTTGCACAAGGAAATGACGCGGCCCAACGGTCTCGCGTTTTCCCCGGACGGACGCTGGCTCTACGTCGCCAACTCAGACAGAGCGAAGAAAATCTGGATTAAGTTCCGCGTGGAAGAGGACGGCTCACTAAGCGGAGGCCGCGAATTCGCCGATGTCACCGCAATTAAGGAAGACGGTTCGCCGGACGGCCTGAAGGTCGACAGTGCGGGCAACGTATGGGCCACCGGCCCAGGCGGCGTCTGGATATTCACCGCCGAGGGGAAACACTTGGGAACCATCAAGCCATCCGAAATTCCCGCCAATTGCGCCTTCGCGGACGACGGGAAGACGTTGTGGATGACGGCGCGGAAAAGCGTCTACCGCATCAGCTTGCGGTGACGAAGGGCGCGGCGCGCCAAGCCTTATTGATCTTCGCCGGATCCGCCACAGAACGCTATCATAGCGAAGGCCATGCCGAACCCCGTTGTTCACCAGGAAACCTACTTCCTCTTTCCCTTCGTCATCGACAAAGAGATCGTGGCCAACGCGCATCCCGAGTTCTGGCCGCCCCTACGGAGTTGGGTCGACGCAATCGATGAGTGGCTTCGTTCCGAGAACTGCGCAACAAACTCGCCCGTACGCACGCGGCTCGGCGGGTGGCGGCGGGCCAGCTACGACAGGTTCGATCTCGACTCGCCCGCTTACCAGGACATGGTGTTCTTTCATCCCTTCGTGCGGCGCGTTTTCTTCGACACGAAAATCGGTGAGACCGAGTCGCTTTTGCGCGTCTACGAGATGACACCGCCGTCGCAATTGCTGTGGCAGGCCGAGGACCTTCGTGGCCGCGCCTGTTCCGTCCCCGTCAAAGATCTGAGACTCTTTCTGTTCGCCAACGGCGTGGGAATTCTCTCGATCGGCGTCGAACGCAAGGACTGCTCAGTCCGCGAGGCTTTGTGGATGAACGAAATGATGCGCAAGGTCTATCCGACCAGCGGCCGGCAGCGCCGGGAAGGGCGTGTCCCCAACTCGTCGCGGCTTGTGATCCAAAACGAAGTACTTGCCGAGGAGACGTTCGAACTTGGATCCCTCAAGCAGTTTCACCCGCCGCTCTCCAAGGTCGTCCAGTCATTGCTGTACTTCCTCAACTACGAGACCCAGGAGTACGAACAGATCTTCGACGAGCGGATGATCCCCTACTCGTATGTCTCGATCTCTCGCGACTTTGGAACCGGCGAAAAGCTGCAACAGCTCCTCGCCCGGCTACTGTACGTGGATCGCGACGGCGAAGGGTTCCGCTACGACCCGGAGTTCACATCCAGACTGCTGAACCAGCACCTCTACACCCGTTGGGCGCACGAGGGCACCTTTTACGGCTTCACGCGCTACTCCAACGTAACGCTCGCGTTCGAGCAGGAAACGCGCGGGCTGCATCTGGTTTCCGAAGGCGACTTGATCCAGAGAATGTTCCAGGGCCGGTACTACCTGATGGCCATCGTTGCCCTGTTCTATCGAGCCACCCTGCTCGACTTCGCCGAAAACGTTGCGCTTGTATCCCGCCGCCTCTATCAGGACCTCGAAGTCGGCCTGCTGCAAAAGCAAAACATGGAGATTGCGACCGATCTGCGCAGCGATTTTTTGCACTTTTCCAACTATTGGCACTTCGACGAACTCGCCAACAAGGACGAGGAGATCGAGCACTTCCTGATGCAGTGCCAGGCCTACCGCGTCGACGAGATGCGGGCGGAAATCGAAAAGGAAGTTGACAAGATGAACGAGGTCATCGGCGAATACAACCAGGTGCGATCCACCGAAGCCGTGAACCGCCTGGCGATGCTCTCCACTATTTTCGGCGCCGGCGCCGTCATCACCGGCTTCTTCGGCATGAATTTCGGCGGCGAGTTTGAGCGCTACTTTTTCAAGCCCGATTCCCACACGGCCGGTTTCCACTGGGGCGCGGTTTGGGTGGTCGCCGTCGTCGCCCTCACCATCGTGCTGCTTGGTGTGTGGTTAATCGTCGCCAATTGGCGCGACTACCGGGCGATTCTGCGGTTGCGCCGCGGCCGGCTGCGCCGGCACCGCTGGTTTAGCCTGCGCACCGGCGGCCTCTAACCGCGGTTACTTGGTCCGCGCGAAGTGCGGCTGCTTTCGCGTTCCGTCGATCTTGATCTTCGAATACGTCCCCGCGCCGTTCTTCGAGAAGAACGGATCCACCGGCTTCAGCGCCCAGCGTTTCCAGCCGCTTTGGGTCTGCGAAAGCTTGGCCTTCAACCGCACATCTCCGCGAAAATCTAACTCTTCGTTTTCGAGGTTGTAGTTCCCCGTCAGGCTTAGATCGGCTCCCGGAATTCCGAATGCCAATTCCTCGAATGTGATGAACTCGTTCGCCATGGTGAAACGGCCGCTCATGGTCGAGACCACTTCGTCGATCTCCTGATTCTTCGGCTGGCCCTGCGCCTGCCTGCTAATCTGGTCGATCTTGTCCTGAATCGTCGAACGCAGGAACCGGCCATCGCGAACGCCGAATTGCCCCTTCAGCCGGAGTTTTTCGATGACTTTCCCGCTGAGCGGTGGCACTACCACGCGTGCCTTCAGGTTCAGCAGGCCGGTCATAAACGTCTGCTCGCCCTTCATTGCCAATCGGAGCACGTCGGTTAGGTGCCCGTTCGGAATAAAAACGTCTAGGTCCGTCGTCCGCCGCGCGTCGCCATCGTGCTTGATGACGCCTCCGCTCACGGTCATGGCGGTCTTTCCAAGCCGCGCCTGCACCGGTTTTAGAATCGTGTTGCCGTTGGTGCCATCGATCAGTGCCTCGAATTTTGTGTAGAGCGGCACTTTGTTCCCCGCCATCTTCAACGCAAAATCCAGCACGCTCGCTTCGCCATGGGCCTTCAATTCGTTGACGGTTCCTTCGAAGTGGCCGGTGGACCGCAAAGTTCCGCGAATCGCGTTGAACACGCCTAAATCCGCGCGTTCGAAGGTATAGTCGCCCCTCAGCGGCGTGTCTCCGGGCGCGTCCTTGATCCACGGCCCGAACTTGCCCTTCGCCACAACGTCGCCGGGCGGTTTCGCATTGCGCAGGACGGCCTCGTAGGCGAACGGAACATTCACGCCGGCGTTGGTGAGCCTCACTTTGTGCAGCAGGAACTCCAGAGGCTGCTTCTTCTTGTCTTTTGGAAGGATAATGAGCTTCGCGCCGGAGATGATCACCTCTTCCAAAATCACATTCGGTTTTGGCGCGCCGGTGATCTGCACCTGCCCCGGCTTCAACGACGGACGCTCCCCTTTCGGCGGCACGACAATCTCCAGCCCTTCCAGTGTGACGCGCTTCACGTTCTTGTTCTCGTCGAATAGCTTTCCGAGGTCCAGTTCAAAGCGCATTGACTTCATCTTCAGCAACGGTTCCGGCCCTTTGCGCACGGCGATGCCGGATCCGGTGACGTTGGCGAATGTGCCCTCGCCCTTCGTCAAGTAGAGCTGAATCGGCGAGAAACCCGGCAGATCCACGCTGAGAGTTTCCAACTCAACGTCGGCGCCGTAGCGGTCGCGAAGATACTGAATCGCCTGTTCGCGAATGTAGGGCTGAATCGAGTGGGCGTATTGCTTGGCCAGGTAGAACAACACGGCCCCGCCCGCAATCGGCACGCACAATAAGGCGGCAATCCAAGCCAAACGGCGTTTCATCGGAATACTTCATCATGGCACTTGTGGCTGGATTTTGACAGTGCAGGGCCTCCGTGCGATACTGAATGTTGCCGCTGCTGAGCGGGAGTAACTCAGCTGGTAGAGTGCAACCTTGCCAAGGTTGATGTCGCGGGTTCGAATCCCGTCTCCCGCTCCAATAGTTCCTTAGTGCTTATGGGCGAACGCGTATAACGCCTCCGCTGTCCGGATGAAAAGCTGATTGCCCACCGCGATCGGGCTGGCCAATGTATAGCCATCCAGCTTGTTCACCGCCAGCACCTCGAACTTCTCGCCCGCTTTCGTCACGGTCACCGTACCGTCTTCGTTGATGGCATACAGCTTGCCATCCGCCAATAGCGGCGAAGAGCTGTAGGAGCCCAACTCGATCCGCTGACCCTCGTATACCGGCTTACCGGTCTTCAAGTCCAGGCAGTTGTAGTAGCCCTTATCGTTCAGCACGTAGAGCAGCTTGCCGTCCGTTGCCGGCGTCGGCACATCGGGCCCCAGGTTGTTGTTCCAGAGTTCCACCTTGCCTGTCACATCGCCGCGGCCGCCGGCCTTGAAGCCGATATAGGGGCGCCCTCGGTTCCCTCCGACGACCACTTGATCGCCAACGACGAGCAGCGAAGAAATTGTCCGGTTCATCTGAAACGCCGGCGGATTGAACCCGCCCATTCGCCAAAGCTCTTTACCCGTGTCCGGGTCCTGCCCGGTTGCGATGTCGCCGCCGAACACGATCAACTCTTTCTTGCCGTTCACCTGCGCCATCTGCGGCGTTCCATAGTTGTCTTTCGATTCGACGATGCCTGGCGCCGGCCGCAGTTCCTTCCAAATCGTTTTTCCAGTCAATTTGTCCAGCGCGGCGGTGTAGGACGGGTTCTCCGAGCGATAGCCGTGAACCACCTGCACGTACAGCCGGTTACCGTCCAGCAGCGGCGTCGACGCATACCCGTGGTTCAGCCCCACGTGCCCGTAGTCTTCGACGAAATCGCGCTTCCACACCGGCTTCCCCGCCACGGTCCAGCAACCGAGCCGGACATTGCCCGTCATCACCCAGACGTGTTTCCCGTCAGTGATGGGCGAAGGCGACGACGCGTTCTGCTTGCGGTTCAACACGTTGCCGCTATCCACCTGCAGCCGCCATTTCTGCTTTCCGTCCCGGCGGTTCAGCGCCAGCAGATAGATCTTATCGCTCGCCGTTTCCGCCTTGCGGCTGAGCTTCTTCGTATCGTACGTCGGGTTCACGAAACCCTCCTCGGCGGAGAGCACGTACACCGTGTCGCCCCACACCACGGGCGTCGCGGCAGACCAGCTCGGCAGCTTCACCTTCCATTGCAGATTCTCGGATTCTCCGAACTTGACCGGCAAGTTCTTTGCACCCTTGGCGGCGCCGCTCGCCTGCGGCCCGCGCCACTGCGGCCAATCGCCGTCATGCGCCAAGGCGGCCGTGAATCCTGCCAAAACGAGGAATGGAGTTCGCTTTCTCACTCGACCAGTCTAATCCAAGAGCCTCCCAATTGATAAACTAAGTCGCCTGTGAACCCAATCGACTGGTCTCTTGTTCCCGTAGCCTTCGCCGGTGGCGCGCTGGGTGCCTCGCTCGGTGCAAACGTCGCCTTCATCTTCACCGGCTGGTTCGTTCTAGCCGGTGTCGCCATCGCTGCCGGCGGCGGCGGGAAAGACTTCATCGGCAACGTCGCGTTCGGACCCCTGCTTGGGCCGCACATCAGCTTTGCCGGCGGCGTTGCCGCCGCCGCCTACGCCGCTTCGCGAGGTAAGCACGAGACGGGCCGCGACATTGGCCGGGGTTTGGCCGGCCTAAACGCACCGGATGTCCTGCTGGTGGGCGGCTTGTTCGGCGTAGCCGGATTCCTGCTGCAAGCGATGCTCGCCGGTCTTCCTACCGATTCCATCGCACTCACCGTTTTCCTCAGCGCAGTCATCGTCCGGTTCGCCTTTGGCAAATCCGGCCTTTTGCCCCAGCGACGCGACGACGGCGCATGGCTTCCCTACCAACGCGATTGGCTGCAGCTCATAGCGTTGGGCGCTGTGCTCGGAACCGCCTCCGCCTGGCTGCTAAAGTTCGCCGGCGCCGACAAAGGCGGCGACGTGGCCGGCTTCGGTTTCGCCGCGGCTTCCTTGACGTTCCTGCAAACCGGTACGACCGTGCCGGTCTGGCACCACATCGCGCTGCCGGCTGCCATCGCCTTCACCACATTCGGCGGCAACCTTTACGCTGGTACTGCGTTCGGCGTTGCGGGCGCGGTCGTAGGGGAACTCTATTCCCGCTTGTTTCATGCGCACGGCGATACCCATATCGACCCGCCTGCCTGCGCCATCTTCACGTTAACCGCCATTCTCCGGACACTGCAATGAAACTCTCCGCACTCTTCCTTTCCCTTGCCTGCTTCGCGCAGGAAAAAATTCGCGTAGATAGCCACGTACCGGTTCGGATGCGCGACGGCGTGATTCTCTATGCCGACGTCTATCGACCCGACAAGGCCGGCCGCTTCCCCGTCGCGGTCACGCGTACCCCATATGGCACGCAGCGCGATGGCGTCCATGCCGGCATGATCAAAATCGCGCAGCACGGCTACGTCGCCATTACCCAGGACGTGCGCGGGCGCTTCGAATCGGACGGCAAGTGGGAGCCGTTCCGCGATGAGGGCAAGGACGGTTACGACACCATCGAGTGGGCCGCCAAACAGCCCTGGTCCAACGGCAAGGTCGCCTCCGTCGGCGGCTCCTACCTGGGAAACAACCAGTGGTTGACCGGGGCCGAAGCGCCGCCCAGCTTGGTCGCCATGTTCCCGCGCGTCGCCTCCACCAGCATCTATCACAACTGGGCCTTTCACGGTGGTGCGTTCCGTTTGTCGTTCAACTATGGGTGGGGCGTTGTCCGCATGCCCTTCCGCATCATGCAGCCCCAGTATTGGCACACCGAAACGTTCACTCCGGCGGAGATGAAGTACGAGAACATACTGGCGCACGCGCCGCTCGGCGAGGGCGATCTGTTCAGCTCCCATTCCAAGGTCCAGCACTATCGCGACTGGCTGGCGCACGAAGCCTACGACGCGTATTGGGAGCACACCTCGGTGGAGCACCGTTTCGACAAAATCAAGGTGCCCGTCCACACGCTGGGCGGCTGGTTCGACATCTTCGTCGCCGGTACCATCAACGGCTACGTTGGAATGAAGAAGAAAGGCGCGCGCATGGTGGTCGGTCCCTGGGGCCACGGACCCAGCCGGAAGTTCGGTGAGATCGACTTCGGCCCGGACGCCAACCGCTCCGCCGACGCCTACGAGTTACGCTGGCTGGACTACCACTTGAAGGGCATCCAGAACGGTCTCGACAAGGAGCCGCCGGTCGAGATCTTCTACATGGGCGCCAACAAGTGGCGTAAGGAAACGGACTGGCCTATTCCGGGCGCCGTCGAAAAACCTCTGTATTTGGCGGCTCTAAAGGGCCTTTCGTTCGCCAAGCCAGGTGCGGGAGACGATTCCTACACCTCCGATCCGGCGAATCCCGTGCCGACGTTGAGCGGCAACAACTGCTGCGGTACGCCCACGCTCGCAGGCCCGCGCGATCAACGGGCGATCGAGAAGCGGCCCGACGTTCTCTCCTACACCTCGGAGGAGATGATCTCGCCGTTGGCAATTGCCGGGCCCGTGAAGATGAAACTCCGGGCCTCCTCCGATGCGCCCGACACCGATTGGATGGTGCGCCTCATCGACGTCTATCCCGATGGCGCCGCCATGCCCATCGCCGAAGGCATCCTCCGCGCCCGCTTCCGTGAGAGCCTGTCCAAGCCCAAGCTCCTAGAACCTGGCAAGGTCTACGATTTCGAGGTCGACATGGTGGGCACGGCAAACGTCTTCCTGCCTGGCCATCGAATCCGCGTCGACATCATGTCGTCCAACTTCCCGCAGTTCAGCGTGAATCCGCAGACCGGCGAGCCGTTGGCCTCCGCGGCGAAGACGCGGAAGGCGGTCAACAGAATTCTCCACGGCAGCTACATTGCTCTCCCAGTCGTAACGGCGCCGTAGCGTGGTAGAAGAATAAGTACCCATGAAGCCTCTTGCAATCCTCTGTCTGGCCGCCGTGGCGCTGCCGGCCGATGAGACCATCACAGCGCTCGGCCGCAAGTGGTCGGTGCCACTCGCCGCGGACTGGAAGGCGGATGGCGGCACGCTCCAGCTTCTGGTCAAGCGTCCGCAGGAAAAGCCCCGCCGGCCCAAGCAGTTCGCGATCCTCGAGGACGGCCCCTACACCGCCTTCACTCTCGAAGTGGACGTCAAGCGCGACGAGAAGTCGCTAATTCTGGTCTACGCCTATCAGGACGACAACCATTTCGACTACGTGCACCTCTCCGTCGACGATCCGGCCAAGGTCGCGGTTCATAACGGTGTCTTCCACGTCTACGGCGGCGACCGCGTTCGCATCAGCCCGCCCGAAGGTGGCCCCGGCGCCCTGCCCACCACCGAATGGACGCGCGTGAAGATGACCTGGGACGGCAAGACCGGCGAGGTAATCTGCTCTGCCAACGGCAAGACCACGGGCGCGCTGCGCGGCATCGACCTGTCGCTAAAGCACGGGAAAATCGGACTCGGTTCGTTCTTCGAAACCGCCCAGTTCCGGAATCTGAAAATTACACCCACCGTCCATAAGTAGCGCGATACCGGTGCACAGGCAGACGCTTGCCGCGGGGCATGATCTTTCGAATCATGTTCCGCTGGTGCGCGCGTGCCTTCGCCTCGGCCACGGCGGGCTTGTGGGCTCGGCGCACCGAACGGTGCGGGTGCGCGAAAGCCGTGGCCATGGAGAGCAACAGCATCGTCAGAAAGAGAGATAGGGCTCGCATGGGGCGTTAGACGCGCCATCGCGAATTTCGTTAGGGGCTCCACCCCATTGATGGAGACGCACTTTCCGGTGGGGAATTTTGTTTCCATCGTGTGGATAGTCGCCGAAAAGCTCCTCGAACTGTTGGACGATCCCGTGGCATCTCAAGGCGAATCCTGACAGATCTGCGCGTGCCTCCACTTTCGCTTGGTCCATTTGGGCACGATCCCGCGCGTGTCACTCGGCATGCATAGGCAACTCTTATTGCTGGCCGGAGCCGCTCTGATGGGCTTCGCCTTGCGACTCAATGCACAGAATGCGGAAGCTGATCTCGGCAACGCGCAAGTGGAGCGCGCCGCGACCCCGGGCCGATTCCACGATGCGGATGCGGGGCTGACGCTTCAGCTTTCAGGAGGCTTTGGGTTCCTGACTCGTCAAGGGACGCTGACAATATTCGGCTCGAAAACTACGCCGGGCATGATCCTTCTGGAATCTGGCGAACGCTTCACCGAAGCGGAACTTGTGTTGGCCGCGCGGAACGGCTACGAGGGCGAAGGCGTGGCGCTGAAACCAGCGGACTCGGTGCGCCCGCTCGATCTGGCGGGCGCGTTGGGAATGGCTGTGCCGGTGGCCGGAACCCTGGATGGGCAGCCGATCCGTGGACTCCTGGCCGGAGTGCGCAGCCGGGACGGCCGCTGTTTCATTATTCTGGCGGCCACGACTCCGGAATCCTGGCCAAGGCTGGCGCCCGTGGCGGATCAGGTGGCCGCCGGCATCGCACTGCTCCCACCGTCGCGTTCCACCACCGGACAGGACCCCCAATGGAGAGCCTACTTCGGGGGAACGAAGTTGAGCTACTACTTCAGCCGGTCTTCGTCTTCGTCGATGAGTAGTTCCCAGGGAAGCCTGCAGTCGACGGAGCGGATTTACCTATGCTCTGACGGATCCTTCCATTACGGTGAACAGACCACCGCCTCGTTCGATTTGCCACAGGCCATGGGCTATTCGCGCACCGGGGATCATAGCGCGGGCCGCTGGACGGCCGTTGGGAATTCGGACGGCGCGCAATTGACGTTGGCTTTCCACGATGGACGGTTGTGGTGCTATCAGGCGGCGAGGATGGGCAAGGAAGTGCTCTATCTAAACGGTAGCAAGTACTTCCGTTCGGGGCAGGAAAGATGCAGATGACAAGGGAGACAAGCCAAATGTATCGACTGGGGATCGCGATGATTATGAGTTGCGCTGTCTTGCCGGCGCAATCGGTGGCCATCGCCGGAGATACGTACACGGACTCTGCGGCGCCCAATGAGAATTTCGGCAGCCGCGCGAACCTTCTTTTGAGTTCGACGCAGCGGATCTATTTGCAGTTCGCGGTACCGGCGGCGCCGCCGCCGAACGCAACGCTCAGCCGCGCGGTGCTGACGCTGTATGCGAACCGCGTGGGGTCACCGGGAAGTCTGCTGGTTTCGTCAGCGCGCAACCGCTGGACGGAAGCGGCTGTGACCCACGCCTCGGCGCCAGGGGACGGGTTGAACAGCACAAGGGCCGCATTACCCGCCACCGGACAATTTGTTGAGATCGATGTCACCGCCGCCGTGAGGGCCGATCTGGATCAGGGAGCGAGCGCGGGCTTCGTAGTGAGTGCTATTGCGGCGGCGAACTGTTCGTTCGACAGCAGAGAGAATACTGCCACGGGCCGTTATCCAACCCTGCAGTTGATCTGGAGCGGCGTGCGTGGACCAGCGGGTCCCGCGGGGCCGCAGGGACCCGCTGGCCCCACTGGTTCGCAAGGTCCGCAGGGGCCTCCCGGACCTCCCGGCGCAACGGCGGCGGGCAGCGGCGACGGCGGCGCGCCCCCGCTGATCCAAGCCGCTCTGCGGCGGTGGAGCGCCGCCCGGGGTGTGATCGAAGCATTGGAACTGAATTCGCTAACTGCGCCGGGTACAGGTCTCCGGATCGGTCCACAGCCTGTTTCCCTAGAGACGGATCTCCGCTCAATTTACCTGCTTTCGGCTGGTTCGATTGAGCGCCGCGACCTGCGTGGACTGGAAGCCGTCCCAATGACTTTGTCGCCAGATTTCTTGTTGGACTCCTCTCATGAAATCCCGCGTTCAGGAGCCGGAGCCGCATATTTCGACGGCGTGTGGCTCTGGGCTGCCCAGGGCCAGACACTCTTCAAAACGTCGACCGGCGTGTCGCCTTACGCGAGCCCGCCGGAGGCATGGTTGACAGTGAGTTCCAGTTGGGGACTCACCCGGCGCATCGCAGGTAACGGTCCCGATATCTGGATCGCGGGAGAGGACCGGCTCGTGAAACTCAATCAAAAAGGGGAGTTGCTGTTCACCGGCGGATCCCCAACGGGCGGCATCACCGAATTGGTGTCGGACGGCGCCGATATGTGGGCATATCACCGCCAGTCGGGCGAGTTGCGGCAATACCGGGGTTCGGATGGCGTGTTGGTTTTCACGCTTAATGCCTGCGCTTCAGGCGTCGATGCCAAGGGACTGGTGTTCGACGGCGCCACGGTCTGGATCGCCTGCACGTCCGAGAGCAAACTGGTGCGGATCAGCCGGACCACCACCGGGCAGTTCGACACAGCCACAGCGCAGTTGGGCTTTATGCCGGGCGTGATCGAGTTTGACGGAATCTACCTCTGGGCCGCTAACGATTCCGAGGGCGGACGGGTGGCGAGGATCACAACCAAAGGGCAGGTGCTTGGCAGTGTTTCACTGGCTAGCCCGGAGCCGCAGCCGCCCCAGATCCTTTGTATTCGATTCGATTCGACCTACCTTTGGGCGCTATTGCGGTATCCACAGGGCCGCAATGTGCTTGTCAAGTTCTAGCCGGTGCCAACGATGCGCACCATAACACCGATGCGGCATGTGATCCGCCCATGCCTTCGGCATCGGCGGGTCCCGCGAGACAGTCGACCCCGCTGTGCCCGGCGGCGAATGAATCCCCTTCGATATAATCCGGAAGGGAACATGGAAAGCGGCCAGAGCAGCGGGGATGTCACCGCACTGCTTCGCGAGTGGTCGGGCGGAGATCCGGCGGCGTTTGAACGTCTGGTGCCCCTGATTTACGATGAACTGCACCGGATGGCGGGTGCGTTTCTTCATCACGAACGCGACAGCCATACCTTGCAACCCACGGCGCTGGTGCATGAGCTGTACCTGCGCATGGTGGATCAGGATCGTGCCAGTTGGCAGCACCGCGCGCACTTTTTCAGCGTGTCCGCAAAGATGATGCGGCGAATCCTGGTGGATCATGCCCGCAAGCGCACCGCCGAAAAACGCGGATCCGGAACGGAGCTGCTTCCAACCGGGATTTCCATTTTGGGTCTCCCGGACCCCCACAGTATACACCAACGCCTCACTCCCGTGCCGGATTTGATCAGAATCCCCTTTCCGAGGGCGGGCCAGTGCCTGCGGATGGCTTCTTTCGACCA